>CAZLPZ010000076.1:0-1568 GCA_964561535.1 uncultured Pseudobdellovibrionaceae bacterium | reverse complement strand
TCGGTGGTGATCAAAATGCCACGATCTGCGCCCATGGCAAGGGCCGCGCGTACGATATCCTGGGCCACCGCCGGGCCAATCGTCATCACGACTACTTCGGTCGCCTTGCCGGCCTCTTTTAATTTCACGGCCTCTTCCACCGCGATTTCATCAAACGGATTCATCGACATTTTCACGCCGGTTAAATCAACGCCGGTATTATCCGGACGAACGCGTACCTTGACGTTATAATCAAGCACACGTTTGATAGGGACCAAAATTTTCATGAGTACCTCAATATTCTATTATCGCCCCACCATCACGGCGAGGGCAAAAATGACCAACGCCACACCTTGCAACACCACACGCAGACGCATCAATTTATTGCCGTATTTTTCATTAAATGGACCCCCGCGAGTCATCGCCACCAGCCCCACAATCAACGTCACAAGAGTGGCAAGCATCGCAATTAATAAGGCAGGAAAAAGAAAACTGTTCATTACAAACCTCGTCTAGACGATATTAAAACCTCTATCGGCTTGTCATTCCCGCGCATGCAGGAATCTACGATAAAAACGTGAGAATCTTCGCTGCTCATTTTATTTTCTGGATCCCCGCCTTCGCGGGGATGACACTGCTTATTTCTTATCATCCGTCTTGGGTAACGCGTCGCGGCTGGCAACCACATGATCCACTAAACCAAATGCCTTGGCCTCGGTCGCCGACATGAAATTGTCCCGTTCAACAGCTTCTTCGATGGTTTTTAATTTCTGACCTGTTGTTTCAACATAAATTTGGTTGAGTTGGGCCCGCAATTTCAAAATCTCACGCGCTTGAATTTCAATGTCTGTGGCCTGACCGCGCGCGCCGCCGGACGGTTGGTGAATCATAACGCGTGCATTCGGCAAGGCATAACGTTTCCCCTTGGTCCCGCACGTCAACAATAACGACCCCATCGAACAAGCCTGACCGATACACACGGTCGCGACATCCGGTTTAATGTAATTCATGGTATCGAGCATCGCGAGACCCGACGAAACAACCCCACCTGGCGAGTTAATATAGATATAAATATCTTTGGATGGATTTTCAGATTCCAAAAACAAGAGCTGAGCGCAGATTAGCGACGACATATGATCTTCGACTTCACCGGTTAAAAAGATAATCCGTTCTTTTAACAAGCGCGAATAAATATCATACGACCGTTCGCCCCGCGCGGTTTGTTCAACCACCATCGGCACGAGGGTTGATTGGAACACATCCATAGCATCACGAGAAGACATTTTTGGGGGATTTCCTTATGGTTTAAAAGGGAGACAAATCACTGGAATCAAAAATAGCGGTTTTAAAGACCCCCGGCAAGGGGGGCAAAAAGAATAGTATCTCCCAAGAGCAGTGTCGCCCCCGCGCACGGCGGGGGCCCCCAAAAAATCGGCCCCCGCCCGCGCCCGGGGGCCCCCGCGACACCGCCGCGGCCCGCCGGCGCACTCGCCTCCAGCTTCGCCCAGCTTCTGTTAGCGCCTCCGCCGTCGCGAGTCCGCCGGCCGCCGACAGGGATCTCGCGAGGATCTCGGTGCTCGGTCGGGACC
>CAZLPZ010000075.1:0-1673 GCA_964561535.1 uncultured Pseudobdellovibrionaceae bacterium | reverse complement strand
TTGGTTCGCACGATTTGGCCGGTCGCCTGCCTCAAACCCAAAATGGTTGATCCACCGTACGTCACCTTCAAACATATTGCGTAAATCGGGAATGCCGTATTTCAGCATGGCCAAACGGTCCAAACCCGCGCCAAACGCAAAACCTTGATATTCATTGGGGTCCAATCCGCAATTTTTAATCACATTCGGGTGTACCATACCGGAGCCCAAAATTTCCAACCACGATTTCCCGGCCCCAATTTTTAAGGTACCACCTTCCCATGAACAGCCCACATCCATTTCGGCGGACGGCTCGGTGAACGGAAAATAAGATGGGCGGAACCGTGTGGGCAAATCGTCAATTTCAAAAAATGTACGGCAGAAATCGGCCAAACACCCTTTTAAATGTCCCATATGGATGGTTTTATCAATGACCAATCCCTCAACTTGATGAAACATTGGGGTATGAGTCATATCGTAATCACTGCGGTACACGCGGCCATAGCAAATAATTTTGACGGGGGGTTTATGTGTCATCATGTGCCGAATTTGTACGGTTGATGTGTGGGTACGTAATAATTTTTTACGCGCCTCATCCGTTTCGCTCGGATCATCGGGCAGATAAAACGTATCATGCATCTCCCGCGCAGGGTGACCGGGCGGAAAATTGAGCGCCGTGAAATTGTGGAAATCATCCTCAATATCCGGCCCCTCGGCCACGGTAAAACCCATTCCACCAAAAATCGTGGTGATGTCCTCGATCGCTTGCGAAATCGGGTGGATTTTACCGCGGATGTCGGGCCGGGCCGACAATGAAATATCGACCGTTTCGGTCGACAACCGGCGGTCCAGATCGGCGCGCTTTAACGCCGTTTCGCGCACTTCAATTAATGTCGCGATATCATCACGCACAACGTTTAACGCCGCGCCCTGGGCCCGGCGGGTGTCGGGATCAAGGGCACCCAGGCCCTTTAACAGTTCAGTGATTTTCCCTTTTTTACCCAACGCCGCAACGCGCGCCGAATCAAGCGCTGCGAGGTCACCCGCCGCGTTTACCAAGGATTCAAGTTCAATTTTTAATATATTTAAATTTTCGATCATGATCCCTGGTTTATAGCGGGAAAATGACAGAAATAAAAGCCCTTCTTGTCTTGTTTATTTATTGCAACAGCGCGTTTAAAAATGTCTTGGTTGCAGGGAAAACAGGCAGATCTATTGCTTTATTCAATGATATCCAACGCCATTCCAGAATTTCTTGCGTATTGGGGGAAAGGAGGGAAGAAAGAGGGAGTGAGCAGGTAAAGAAATCAATTTGCCCTACACCGAAATCATAATTGGTGGTCACAGTATGTTTGAAGAGGTCTATGTCGATGGTCAGGCCAAATTCTTCGTATAGTTCGCGTTGTGCCGTATGGGCCGGTGACGCGTCCTGTGCTTCGACGCCACCGCCCACGGGTTGCCAGTGATTGGGTAACCGCTTGGTACGTACCATCAATATTTGTCGAT
Organism: uncultured Pseudobdellovibrionaceae bacterium; assembly: GCA_964561535.1. Classification (GTDB taxonomy): domain Bacteria; phylum Pseudomonadota; class Alphaproteobacteria; order Micavibrionales; family Micavibrionaceae; genus CAZLPZ01. The sequence goes on along the minus strand of CAZLPZ010000075.1, from coordinate 188 downwards.
CTGTGTCGATCAATCCGACGACCGCAGCATTGCGCGCGGGATGAACTGTACGTTCATGGGTGATATGAGGATCTAATAATGTATCGGTCATGATGCGGCTTTTATAGCTGCTTTTTGACCAAATGGGAAGTCGGGGATTGGGGGCAGGGCATCCGCCAACCGTTCCATATCGTCAAACCGGCCTTTGC
>CAZLPZ010000074.1:0-1883 GCA_964561535.1 uncultured Pseudobdellovibrionaceae bacterium | reverse complement strand
TGGTATGGGCGCTTGCGGAACTGTTTCCCGCGTTGATTGCGGGGCCGCGCGTCGAGCGCACACCGCGCCCGGCTAGGGCGGGTAGGGGCTGGGCCGCATAGGCGCTGGTAGTGGGTCAGTTTGAAAATGCCTCACATGCTTGAGGGGGTTGCTCTTGCATGTTCGCTCAAGCATGGTCACATCGCAACGGGTTTGATTCGCTAGGGGAGTGCGATGAGCATCACGACACGCGGGCCAAGGCCACGCGACCCGAACCAGCTTGCCAAGCTTATAGCAGACATTGCGTCAGGCGAGATACCGGACGGGCCAATCACAACAGATGATGGGCGCGATCTTGGCGCTGTGTTGCTTGGCCGGCGCGGCGGACTCAAGGGCGGCCGGGCGCGCGCCGACAGCCTCACTCCTGAACGGCGATCTGAAATCGCGCGGGCGGCGGCATCGAAGCGTTGGGGCAAACATGACAGCTGAAATTGCAATCCTGAATAAATTGGCCGTCGCACTAGCTGCAGATAGCGCGGTGTCCATTGGCAAAGCGCCTAATCTAAAGATCTACAATACCGTGAATAAGATTTTCGAGCTGAGCGGGCATCATCCTGTTGGGATTATGGTGTATGGGCGCCTCATCGGAGGGATTTGTTTGGATCAAACGAAAGCACTATTTCCCGTCGGAACTTAATCGTCGATTCCGAATTAGACAGTCACATATGGAGGAGCCGAGGCCATGAAGAACCGCAATCCTGATGCAACCTCAAGTCCCCGTCGGAGCAATGACGACATCCTGGCATGGGTTAACCCGCCGCCATCCGTAAACCCAAGGGTGGCGGGTCAGCGAGACGCGGACAAGGTGCTTGCAATGCATGGTGATCGCCTACGGGAAATTGTGAGCAAACTGACACATGGTGCTTGACACTCAAGCATAAGAGTCATTATGAATAGAGCCTATGAACAGGCTCTCAACTGAAGAACGCGCCCGCATCCTGCACTTGCTGTGCGAGGGGAACAGCATTCGCTCCATCACGCGGTTGACCCTCGCCAGCAAGAATACGGTCATCAAACTTCTGATCGACGCTGGCAAAGCCTGCATGGCCTACCACGACGAAAACGTCCGCGACGTGAAAGCTAAGCGCGTGCAAGTCGATGAAATCTGGTCGTTCACCTACGCCAAGCAGAAGAACGTCGCCGACGCCAAGTCGGCCCCCGATGGTGCTGGCGACACTTGGACGTGGACCGCCATCGATGCCGACAGCAAGATGATCGTTTCCTACTTCGTCGGTGGTCGCGATGGCCAATGCGCAATGTGGTTCATGGACGATCTGGCGTCGCGCCTCGCAACTCGCGTGCAACTGACTTCAGACGGCCACCGCGCCTATCTGGAGGCCGTCGAAGGCGCATTCGGTGCAGACGTTGACTATGCGCAGCTGGTCAAGATTTACGGCGCGTCGCCGGATGGCGGCAAGGGCCGCTACAGCCCCGCCGAATGCACTGGCATCGTTAAGTCGCGCATCGAAGGCAACCCCGACATTGACCACGTGAGCACGTCCTACGTGGAGCGGTCGAACCTGACGATGCGGATGCACATGCGCCGGTTCACGCGCCTGACCAACGGTTTCAGCAAGAAGGTCGAAAACCACGCCTACGCGGTCGCGCTGCACATGATGTATTACAACTTCGTACGCATCCATAAGACGCTGCGCCTAACGCCTGCAATGGCCGCTGGCGTGTCTGACCGGCTTTGGGAGATTGGCGACATTGCTGCGCTGGTCGATGCTGCGGAAGCCGCCCCGAAAAAGCGCGGCCCCTACAACAAGATTTCAAAGTGACCCACTACCTAGGCGCTTGTTAGTTGTTGCGTGGCGTGTTACTAATCTACCGTAACCAGTTGC
>CAZLPZ010000073.1:0-2009 GCA_964561535.1 uncultured Pseudobdellovibrionaceae bacterium | reverse complement strand
CGCGCTCGAAAGGCTCAGGAAGCGGCGTGAGCGGGTACAATGCGACGGCCGAGTACAGCGGTGCCAACACGGATATGATGCTCAACGCCCCTCGTCAGGCTGTACTCCTGGCGGGGGGCGTTGCGTTCGGGAGTACAGACCGAATGATCTACCTGGTGTGCCTCGTCGAAGCCGACGGGGACCTCACGCCCCTGCTCGCGTTCCGGGTCGAGGAAACGGCCCAGCGCGTGGCCGACCGTATGGGCGACATGGGAACGGTCATCGCCGTGTCCCTTGTCGATGAGGTCGAGTGATGCCTTGGGGACGCATCGACGACTCGTTCTACGACCACCCGAAGTTGGACCGCCTCGGGCCTGACCGGCTCCCTGCGATCGGGTTGCACTGGCTGGCGGTCAGCTGGTGCAACCGCTGGCTGACCGATGGCGTGGTGACCCGGGACCGCGTCGAGAAGCTGGGCGGCTCCGCCGCCCTTGCTGACGCCCTCGTGGTCGCGTGCCTCTGGGAGCGCCACCCGGACGGCTACCTCATCCACGACTTCCTGGAGTTCAACGACTCCCGCGCCGACGTGGAAGGCAGACGCAGAGCCGAGCGCGACAAGAAGCGCGCGCAGCGGAACGCCGGGGCGGGGCGCGCCTTCGCGACCGGCTCCGTGACCCAGAACCCGAGCACCGGACGGTTCATGTCCCCGCAGGTGTCCCCGGGGGACTCCCCGGGGGAGTCCCGGCAGGTGTCCCCGTCTACCCGTCCCGTCCCGTCCCGACCTATCCCGTCCCATCTCTCTGTGGTCGAGAACGACGACGGGCGGCTGCCGCCGCCGACCCCGGAGGAGGTCGAAGCAGCCAGGCGCACCCTGTCTGACCCCAAGGCCCCGAAGTGGGACATCCGCCAAGCCGAGTTCGTCCTTCGGAGGGCTTCCTGATGTGTCGGCCCTACTGCACCACCCCCGAGTTCCGATGGCTTCCCCGCATCCCCAACCTGCCGCCGCACGTCAACGTCCGAGAGGTCCACGGCGTCTGGATGACCGAGGAGGAATACCGGGTCACCGGCTGGCACTCCCGCGGCACCTACACCTCCGGGAAAGGCGTCACCGAGCACCAGTGGATCGCGCCGCTGGGCGGCCACATCCTCTGGGCGCAGCAGACCTGGCGGTCCCGCGAGCAGGGCATCGCCGCCGCCCAGCAGCGCCGGGCGAACGACGACGAGTACAGCGCCGCCGTGGTGGCGCAGATCGAGGAGGCACCCCGATGACCACCCCCGCAGCCACGGCGCGGGAGCATGACTGCATGCACCCGCTGGCAGAACGGGACGGCTACCCCATCTGGGCGGACTGCCCGGTCTGCGGCAAGCCGTGGCGTTCGCGTGCCCTCGCCACCGCCGAGGCCCCCGGTCGCGTGGCGGCGCTGGAGGCGGCGTTGCGAGCCATCGCGGTGAGGGAACCGGCGCCCGCCATCCCCGGATGCACCTGCGACCCGGACAGCGCGACCGACGATGACGGGAACCTCGTGATGTGCGCCCTGCATGAGCCGATGCTGAGGCACCTCCGTTGGGAGACGTTGGCATCGCTGGTCATCGACTACCAGGCGTTCATGCGACACGCGCTCGCGGTCGCAGACGCCACCCTCGCCGCCCACGCGCCCGCCGCTGGCGTGTCGGGGGAGGTGGTGGCGTTCGACGAAGCGGACGACATGTGCCCCAACTGCCAGACGCCGTGGAAGTGCAACGGGCCGCACTTCACCGAGTTCACGCCGCGGTACCAGACCGCCCCCGCGCCCACCCCGAGCGAGCCGGTGGAGCGGTGAAGGGCGTGCAGATGTGTCAAGCGAACGGATGCACGGCTGAGGCCACGACGGTAGCCAAGTGGGACCTCGGAGATGTGATGGGAACGAAGAGCACGGTCATGGTCCGGCACTACTGCGACGACCACGCCGACAAGGTGGTCAGTCTCGCCGCTGGGCACGGCGTCTGGATGACCGAGGAGGAATACCGGGTCACCGGCTGGCACTCCCGCG
>CAZLPZ010000072.1:0-2236 GCA_964561535.1 uncultured Pseudobdellovibrionaceae bacterium | reverse complement strand
CGCGAAGGCGGCCGCACCGTCGGCGCCGGCGTCGTTGCAAAGATTTTGGATTAATAACAATTGCCGTCCCGGCGCAGGCCAGGACCTCGTAACAACAGAAAAACCCCGGGTAAACCCCGGGGTTTTTTATTATTGACAATCTTGATATTTTACGTATAAAAAATGGGAGATAAAAGGAAAAATAAATGATACAACAATCTTTTGGTTTTTACCGCATTACATCTTCTATTCGCGAACAGAGAGCAAAACTAAGTGGCTCTTGGGACCGTGTTGTTCGCCTCCATAATGGAAACGGAAAAATTCACATTACAAGACTAGGCGATGTAGTCGCAGAAAAGCAAAATGGATTTGTTCCAACTTTCGGCGGCGACAGATTAAAAGATGTTGGTCGTTTCAACACTCCAATAGACGCGATGCGGATTGGTATCAGTTTATTGCACCAAGTAAATGTCACTGTAACCAATGTTGGTCCCTACCTTGACGTTACCGCAAGACCTTATGAGCCACTTGTCACGAGCCCTGATTTTCAAGGTCCAGAAGACGATTTTTCCAGGCTAAATTACTAAAATTTATTCATCAATCTGTTTTTAAAACCCCAACCGTTTCGCCATTTCAATCTGGGACACAACGCGCACGCGAGATAACACATCGTCCGTTAACGCACTGTCAATCGACACCAACGCAACAGCGGTACTGCCCGCACCCGCCATTCGACCCAAGCGGAAATCGGCGATGTTGACGCCGGCGTCCGCCAATACGGTACCCAATGCTCCAATCATGCCGGGTTGATCTTTGTTCCGGATAAAAATCATATGCGGGGTAACAGCGGCATCAATCGCCACCCCGTCAATATCGACAATGCGGGGATGGCCGCCAAATAACGTGGCCTTAATATTGTGGGTGCCTTTGGATGTTTTAATGACTACATTCACGGTCGCATCAAACCGATTAGGGTCATCATTCAATACCGATTGCACGACAATGCCGTTTGACCGCGCAATATCGGGCGCGTTCACCATATTCACGGTATGGGATACACGCGATAACGCGGCCGCCAAAACACGCGCCACCAACGGTTTGGTATTCAACCGCGAAACGGCCCCCGCAAATTCAACGGTCAGTGCTGTATACGGGTCATCAATAATCTGGGCAGCCATCATTCCAATCGCATCAACAAGCGCGATATAGGGGGCTAGGCGCGGCGCATCTTCAGCCGACACGGACGGGCTGTTCACGGCATTGGCCACCGCTCCGTTCAACAAAAAATCGGACATTTGTTCGGCAATTTGCCGCGCGACATTAATTTGGGCTTCCGTCGTGCTGGCCCCCAAATGCGGCGTACAAATCACATTGGGAACCCCGAATAAAATATTATTGGTCGCGGGTTCGACTTCAAACACATCAAGGGCCGCGCCGGCCACAATTCCGCCCTCGATCGCCGATTTTAAATCGGCCTCGACCACCAATCCGCCCCGGGCACAGTTAATAATACGCACACCTTTTTTCATTTTGGCAAAGGCCGCCGCGTTCACCAATCCCCGCGTCTGATCCGTCATCGGTGTATGAATAGTTATAAAATCGGCCGCCGCATAAATCTCATCAAGCGTCGCGCGCACAACGCCCAATGACACCGCACGGTCATCGGTCAAATACGGGTCATACGCCATCACCCGCATCTGAAGGCCCAAGGCGCGTGACGCCACAATCTGACCAATATTCCCACATCCAATAATCCCAAGCGTTTTACCCATGAGTTCAACGCCCATGAACGCCGATTTTTCCCATTTACCGGCGTGGGTTGAGGTATTCGCCATCGGGATTTGTCGCGCGAGTGACATCATCATCGCAATCGTGTGTTCAGCCGTTGTCACCGAATTACCAAAGGGCGTGTTCATGACCACGATTCCCGCGCGCGTCGCCGCCGGTACGTCCACCGTATCCACGCCAATGCCCGCCCGACCAATAACGCGCAGGCGGCCCGGGTTGCCCAACACATCTGCCCCAATTTTGGTGGTGGACCGCACGGCCACCCCATCATAATCGCCAATGATGGCGGCGAGGTCAGCCGGGGCCAGTCCCGTTTTGACATCAACCACAATGCCACGTTCCGTAAAAATATCGGTCGCGACTTTATCCATTTTATCAGCAATGAGAACGCGGTAGGTCATAAAGATTACTCCGATTCCTTCTTCCCATACCGTTCCATATATAACGCCCCGAAATCAACGGGAGTCAG
>CAZLPZ010000071.1:0-2263 GCA_964561535.1 uncultured Pseudobdellovibrionaceae bacterium | reverse complement strand
ATTTTTATGTCTTTATTAAATAACATTATTGTATCCTTATTTTTAAAATAGGCCATCTTTAAAATTTAAGGGGTATGATGACAGATCCAAGACAATCTGCTTTTGATAAATTCATTACGACAGGTCGTATTATTCAGGATTCTCCTCAAGGAGCTCGGGGTGGGGTATATTTACCATTATCCTATAATGGGGGTATGCCTCTTCTTACTGATGAAGAAAAAATGGTCATCAGGGAAAAATTTAAAGGTCTCCAACCCGTTTCTTCCTATAAATTAGAAAATGGCGTGGAGACAAGTGGTGTTTTTATACCAGAAGAATCTAATCCTGGTATTCGAGAAAATTTGACACAAGCAAAAACTGTTCATGAGGCTCAGCGAGTTCAGGCCCATGAGGCAGAAATGAAGAGATTAAAGGGATTTAACCCAAATACGCATATAGAAAATGCATCAGCGCGGGCGCGGGTTCAACTCGATCTTATGAATGTCCCCGAATTTAAAATTGTTGATGGTACGGGGGGACCAAATATCCCTATACACGGAAAAAAACCGGAGGAAATAGAAAAAATTAGGGATTATCTTACAAAGCAGGGGTTCGAAGTAGGCGACGGGCATTCATCAAGAAGTGGAATGATCTTAAAATTAAAAGGAGAATCACTGGAAAGTGAAAAGGTTAAAAATTTGGTGGAGGATCAAGCGCGTGTTCATGGTGGTAGGGAACCCGTACCGAACAACAGTTCTGGCGAACATAGTAGTAACGTCCAGCATAATAAGTCCCAACGTGGTCACGCCCACATTGGGGTTATGGGGGGGATTGCCGCGACAGTTCTTGTCGGGACAATAGCTTTACAAGAAGCAAGGGCCGCCGGCTATGATTTAAAAGGGCAGTTTGGAAAAGTGGCAAGCGCTGTTTTCCCGACTGGTGCCGCACTGGCCAGGGGTCGTAAAGCAGAGGCTGTCGCTTCGTTTATTGATCGGGTTGATCCAACACTCGGTCTTGGTTCAGGAGTGATAAGGGATGCCATGCGCGGTGTTGGCCTTGATGTTGAACAAAGTCTACTATCAAGTACTCCAAAAAATGTGAACCCCCAAAAAGTCATTCGAGATAATAAGATCAATAATCAGATTGATCGTGAGCAAACGGCTTTATTTGACTCCAACCATCCGGATCAATTGAGCACATTAAAAATAGTTGATCCGAAAACAGGCAAAAAAATGGATACAGCAGCCCTTTTAAAGGACCCCGTGCAACGACACGTTATTTTTGATGAGATTAGGCAACTTGAAAAATCAACAAAAACGCCCGATGGACGTGAAGGGTTGGCTCATATGCGGGAGGCTGCCCAGCAGTTTGTCGACCTTGAAAAACGTCGTCGCCCGACTTTAGACAGTGCATCTAATACGATGAGTAGTGGCTTGGATGCCACCAAACAAATTGCGGCCTCGCCGACAGTGGGCGGACTGGCCGGCGGCCCGGGGTAGAGTGTTTAAGCCGGTTGATTGTTCTTTCCTTCCTACCCCCACGTGACAGCCGGCGGCATGGACATTAAAATTGCGTCTACATTCCCGCCGGTTTTTAATCCAAACATCGTGCCCCGGTCATACAGCAAATTAAATTCCACATATCGGCCGCGGCGTTGCAATTGATGCGCGCGGTCGGAATCGGTCCAATCACGGTTCATATGCGCGGCCACAATTTGCGGATACAAATCGGCAAAGGTTTGGCCGACATCTTTTGTAAACGCAAAATCCGCATCCCAATCCCCTGTGTTTAATTCGTCATAAAAAATACCGCCGACACCGCGCGGTTCATGTCGGTGCGGGAGATAAAAATACTCATCCGCCCATTTTTTGAATTTGGGATAATAGGCTGGATCGTGGCGGTCGCAACATTCCTGCAGTCCCGCGTGAAACCGTGCGGTGTCGTTGGGGTTCTCGCGCATGGGGGTTAAATCGGCCCCACCGCCGAACCATTGTTTCGACGTGACAATCATCCGCGTGTTCATATGGACAGCCGGGACGTGCGGGTTCCATAGATGCGCGACGAGTGAGATACCGGCGGCCCAGAATTTGCCGTCGTTATCCATCGCACCGGGAATGCGCCCGCGAAATTCGGGGGCGAAGACGCCGTTTACGACCGACACGTTCACACCGACCTTTTCAAAAACACGTCCATGCATGACCGACATTTCCCCATGGCCTGCGAGGGTACCACCCGCTTTATTTTCACTTGGTGTCCAATGTGTGCGCACAAACCGCCCCGGGGG
>CAZLPZ010000070.1:0-2276 GCA_964561535.1 uncultured Pseudobdellovibrionaceae bacterium | reverse complement strand
ATACGGGTCTGGACTATCGAGGGGAAACTGACAAACCGATGGGCCCGTGGCCTGTCAAGCCGAAGGAGGCCGCGATGGCCGGTATTGGACCAGCACCAGCCGAGAACCGCCGCAGGAGCAACGTTCCTGCCCGTGGTGATTGGGTAACTCTTGATTCATCAGCCCCTTCTGCCCTGCCGGATCTGCCGGATGACGCTGAGTGGTCGGAACGGGCGATAGATGCGTGGTCTCGCTGGCGTGATGATCCCGCTACGTCTGTTTACACGGCTGCGGATGTCGCTTTCGCCTTGGACACGATCCGGCTTTACAACGAGGGCATGTCTGCTTCGATGGCGAAGGAGGTCCGCATGAGAATGACGGATCTCGGCCTGACCCCGGAAGGTAAGCGCAAGTTGCGCTACCGCGTGGAGGAATCGGACGACGTGGCTGGCGCTAAGCCGGTGGCCCGTCAGCGCCGTAGCCACGGTCGACGTACCCGCCTTTCCGTTGTGAAGTAGCGGCGTTATGCCGTTGCCGACTTCGCCTCTCCCCGAGGTTGATTTTCCGACCTTGGGTTGGCAGATTGCCGATTGGATCGAAACGTTCCTTTGTCATGGCCCTGGCGATGTCGAGGGCGATGCCTTTGAGGTTGATGATGAGATCGCGGCTTTCATTGCGTGGTGTTATCGCGTCCATTCCGAGGGCGAGGATGAGGAGGGGCGGCGTCAGGTCCAGCGGGCCATCCTCTCGAGGCCGAAGGGCCGCGCTAAATCGGAAATTGCAGGAGCCATTGTGTGCGCGGAGGCTCTTGGTCCCGTGCGCTTTAGCCATTGGGCCGAGAAGGGCGAGGTGAGCGACTGGGGTTACGAGTTCGCGGAGGGTGAGCCGGTCGGCAAGCCTGTCCGGTCCCCGTATATCCGGTGTCTCGCCACTGAAGAGGACCAGTCGGGCAACACTTACGACAATGTTGTTTCGATGTTGACGCAGGGGCTGGCCGGCGAGCATTTCGGTTTGAAGATGGGCAAGGAGGTCGGCATTACCCGCGTTTTCTTGCCGGACGGCGGCGAGATCACCCCGTCAACGTCATCCTCGGCGGCTAAGGACGGCGGTAAGGAAACTTTCGCGGTCGCCGACGAGACGCACCTTTATACGACGGACCAGCTTCGCAAGATGTACCGAACGGTAGCCAGGAACACGGGTAAACGTAAAGAGGGCGAGCCGTGGATGCTCGACACGACTACCGCGTGGCAGCCGGGTGAGCGTTCCATCGCGGAGCTCGCGTCCGACAAGTACCAGGGGACACCCGTTGCGGAGGCGGTGCTAAAAACCGGTGTTCTTTACGATCACCGTCAGGCACCGGAACCAAAACGCTTTAACGTGGACGCCTCGCTCATCAAAGCGATGAAAGACGGCTACGGCCCCGCGGCGGAGTGGATGGACTTCAAGCGCATCGTGCGGATCATCCGTGACGCCGAAGATCCCGAGGCCGAGGCATATCGTTATTGGCTGAACCGTCCCCGCCTTGCCGGTACGCAGTGGGTGTCCGCGAAGCAGCTAGAGGACATTGTTGCTTCCCGTGAGGTTGCCCCCGGTTCGTCAATCACCCTTGGTATCGACGCATCCGAGTACGACGACCACACGGCGCTGATTGGGTGTACCGAGGACGGCTATTTGTTCCCCGTTGGTATCTGGGGTCGCCCGGAGGACTTGCCGAAGGAGATTCCGTGGGAAGTGCCGATGGAGGAGGTCGACCAGACCGTCCGGTGGTGCTTTTCCGAGTTCAACGTCGTGAGCCTGTACGCCGATCCGCCGTGGCTGGCGGAATACCTGCCGAAGTGGGCCAGGGACTTCGGCGAGAAGCGCGTCACCGAGTTTTGGACGAACGTGGACACGAAGATGGCTGTCGCGTCCGGTGCGCTTCGCACCGCGATCCGTCAGCAGACGGTGGCGCTCGGAACCGATGAACTCAGGACACATAACGACCTTCGCAACGGCAAATCGCTTTTCATCTGGCATCTCGAGAACGCCAGAACCCGCAAGGTCAAGATCAAGCTCGAGGACAAGGCCGAAGAGGCTTACATCGTCACTAAAGACCGCAGGGGCTCGCTGAAGAAGATCGACTCTGCCCCCGCCGCAATTCTCGCGTACCGCGCCCGGAACGACGCCCTGAAGCTGGGTGAGTTCAAGAAGAAGAAGCGGGGTCGCCTCATAACTTTCTAAGGAGCCCCCTATGGCGCTTACCCCCCCTAACGAAGCGGTCGAAGTATCGCTTGTTCAGGAAAACCCGGAAAAGTACC
>CAZLPZ010000069.1:0-2302 GCA_964561535.1 uncultured Pseudobdellovibrionaceae bacterium | reverse complement strand
AGACTCGAACTTCCACGGGTTGCCCCACAGCGACCTCAACGCTGCGCGTCTACCATTCCGCCACGACCGCACGTCGAGCTTGGCTTTAGATGGATGGGTTCTACAAGGATGTGGCCTTAAAATCAAGGGGTTATTTATAAGGTTTAGATGACGTTAACCTTTTCGAGGGCAAAATAGGAATTGTCGGTTATTTTACCGGATTTTCCAAAAATAGGGGGATATTATGGTTCGATCATCATTATTTTATTCTGTTGCCTTGGTGGCGTTAATTTTGGCGGCGCCCATGACTGCCCGGGCCGAGGATAACTCGGTTGAAAGTCCGGCCGGGGTCGTCCATTCATTAGGGGAGGGCATTACCATTTCTGATGTTAAAGATGAAAATGGAAATCTTGTCCCTCATACCCTTATTGTCGGCAAAGAAAACATTGAAAAACACCGTGCTGAGGTCGAGGCGCGGCGCGCCGAAATTCAAGGGAAGATCGAAGTATGGAAAACGGCCCATCCGGGCGAACCTTTGCCCCCTGAATTGCGCGCCCGGCTGGATCATGTCGAGGATCGATTAGATCGTCGAGAAGATCGGATCGATCGCCGCGAAGACATTAAAGACAAGCGTGAAGATATCAAGGATCGTCGGGAAGACCGACGAGATGTCCGCGAAGATATTCGGGATAAACGGGAAGATCTTCGTGACGCGAAACATGACGGCGGCCGGCGCGACCGGATCGAGGATCGATTGGACCGCCGTGAAGATCATGTGGACCGCATTGAAAACCGGGTGGATCGTCGGGAAGATGTGAAAGACAAACGCGAGAACGTTCGGGACCGCGCCGAAAACCGCGGGGATCGCCGTGAGAATCATCGTGAAAATCGCCGGGAAAACCATCGCGACGGGAGTCAAAACCGCGCGCGATAAACGGATCATTTTTAAAATATCAAAAACCCCTGTGAGTCATCATGGGGTTTTTTTTATCTTTATTGTTTTTGAACCGGGATATAAATATCAAAGGCGCTGTCTTTATCATCGCCTTTAAAGCGGTCGTCATATTCTTCGAAATCGGGAGCGTTTGCATGCGTATATCCTGAATTGGGCAACCAATCTTTCCAAATATAATTTACCGTTTTTGGAAAATCCTTCAGTAATCCCTTGTGCGTAAACACCGCATAATGTCCAGCTTGTATGGTTATTTTCTCCATATTTTTTGGAATGTCCGTATCGGGTGTGACCACAATCCCGGCGGTATAATGAAATTGATCGGGTGCAGTCGATGTGTTTTTGGGGCTATCACAAACGCCGTAGGCCAGAGCGCCGTCTGCGGCGTTGATTTTCGGACGTTGTTCTAAAAATCGATCCCATAATTTTCCGATATTTTCGGAATCAAACGGCATGAAATCATTACCAATTCCGATGATCGTGAACGCATCGCGGTCTTTAAATTGAGGTGTCATGATGTTTCCTTGTTTGCTGGAGATGAAATCAGAATAGGTGAATGGGGGTTGTTGAAAGAAAGGATGATCCGGGTTTTTTCGAAAAATAGATGGCGGAATTCCGATAAATTCTTTGAAAGCCCTTGTAAAGGCGGCCTGAGATTCAAACCCCGTATCAAAAGCAATATCAATGATGCGGGCGGAAGTTTGGGCCAAAATGTCCGCTGCACAACTTAATCGTCGTCGTCGAATATATGTTCCGATGGTCATACCTGTCATTGCGTGAAACGTGCGCATAAAATGATAATGTGATAGGCATGCCGCACGCGACACATCGATCAGCCGTACGTCATTCATGAGATGCTGTTCGATATAATCGATGGCACGGATCAACCGTTGGGTGGTTGGCGTTATCGGAGATAAAATCGTATTTTGTTTTTTCATGAGCGAAGAATAGCCTGACCTTTCGTCTTTGTTTTGATTAAAATTGCGGAGTTATTTAATTTTCAACTTTTTATATTCACAACAGAATAGGAAATGAGGGAATCCCCTCTGCGGGAGGGAGAGGGGTAAATCCCCCGGTCGATCTTCTGTTCTTTAGTATCATTTTTTTTCTCTTTCTCATCTCATTCTCTGTGTACTCTCTTTTTTTCTCTGTGCTCTCATCTCAATCAAAAATCGGCGCGCCGTTTTCGTATCTGACCAGTGACTTTGGCGCAGCGGTTGAAAGACCCCAACAACAGAAGGGTATTTCAAACCGCGCGCAAAATGCCGCCCCTGGCCAAAGTCACGCGGCCAGCCTGCGGGACCGGATTTGCCACAGCGCGGGGCCATCTTGTTGGTGCCGATCTTTCCTGCTATCCGCGTGTAACACCAC
>CAZLPZ010000068.1:0-2322 GCA_964561535.1 uncultured Pseudobdellovibrionaceae bacterium | reverse complement strand
ATGAAAATCATGATTCATTTTTTTGTAGAGCGCATAGGCGCGGAAAATCTCACCCTTTGTCCCGTCCCCTTCGAACAAAGCGGCCATATTTATAGACCAGTTTTTAGGGGTATGACGCGCCGTGCGATACTGCGCAATCAAATCACAAACATGGGCGCGCATACGATGCGCAATTTCGCTTAACCGCAAAACATGCGCGCAATCCGGTACATGATTGCCCCCAGGCGGAATCGCCGCCGGTTGTGCGAGTTGATCATAAATCGCCGGACCCATCACCGCGCCGTACCGGGCGTTCAGGTCGGCCAGAAGATCAGTGTTATTAAATATGAAGGTCTTTCGTTCCATTTTACGTCCCCCAACGTTCAATTCTGTCATTTGATTGCTTATTTAATAAATTAGATATCAAAATTTTCCTAAATTACTCAGATGGTCTATGTTTTTAAAATCATTATGTGATGTATAATGCATTACATATTTCATAGTCAAGAAATATTTTGAAAAAATGTATTTTTAGCATTGATTTATGATGTAAATAATATTATTGTGCATAAGTTATAGCATAACCTCTATAAAATATTCATTATGACAATAAATCCTGATCAAATTCGTGCAGCCCGTGCCCTCTTAAAATGGAGCCAAAATGACTTGGCTATACGGTCGGGCGTTTCACTGCCGACCATTGCCAACATTGAAGTTGAAAAACAGCAGGCAAGCATCACAACCCAAGACAAACTAGCTGCGGCCTTTGACGAAGCGGGAATTGAACTGATTGAAGGTGGCGTCCGCAAACGTCAGGATATTGTACATATTTTAGAGGGTGATGATTGTTACCTTCGTATGCTCGATGAAGCCTATCTTGCCCTTGCAACCACAAAAGGAGAAATCCTATTTAGCGCATCAAATGAAAGACGTACACCAACCGACGTACTAGAAAAATTTCGGTTAATGCGTCGTGGTGGGGTACGTTTTCGTTCCCTTATCCAAGATCAAGATACATATCTGATGGGGCCAATAAATGAATATCGTTGGATGATCGAAAGTCTTTTTGTTAATTCCGACGTTAAAGCAATTTACGGTGATTGCGTTGCCTATCTGATGACATGGAAAGATCGCAAAAGAGTCATCATTTTAAAAGATAATCGTATCGCAGATGAACAACGCCGCTTATTCAACTATATCTGGAATCAATCGATCCAACCGACTCATAGCACATGCGATATTAAGTATGATGAGGAGGAAAAATGAAAGTTTTTCCAAAAGGGACCCCTGATTGGAATAAGTTCGACCATTGCATACTTGCCATCAGCCTAGAAAGTCTAAACCATGTTGGAGAGGCATTAAAATCAATCATCGATTTTATTAACAATTCAAACTATAAATTCTGTACCGTTGATCTATCCGATCTACTTTATCGACACACGTACATGATCAATGCTGAAAATGAGCAATCAGCATATACACATGCTCTTCAGGCCGGAGATATATGGCTTGCGAAAGAAAGCCAGACCCTCCAAAAAATTAAAATACCATATGTGATAAAAAGATGGAAAAAATGGCTTAACCATCCATCCTATCCGACCTATCATGAACAATTTGAAAAAGCTTTTCAAAACCACCTCCCCTTCCGCCAAGCAATCATGAAAGATGTAGAGGGATTCTTTATACGTCGCAGGCGCTCTAGACCGGTCCTAGAAACACCAGAGAATATTCGACGATGCGCTGCTTATCTATTAGAAGAACTTACCTGCCATAGCGTTATGCATGATCAATTGGCCCGATCTGCCAATTTATATCCTGGACGAGAATTATCATGTTACAAACTGGTGCGAGCAGGACTTGTGCCCAATGTCCCGACAGGACTACAGAATTCTTATTTTGTAAGATTGAACCTTTGGCACTCTACCAAGAGTGACGATAAACAAAATGCGTCGATAGAAGAAAAAATATATGATTTTAAAATTGAAAAGCTCAGAAGATCGCATTGATTTCATGTATATGGGCGGGTCAGAGACGGCAAAACTTGACCAGTTTAAACGTAAATTATCACCAATCGCGATTTATTAGACCTACCGCCCGACCCATTGAAACGATTGGTTCAAGGAATCATCTGGCGGGATCAGCATTTTGGCGGCATGACCCTGACCAATATTGCCAAACGTGAGCAATGTTCAGATGCCTTTGTCGGCAAAAGTATCATCGATAATTTCAAAATTTTTTAATGTACTTTTTAATATTGACCTTTCTAATATTTTGTCATATTAGTATTTTCTAATCATGAAAATATCAACAATAACAACTAATTTCTATCATGCTGTCTGGGAT
>CAZLPZ010000067.1:0-2511 GCA_964561535.1 uncultured Pseudobdellovibrionaceae bacterium | reverse complement strand
CAGATACGAAAACGGCGCGCCGATTTTTGTTTGAGATGAGAGCACAGAGGAAGAGAAAGAGAGAGAAAAATGATTCTAAAGAACAGATGATCGACCGGGGGATTTACCCCTCACCCTCCCGTCGTCGCGTCCTTGCGGGCGCTCAACATCATACAAAATCAAATAATATTTTTTATAATATCTTCCCATTTATACTGATATCCGAATCGAACCACAATTTCCTTGTGGATAAGTTTCATTTTCGGCATAATAAAAACACGAAACGCTCCCGCTTTCTCCCGCTTTCTCCCCCTTTTCCTCGTTTTTTTCTCGGTGATGCATGTCTCCTTTTCCTCCTGCTGCCCGAACGGCCCTTCTTGAACGTCTCAAGCAAAATGGGATTAATGATCCACAAGTCCTTGATTCTTTGTTGCAAACACCGCGTGAACTTTTCCTTATCCAACGGTTACATTCTCAAGCCTATGACGACGTCGCCCTCCCCATTGGGCGGGGACAAACCATTTCACAACCCACCGTTGTGGCGATGATGACCCAAGCCCTGAATGTCACTAATCTGCACAAGGTTCTGGAAATCGGCACGGGCAGCGGGTATCAGGCCAGTATCCTCGCCCGCCTCTGCCGCCGTTTATATACGATTGAACGGCATAAACCCCTTTTAATCGCGGCCGAAGAAAAATTTAAAATTCAGCGCTTGAATAATATTACCGCAATTATCGGCGATGGATTTGCCGGATGGCCGATCCAAGCCCCTTTTGATCGCATTATGGTCACCGCTGCGGCTCCCAAAGTCCCTCAGGCATTGCTCGATCAACTCGCGATCGGCGGGGTATTGGTGATGCCCGTGGGGGGGGTTGGCGCGCGTCAAGAACTGCGCCGTGTGGTCAAGTTGGCAGACGATATGTATTCATCAACCCCCTTATGCGGCGTACGATTTGTGCCCATGGTCCCAGATATTGCATCCGACACAGTCCCCGCGGCACCTGAACCGATGGAGGCGTATGCATGACATATTCTTCTTTTTTTGTCTTAATGGCGGCCTCTATTTTTACGATCACTCTGTCCGCTTGCAGTGGTTCGCTGATAAAAGCCCAAAAATTTGCTGCAGCCAACCCCGCCCCGATTATCCAATATGGCGCAAGCCCAGGGTATGGCAGCCGGGGGGTCCATACGGTTCTGGCTCGCGAAAGCCTGGCATCCATTGCACGATATTATGATTTATTACCGACAGACATCGCCGCGGAAAACAATCTATCCCCCGCGACCGCCCTTAAAAAAGGGATGCGATTAATATTGCCGCCCCCAAAAACCTATCAAGTACGTACAGGCGATACGGCCTATTCCATTGCGCGCCTGTTTGGGATTGATCCCCAAAGCGTAATCTCCCAAAATGGCCCAAGGTTACGGGTTGGACAAGACATAAAAATCGCCCATTTCAGGGAAAAACAGGTAATCCCTTTAACCTCTCATGTTATGCCATCTGTATCTGATCTTGCCGCGCCGGTAACTTTTGTGACGCAATCACAACCCCCATTTCAAGACACCACAAACGCACGGTCGGTCCAGGTCGCCACCCTGGGGCCTGTGTCAATGACCGCAACACCGCGAACAGGTCCTGTTGTCCCGGGTCAAAAACCTTCTTTTACAAATGGCTTCGTGTCCTTTCAGGCCCCAACTCCGACGGCTTTATCCGGACCCGATATTATTCAAGGCCCTGTTGGACGAAGTGGATTTTCACGACCCGTTGTAGGCCCCATTTTATCAACGTATGGCCCAAAATCGGGGGGGTTATATAACGAGGGGGTCAATATCGCGGCTCCAAAAGGCACAGCGGTACGCGCGGCCGGAGCTGGCACCATTGTCTATACCGGAAACGCAGTTGAAGGGTATGGAAACCTTATACTTTTGAAACATCCGAACGGATATATCACCACTTATGCTCATTTGGACAAAACATTGGTGAGGGATGGTCAAATTGTACAACAAGGACAAGCCATCGGGACAGTCGGGTCAACAGGCAGTGTCAAACGCTCCCAACTTCATTTTGAAATCCGCAAAGGCCGCGAAAGCATCAACCCGGTGAGCATGCTTTAAAAATAAGCATATCGTTCCTTATCTAAGACGCGGAGGAGTCATCAATCCCCGCGATTTCCAGTCTTCGTATTGTTTACGTTGATCCAATGCCTGGGCGCGCCACCCCAACCGATCCACATACCCGCGCGTCACCACCATTGATTCACGAATCCGAATTTGTCCACCCTTTATTGTAATTTCATCTGGCAAATCGATTTGATCCCCGCGAATAAGGAGTTGGATCGTATCGGGTCCTTTAAAATTATTATTCATATTTATCTCTTCCAACGGATCTAACGGACGCGATTCTTTTAAATGCACGCGCACCATTTCCTGGAATGATTTTAAAAAAGGTGTGCCATCCAACACACGACGCGTTACCGTCGATTTTGTATCTTGAATAATAATCGTAAAGGGGGGGGGTCCAACGGCGGAAATTTG
>CAZLPZ010000066.1:972-2752 GCA_964561535.1 uncultured Pseudobdellovibrionaceae bacterium | reverse complement strand
TCTCACTTCATGAAAGTTACCGCCACCGCCTGCAAAAGTGACAATCTCGGTCACGGTGATGTACCAAATCATCATTGTGACATTCAGTGCAATCGATGATGGTAATTCATCAAACGGCGTGACCTGAAATACGCTCGCAAAAATAGTAATTAAAAGTGCGTAGGTGATCAATTGAACCATCATCACCGCGCGCTCTTGCAACGCTTGCCGCCAGCCAAATGACACAAAGGCTGTATATGAAGGTGACAGAAAAAATGAATAACTCATTTTTCATCTCCGTATAAATAGCGAATAATGGTCTCGAGTGGTGCATTTTCAATCAAAATGTCCCGCACCGATAATGCCTGTAACGCCTGCGCAACAACCCGGTTGATGGGATATTTCGATTGATCAACCGACAACGTAATGCGGTGTCGGTCACGACCGACAATTTCTGCCCCCTCCAGATTAATCTGGGGGTTTTCTTCATCCGTGATCAGGGTGATTTCTTTCTTGGTCAAGAATTCCGACCGCAACTCACGCAACGGCTTATCGAGCAAGATCTGGCCGTGGTTAATCAAAATCACGCGGTCACAAATTTCCTCGATGTCACCCGTATCATGACTGGTGAGCATAATGGTGGTATCTTCAGTGTCCGCCAGATCTTTTAAATGTTCCCGCAGTAACGCCTTAGCCGTCACGTCCAACCCAATCGTCGGTTCATCCAAAAACAAGATTTTCGGCTTATGCAGTAAACTGGCGGCGATTTCGCACCGCATTCGTTGACCCAAGGATAGGCTTTTGACCGTTTGACCAACCAAATCGCCAATTTGCAACACACCCACAATATGGCCCAGACGTTTTTGATAGTCGATATCGGGCACGTCATAAATCTTGCCGATCAAGTTAAAACTGTCGCGCACAGGCAAGTGGTACCAAAGCTGTGACCGTTGACCGAAGACAATGCCAATTTCATAGGCGAGCTTTTGCCGTTGTTCCCACGGCGTAAACCCAGCAACGGTTGCCGATCCGCCCGACGGATATAAAATCCCGGTCAACATTTTAAGCGTGGTTGATTTACCCGCCCCGTTCGGGCCGATAAAGGCCACCCGTTCCCCCGCAGCGATTGAAAAATTAATCCCGTCCACCGCCGTAAAAAATTCACCCTTTTTACGGTCGAATGTTTTGGTTAAGTGTTTTACTTCAACGATCATGGACTTAACTCCTTATTCAATTTAATCGGCTGTTTCAGCAACGTAATCCGATATGATCCAATCTGGTTAAACCCAATTGATTCATATGCCTTGGCCGCTGCTGGGGTATCGGTAAACAAAACGGCCTTTTGAACGCCGTCTTTGTGGACCGCTTGCAACACCAGGGCCAGCAAAGACCGTGCATAGCCCTGGCCGCGATATCCAGGCGGCGTATAAACCGAACCAATCTGAACGCTGTCGGGTAACCGGGCATTAAATGCGTTCATCGATACAGGACGACCATCCACCATTAGAATCCAGACATCGGATTCGGCCATAACACGATCAACACTTTCTTGAACGCGCCGATCCAACGTGTCGTTATCTTCGACGTTCAAGGTTTCAATTTGATAGGCCTTCATCCAGCCAAACAAGGTTTCTGAACCCGCCTCACGCGCAAGTTTCATCTGCCAGTTTGGATCGAATTTTTCTGGAATTTTCATCACGCTTAAATCAAGCGCATAAAGTTTTTCGGGTGCACTATGCGCAAATTGATCTTCTGAAAGACCAAGGTTAGACATCACCCGTACGGCTTGATCATCCGGGCC
>CAZLPZ010000066.1:0-962 GCA_964561535.1 uncultured Pseudobdellovibrionaceae bacterium | reverse complement strand
ACACCCGCCACTGTGCGCCTAACCGCCTGACGAAAGGCGCGGATCAGCTCATCCAAAGCATGTTCATCAGGGGCCTGCATAATGATGTAATCGTTCCAGTAATGGGCCAGAACGCCATTGATTGCGCCATTTTCTGCAAATGAACCAAGATAATCACCTTGATACCGCTGGCCTTTATTATCAAGGCCAGCTAGTCGCATATTACTGCGCAAAAAGATGCTCGTTTCTGGATATTGTGCCAGAAACTGCTCTACTAAACGCTCATCGCCACTTTTTAATGTTCTGATACTCATAATTTTCCGTCCTTTTATTATACGTTTCTAAAAAGGCGGACAGAACTCTAGATTTTTGGGAGAGGGAACTGCCAGCCGGGTTATTTAGAGGGCTGACAGTCAATAAGATGAAAGATCAGCCGAGTGGGGGTGCGTTATCCCCGTTTACAAGAATTGAGCCATATACGGCTTTCATTCCTTGTCCATGCGCATATGCCGCTGCACCGGCCGTCAATTGCGATACGGTCGGGTTAAAAAAGCAGGTATGTGTATAAAGGCGCGTGGTCATCATCATCTCCTGATACATCATGTAACCATATTATAATTTATTTTCCAAGAAAATTTTTAATTATACGTGATCGGGCTGAATTAAAGCCGATATCGGCCCCCCTCCTTAGGAACCCTCGGCGCATGTCTGATTGCCGTTTTTTGCTCTACACTGTGGGGGCATAGAGTTTGGCACACCCATTCTTCAGACATGGCCGAGGCCCCTTCCACCTTGTGGGGACAAGTGGAAACTGTTAAATTCTGTGTCGCATTTTTGACGCGTCATTTTGCGCGCGGCCGTCATACCACCGGCGGATATCGTTCGGTTCCGACACGTCCGTCGATTTGATTGACGCCGCATACACTGCATGAAAATCATGATTCATTTTTTTGTAGAGCGCATAGGCGCGGAAAATCTCACCC
>CAZLPZ010000065.1:0-3082 GCA_964561535.1 uncultured Pseudobdellovibrionaceae bacterium | reverse complement strand
ATATATTTCCATATAGTGGAAGCTGATGAACATTTAAAGAACATTATTTCTATTGAACTATCGTTTGTAAGGAAGTAATTATTTTATATTGATGTTCGAAAAATTAAACATAGAAAATTCTCCTCAAGTACCTTTTGAAACGTCTCAAGCGTTGGTTCAAATTGGACGACAGTTGGACGCGCGTGGATGGGTTCCGGCGACGGGGGGGAATTTATCGGCGCGTTTGCCCGACGGACAAGTGGCAATTACAGTATCGGGGCGTCATAAGGGACATTTAGTTCCCGATGATATTATGGTTGTCGATTTAGATGGTAAATCATTAGATGGTAAGAGGCCATCGGCCGAGACGTTGCTTCATACCGGATTGTATAAATTGGATACGACGGTTCAGGCTATTTTACATGGTCATCCGCGTTCAGCCGTCACATATAGTGTTGTATTTCCCCAAGCGGATCGTATCACCTTGTCCAATTATGAATTTTTAAAGGTGTTTCCTGGCATTACGACACATGAAACAGATGTGATCATTCCCATTTTCGAAAATTCACAAGACATGCCTGCGTTGCAACGTATTATTGATGCGTGGTATGCCGCTCATCCGGGGACGCCACCTGTGTATGTGGTGCAGGGTCATGGGTTAACCGTTGGGGCAAAATCGATTGAATATGCCTATTATATATTTGAAGCGGTTGAGGAATTGTTTTCTTATGAGTTAGCCAAGCTGTTATATGAGGGGAAAAAGTCATGAGTGCTTTGACGATTTATCAGGTATCAAATCCGTCTCAACCTGTTTTTTCTACCTCTGGACAAGGACAAATGGCCGCAAAATTAGCGGAGATGGGTGTATCGTTTGAACAGTGGGTGCCGGGAAATGTGTTTCCAAAATCGGCCGATAACCAGGCTGTTTTGGATGCCTATAAAAATGATATTGATCGATTGAAGCAGACCGAAGGGTACCAATCGGTTGATGTCATTCGTGTGTTACCCGATAACCCCAAACGAGATGAAATTCGTGGGAAATTTTTGGCAGAACATACACATGACGATGACGAAGCCCGATTTTTTGTCGAGGGGTCGGGGATGTTTTATCTTCATATTGGCGATCAGGTTCTGATGATTTTGTGTGAGGCCGGTGACTTTATTCGCGTGCCCAAAAATATTCGGCATTGGTTTGATATGGGACCAACGCCCTTTATTACCGCTATTCGTTTATTCACACGCCCCGATGGATGGGTTGCTGAATTTACAGGCGATATGATTAGTGAGACCTTTCCAAAGTATGTACCAGAGCAGCAGGCAGCCTGATGATGTTTGGTAAGGTGAAAGCAATCGTTACGGATATTGAGGGCACGACAACATCCGTTTCTTTTGTGTATGACGTTTTATTCCCATATGCCCGGAAGAATTTACACAATTTTATACAAAAAAATGCTGATCAAATCGATGATATTTTGATTGATATTGCGCGTGAGAAAAATCTTCCTCAAATATCGTCAGATCAAGCAATAAAAATTTTGATTGATTGGATGGATGAAGATAAAAAGATTAAGCCTTTGAAAGATATTCAAGGCCTGATCTGGGAAGATGGATATAAGTCAGGCGCGTTTAAGGGGCATGTTTTTGATGATGTCGCCCCACAACTTTTACATTGGTATCAAAATGATATTAAACTATATGTGTATTCATCTGGATCTGTTCCGGCCCAAAAATTATTGTTCGGATATTCATCTGCGGGCGATTTAACACCATATTTTTCAGATTATTTTGATACAAATATAGGTGGTAAAAAAGAACCAAAGTCTTATATAAAAATTGCATCGCATATAAAACTGCCGGCGTCAGAAATTTTATTTTTATCCGACAACCCAGATGAATTGGATGCTGCAAAATCGGCTGGCTTTGAATGTTTGGGCCTGCAACGCCCTGGTAATACCTTTGACTTATTTGATCGGCCCTTTGTCACCAATTTTCAAGAAATTAATCTTAACGTAAATAACACTGAAACCTTTTTAAGGAAAAAATCATGAAAATAAATGGCATCT
This sequence comes from uncultured Pseudobdellovibrionaceae bacterium, assembly GCA_964561535.1. GTDB lineage: Bacteria > Pseudomonadota > Alphaproteobacteria > Micavibrionales > Micavibrionaceae > CAZLPZ01. The sequence continues at coordinate 1,040 of CAZLPZ010000065.1, read as the reverse complement.
CTTATCGTTCGATTACACCGGCTGATGATCTGGCAACGTCGGTACGGGTGATTGATCAACGTCTTTTGCCGTGGGAGTTAAAATTTGTTCCTTTGGCAACTGTTGAAGAAGCCGTAACGGCCATTCGGGATATGTGGGTGCGTGGCGCGCCGTTGATTGGTATGACGGGGGCGTATGGTCTTGTTTTCGGTGTTCGTCATGATTCATCTGATTCAGGTATTGCGGCAGCGTATAAAGTATTGGTTGACGCACGGCCCACTGCCGTCAATCTTAAATGGACACTCGATCAAATGATGAAGGCAATCATGCCCTTATCTCCTGAACAACGTTTGAATGCGGCCATTAAACGTGCGGCGGAACTATGCGACGAAGATGTCGAGATTAACAAATCAATCGGCCATCACGGTAAAATAATTATTGAAGAATTATATCGCAAAAACCCCGGCCGCCCGGTTCAAATTATGACACATTGCAACACGGGGTGGCTTGCAACTGTTGATTACGGCACCGCTCTGGCCACGATGTATATGGCGCATGATGCGGGCATTCCTGTTCATATTTGGGTGTCTGAAACCCGCCCGCGGAATCAGGGTGCATTTTTAACCGCCTATGAATTGGGTCAACATGGTGTTCCGCATACGGTGATTGCGGATAATGCGGCCGGTTTGTTAATGCAACGAGGTCAGGTGGATATGTGCATTGTGGGGGCCGATCGGGTGACTCGCAATGGTGATACGTGCAACAAAGTAGGGACGTATTTAAAGGCTCTGGCCGCTGCTGCGCACAACGTGCCGTTCTATGTTGCTTTACCGTACACCACGTTTGATCCGAATATTGAACATGGTAGCGAGATCGAGATTGAAAATCGCAAAGGCGACGAAGTTGCGATTATTCCTGGTCTTACATCCAATGGTACGACGGGTCAGGTACGCGTGATGCCAGAAACATCAACTGCTCTGAATCCTGCCTTTGACATTACCCCGGCGCATCTTGTGACGGCGTACGTGACCGAACGGGGGATTTTGAATGTGGGACAATTG
>CAZLPZ010000064.1:0-3326 GCA_964561535.1 uncultured Pseudobdellovibrionaceae bacterium | reverse complement strand
GTTGACAGCCCCGACGACATCGCCCGGGCCGAACGCGTGATTGCGGAATTTGGGGATCCGATGAAAAATAAATAATCTAATTTCTAATCCGATTTTGATTGAATTTATGTATATAGTATCTTAGATTAAGGAACATTATTACAAAGCTCCATAAATGGTTTTATATTATGTTACTCAGATCGCTTACAAAGCTTTTTCGTAAATCCCGTAGAGATTCACAAAGAATTACCCAATCGCCAACGACTGCCGCTATTGTAAGTTCATCGCGCCAATACCCTGTTGCCGTCCCTATCCGTGAATTACGGACTTATCAAAAAAAGTTAAACTATTCAAATAATCCTTAAGGCATCCTCTATTCCTCTGCCTTACAAAACCAAAAAAAATAAACCCATGCCCATCACCCTTATCCTCTCCCGCCATGGGCCGAATTTTAATCCGGGTGACAGGGTATTGCGCATTGGATCACAAACCGATTTGCCGTTAAGTTCAACGGGCCGCGATGCCGCCGACGCGTTGGGCCTGACCTTATCCGCCCGCGGGTTTGCGCCGCCCGCTGCCGTGTATGTATCGCCCCTGATCCGCACCCAGGAAACCGCGACGCGTGCGCTTGCATCTGCCGGAGTTCAAATTCCCCCTGCCCTGCAAATTTTACCTGAATTCAATGAAATTAATTACGGCGACGACGACGGAAAACCTGAAACCGACCTGATCGCCCGCATTGGCGAGAACGCGATGAAAGCCTGGGAACGGGACAGCATCATGCCGGATGGTTGGTCACCTAAACCGGATGTGATTATTCAAAACTTACGCGCGGTATTAACGCGCCTGGCCGCCACGAACACCCCCGACCAAAATCAAACCATCTGGGGGTTCAGCAGCGGGGGGATCATCCGGTTTTTGGCCGACCCCCGCTTGTCCGACATCATCGAATGGGCGATCCCGCGCCCTGACAAAATCAAAGTCGCCCCGGCGCATTTCGCGCACCTTGAGTATACCGGCAAAACATGGCAGATTCACGAGTGGAACGTTAAACCCACCTAACCTGATTCGGCCCTGACCCCATGCTCCCGTACCTCCTCCGCCGACTGGCCCTGTTGATCCCGACCCTGTTGGGGATTTTATTGGTCTCCTTTACGATTATCCAATTCGTCCCCGGCGGGCCGGTTGAACGCATGATTGCCGAATTACAGGGTCACGGCGGTGACGGCGCCGGGCGCGGCATTAGCGGCGGTGGCGGGGACACATTGGGCAGTACATCGATCGGCGCCGCGACAGGTGAGGCCAGTTTATACAAAGGATCCAGTGGTTTAGATCCAGAATTTATCAAAGAACTTGAACAACTTTATGGCTTTGACAAACCCGCCCCCGAACGGTTCGTTCAAATGGTATCCAATTACCTTCAGTTCAACCTGGGTAAGAGCTATTATCGCGATGCCTCTGTTTTATCACTGATTTTAGAAAAAATGCCGGTGTCAATTTCGTTGGGTCTATGGTCGACCCTGATCATTTACCTCATTTCAATCCCGTTGGGCATCCGCAAGGCCGTGCGCGACGGCACACCGTTTGACATCTGGACCAGCGCCGCGATTTTTATCGGATATGCGATCCCGTCCTTTATGTTTGCCATATTATTAATCATCTTATTTGCCGGCGGGCGGTATTTTGATTGGTTCCCGTTGCGCGGATTGGCGTCCGACAATTGGGCCGAATTATCCACATTCGGACAAATCCGCGATTACGCGTGGCACATGGTGTTGCCGACCCTCGCCCTTGTTATATCCGGATTCGCAGGCCTGACGATGCTGACTAAAAATTCGTTCTTGGATGAAATCAACAAACAATATGTCTTAACCGCGCGGGCCAAGGGGTTAACCGAACGCCGCGTGCTCTACGGCCACGTGTTCCGTAACGCGATGCTCATCGTCATTGCCGGATTCCCCGCGGCGTTCGTATCGATCTTTTTCACAGGGTCGTTGTTGATCGAAGTCATCTTCTCGCTCGACGGGTTGGGGTTATTGGGGTACGAATCCATCATCAACCGCGATTACCCGGTGGTGTTGGGCACGTTGTATATCTTCTCCCTGATCGGATTGGTCATGACCATCGTGCGCGATATGACATATGTGGTGATTGACCCCCGGATTAATTTTGAGGGGGTGCGATGAATATAGTAAAATCAAGAGAATTTATTGCAGTAGTAATTCTATTTTTTTTGATAAGTTTTATAGGTACCTGCGTTTACAAAGGAGTACTTGATTTAGATAGTGCGCTCCCCCTTACATTCTCTATCCTCGCTGCATTTTTTGCTTACTTAACCTATCTATATTCTTTAGAAAAAATGAGACTCGAACTTCTCGAAAAAAGATGGGAAGTATACAAAGGAGTTTTACACTTCATCTCCATGGTCACAAAATTCGGTAGAATACCCAGAGCATCTGAATTAAAAGATGAGGACTTAAAAAATGAAATAATCAAAGCCCTACAAGCAGCACATGAAAGCTTTAGAGGGATAGGCGATCATAAAGTAAGGTCTTTATTTGGTCCAGACATATACCCATTTTTTGAACAGCTAAACCAAGTTTATGCTGACTTATCTACTCCAAATGGCGATACAGCAACCAACTTAATTTTTATATTTAAATCACTAACAGAACTACCTAATATCTTTGAAAACTACATATATTTTGGGCATATTACAAAGAATAGATTTTTATAAATTAGAAAACCATGACCCTCTCCCCCCTCACCCGCCGTCGCCTGCATCAATTCCGCGCCAATCGCCGCGGGTATATCGCATTTTGGATTTTTCTGACTGCCCTGATTCTCACATTGGGGGCCGAATTTGTGGCCAATGATAAACCGCTATTCATCTGGTATAAAAATGCCCCCTACGCCCCCGTCTTCCACATGTACCCCGAAACGACGTTCGGCGGGGATTTTGAAACCGAAGCCGATTACCGAGACGACTTCGTCCAACAACTGATCACCAAAAACGGATTCATGATCTGGCCACCCATCCGGTTTTCGTATGACACGATCAATTATCACCTGCCGACCCCCGCGCCGTCCGCGCCCACGTCCGAAAATTGGCTGGGGACCGATGACCAAGGCCGCGATGTCATGGCCCGGATTATTTATGGCTTTCGCCTGTCGGTCATGTTCGGCCTGATCCTGACCGCGTTCAGTTCCGTGATCGGCATTTTCATGGGCGCGGTTCAGGGGTATTTCGGCGGTAAAACCGACCTGATCCTGCAACGTGTGATCGAGATTTGGGGGTCGTTGCCATCCCTGTATATCCTGATCATTTTCTCGGCCATGTTTGTGCC
>CAZLPZ010000063.1:0-4123 GCA_964561535.1 uncultured Pseudobdellovibrionaceae bacterium | reverse complement strand
CTAACCCCTTGCTCTTCCCCTGATAATCCTCTACAAAAGGGCCTGGTTTCCGGGCCCTTTTTTATTTAACTTTTCTGGATCCCCGCCTGCGCGGGGATGACAAACATATGACCACACCGCAAAAAAACATCCGCAACTTTGCCATTATCGCGCACATTGATCACGGTAAATCGACGCTCGCCGACCGTTTGATCCAAACGTGCGGGGGACTTGAGGCGCGCGAGATGCGCGAACAGGTCCTGGACAGTATGGACATCGAACGCGAACGCGGCATCACGATCAAAGCCCAGACGGTGCGCCTGGCCTATACCGCGCATGACGGCATTGAATATCAATTCAACCTGATGGATACCCCGGGGCATGTGGATTTTAGCTATGAGGTGTCGCGGTCGCTCGCGTCGTGCGAAGGGTCGTTGTTGGTCGTTGATGCATCCCAAGGGGTCGAGGCGCAGACACTCGCGAACGTGTACCAGGCGATTGACAACAACCACGAGATTATTCCCGTCATCAATAAAATTGATTTGCCCGCCGCCGATATTGAACGCGCGAAAGAACAAATCGAAGACACAATTGGCCTCGACGCCAGCAATGCCGTCTGCGTATCGGGAAAATCGGGGTTGAATATTCCGGATTTACTCGAGGCGATTGCGACCCGCCTGCCCGCACCCCGCGGCAACCCGGACGCGCCACTGAAAGCATTATTGGTTGACAGTTGGTATGACAGTTATCTGGGCGTTGTGATTTTGGTGCGCATCGTGGACGGGGCGTTGAAAAAAGGCGAAAAAATCAAATTCATGTCGAACGGCGCGGTGCGTGATGTCGACCGCGTGGGGATGTTTACGCCCAAGCCTGTGTTGCTGGATGTTTTAGGCACCGGCGAAATTGGGTTTATGACGGCCAGCATTAAGGACATTGGCGAAGCCAAGGTCGGCGACACCGTCACAACCGCGATCCACGGCGCGACCGAAAGTTTACCCGGTTTTAAACCGTCGGTGCCCATGGTGTTTTGTTCGCTGTTCCCCGTGGATGCCTCCGATTTCGAAAAGCTGCGCGAGTCTTTGGGCAAATTAAAACTCAACGATGCGTCATTGCATTATGAAGCCGAGAGTTCGCAAGCATTAGGGATGGGGTTCCGGTGCGGATTCCTTGGCCTGTTGCATATGGAGATTATTCAAGAGCGGTTGCTGCGCGAATTTGACTTGGATCTGATCCCCACGGCGCCATCCGTTGTATATAAAATTTATAAAACCGACGGCACGATGACTGAACTGTATAACCCCGTCGACATGCCGGATGTTGTGCGCATTTCAAAAATCGAAGAGCCGTGGATCAAGGCGACGATTTTAACACCCGATGAATATCTGGGGTCGCTGATCCAACTGTGTCAGGAACGCCGCGGAACCCAAGTGGAATTGACGTATGTGGGAACGCGCGCGATGTTGATTTATATGTTGCCACTGAATGAAGTCGTGTTCGATTTTTATGACCGGTTGAAATCCATCTCACGCGGGTATGCCAGTTTTGATTATCACCTCGATAATTATCAAGAAGGCGATCTGGTCAAAATGAACATCATGGTGAACCAGGAACCGGTCGATGCCTTGGCGATGGTCGTGCACAAAATTCAGGCCGAACGACGCGGGCGGCAATTGTGCGAACGTCTCAAAGAACTGATCCCGCGGCAGATGTTTAAAATCGCAATCCAAGCATCGATTGGCGGCAAGATTGTCGCGCGTGAAGATGTGTCGGCGTTTCGCAAAGATGTGACCGCCAAATGTTACGGCGGGGATATTACACGGAAGAAAAAGCTGCTCGAGAAACAAAAAGAGGGTAAGAAAAAGATGCGCCAATACGGGAACGTGGAAATTCCCCAGTCGGCCTTTATCGCGGCGTTAAGGATGGGGGATGAGGGGTAGTAACCCCCCCTACCCCAAATCTTCGATCGATGCCAATCCGGTGAAGCTGGATTGTTGGGTCCAGAAGCGTTCCAATTGTTTCATCACGGACATCGCGTCGTTTAACCGCGCATCAGTCAATTCAGATCCTGCGCCAGCCGCGATTTTGCCTTCATGGCGTTTGAACATCCCGGACAGGCCATCGCACAATTTGATCCCCTTATCCGTCAATTTAATCCGGATCGAGCGTTTATCATGCGGCGATCGTTCCTGAACCACGTACCCCAGTTCCACCATTTTCTTCAAATTATAGGACACATTCGACCCCAGGTAATATCCCCGGAGGGTCAGTTCACCGACCGTCATTTCGTCGTGCCCTATATTAAACAAAATCATTGCCTGAACGTTGTTAATGTCCATAATTTGAAGGCGATCCAATTCCACCTTGACCACATCTAGAAAATAACGGTGCAAACGTTCGATCAATTGAATGGTGTCGTAATATTTTGTAGCCATAAATCAGGTCTCCTCCTCTAGAAAAATCGAATAATCAGCAAAATCGCCGGCGGCCATAAAGCCGCAAAGGTACTAAATATCATTAGACACCACTTGCATCGATATGGTCAAGCGGGTCTTAGAGTGTGTGATCTAAGGATAACCGGACGGAGGGGAGCATGTTTTGCATTTCGTTATTTTAATACTTGACATCTATCAATATATTTTCTAGATCTTGATAACACTTGCATGTTATCAACTTTTATCTGGGAGTATTTTAAATCATGACCGCCCTGCCCCCCGCCTCTTTTAGCAACTTTTCGAGTTCTAGCCCTCGGCATATACCTTCAACAAATATCTTAACATTTACAGATAATCATCAGAAACAAAATGATTTTCGAGCCGTATCTTTTGATGGTCATTTATTTAAAGATATCGATTTTTCAGATTCTGATTTCACCGACGCCAACCTATCAGAATGCCAATTCATCCAATGTTCCTTCGCCCGTGCAATCTTGGTGGACACCTGTTTCATCGACTCCCTCTGTATAGAATGCGACTTTACAAATGCCCAGTTTAAAAACACAGACGTTACCAACGCCCAATTTATATCCTGCCATCTTTCAGAAGGGATACAAAACCTTATGAGGTTTGCTGACTTTATAAACACATCCCATGGTTGATATTATGGATGAGAAATGATGATGTAACCATGACTATACAAAAGTACAAATCTGTTTATATACAAATAGATAGTCAAAATATTTTTCTTATTTCTAATGATAATTATTGACACATTGCAATAATATGACTATAAATTATAACAACTCAAGGTTATAAAAAATAAAACATAAATCTTGGATGAGACGACAACAGGTGGGGGCACCATGATAATTTATGTTAAAATATGGCGCATAGGCGCCATAGTCATTGACTGTCAAAAAAGTTTTAGGCTTATGCCTTTATATCGGATTGACCGCTTTAAAGAAGAGTGGATAATCAGTCTACCTTTCACTGAATGCATCTGGACCCCCGAGCGGGTTTTAAAACGGGACAAAAAAGGCTATGATACAGACACAAAAAATTCACCCAGGGACAGCATCAGCCTTTCTCGATCTCCTAAATGCCTTACGTCAAATAGACCCGGAATTCCCCCTTCAATATGCGATTTGCCTGACGGAAATTGCCACCAACGAGGGGATATCCTTAACACAACTAGCGGAACGGACGGGCCTCGCCCTGTCGACAGTTTCAAGGATTGTGGGCGCCCTGTCGACCGTCCGCCAAAGTGGCGAAGCGTATGGCCTAATCACCCTCAAAATATCTCCACAGGAACGGCGCCGAAAGGAACTGTCCCTGACACCTAAAGGCTGGGCGGTTATGCGCAACGTCATGGGAATTTTTGATTCCTATCGCGCCGCGGGATAAACGAAGATTCAAGAACAGACGATTGGTCCGAATTTTCGACACAAAAGAAGCCCGCCCAGCCTTTCTTTTTTCTTCTCATCCGCCCTTTCTTTTTTTGATAAAATGTGTAAGGTACGCGGGCACAGAGGGCCCCGTGGCGGAACAGGTAGACGCTACGGACTTAAAATCCGTTGCCTGGTAACGGGCGTGCCGGTTCGATTCCGGCCGGGGCCACCAATTTTCTCCATAAAATCAAATAGATACGATACGGCGGCTTGCAATTGAAATTGATGGGGAGCAATATCACCGGAACTGGACTGGGGAGC
>CAZLPZ010000062.1:0-4138 GCA_964561535.1 uncultured Pseudobdellovibrionaceae bacterium | reverse complement strand
CATGGTGGGCGACAACCCAATCAGAAATTTTAGATAATTTTCGTCGGTCTCATGGGGAAAGAAATTAAAATATTTTTCAAATGACATGTGATGGGGTATAAAATTCAGATGGGCGACCCCCATGCCAATCGGGGCTGTGGTCATCGCCGGAATCCCTTTGCGCGCGCAGGCTGCAAAAATCATGCGCCGTGCGTCGAGCGCAAAAAAATCCAATCCGTCAACATATAAGTCGACACCGTTCAAAAACGCATCGACATTGTCAGGGGTCAGGCCATCGCGAAAAGGGGTGATGTTCAGGTCGGGGTTAATATCAAGGGCCTGATTGATCATCACATCGATTTTATCTTGGTTCAGATTAGACATTGTCGCGCAGGCCTGACGATTAAAATTCTGAATCTCGACTTGATCAAATTCAGCGACACTGAACGCCCCGATCCCTAAACGTGTGAGATTGATTAAATGATGCCCGCCGACGCCGCCCAATCCTGCAATTGCGACTTTAGAGTGGCGGAGTTTTTCCTGTTCAGGTTCGGTCACCCATCCAAGGTTACGGGAAAAGGCATGAGTGTAATTAAATTGTGATGTCATGACCATATAAATGTAAGAAGAGATGATTTTATTAGATATATATGACTTTATTTTAATATAAGGCGGTTAATATTATATGAGGAGAATGAGGAGGGCGATTAGGGGAAGGCATATTTAAAAGTGATTATAGAAATATATCTTCTGTTTTTCTTAACTCCTCCTCAAGGATTAATCAGGCAATATGTACCTGTTTAAATTCGCCCGTATCGGGCTCATACAAACATTCTGTTTTTATAAACGTCCCGATATTTTTCAAAAGGAATTATAAATGAACCCGTCACATCCTGCATCGGCCGCCAACGCGACACCTGAACGTGTTTACAAATTAACCGACCCGGCAACGGGTAAGACCTTTGATCTACCGGTTGTGTCGGGCACAATGGGGCCCGATACGATTGATATACGCAAATTATATGAACAAGCAGGGATCTTTACATTGGATCCGGCGTTCACATCAACGGCATCCTGTAAATCACGCATAACTTATATTGACGGCGATAATGGGATTTTGTTGCATCGGGGATACAAGATTGAAGATCTCGCCGAAAAAAGCACATTCCTTGAAACCGCCTATTTATTGTTGTACGGGGATCTTCCGAGCGCGGCGCAATATAAAGAATTTCATTTTAACATCACACACCATACGATGGTGCACGAACAGATGCAGTTTTTCTTGCGTGGTTTTCGACGTGATGCGCACCCTATGGCGATTATGTGTGGGTTGGTTGGCGCGATGGCCGCGTTTTATCACGATAGTTTGGACATTTCTGACCCCCGCCAGCGTGAGATTTCTGCGCACCGCTTGATTGCGAAATTGCCGACGCTTGCTGCCATGGCATTTCGGTATTCGTGCGGTCAACCGTTCCAATATCCACAAAACCATTTGGGCTTTGCCGAGAATTTCTTACATATGTGCTTTGCCTTGCCCGTTGAGCCGTACAAAGCATCCCCCACCATGGTGCGCGCGATGGAACGGATTTTGGTGCTGCACGCGGATCATGAACAAAACGCATCGACATCAACCGTGCGGATCGCTGGATCGTCCCAAGCCAACCCGTTCGCTTGTATCGCGGCGGGCATTGCATCATTGTGGGGGCCGGCGCATGGTGGTGCGAACCAAGAGGTTTTGGAAATGCTCGCCCACATTGGGACAAAAGAAAATATCCCTTCTTTTATTCAACGTGTAAAAAATAAAGAAGAAGGTGTGAAATTGATGGGTTTTGGGCACCGTGTCTATAAAAACTTTGACCCGCGCGCCAAGATTATGCGCCAATCGTGCCATGATGTGTTGGCCGAACTGGGTGTCAAGGATCCCATGTTGGATATTGCGATGGAACTGGAACGTATTGCTCTGTCGGATGATTATTTTGTATCGCGCAAATTGTACCCGAACGTTGATTTTTATTCGGGCATTATTTTGCGCGCGATGGGATTTCCCACATCGATGTTTACCGTGTTATTTGCCGTTTCGCGCGTGGCGGGGTGGATTTCTCAGTGGAAAGAAATGATGGAAGAACCTGCAAATCGTATCGCTCGTCCGCGCCAGGTATACACCGGCGCCGCCGAACGCCCGTATGTGGATATCGCAAAGCGATAAGAATAAACTCCCCTTGAGAAAGGGGGGCCCATCGAGGTGGGGGTCTATTTTTAATAGGAAAGTAATCGCTATTATTTATAGCGATGACGCGACCATTTTTTGATCGTCCTTCAGGGTAAGGGACGCTTTCCCTTAGGTAAGGGATTGTTTTATGTCCTTCCCTGCGACAGATGTGCATTCCTGGTTTTTCCCTCTTGCGTGCCCCCTCGTTTCCCCCCATTATTCGCCCAGTATTATCTTTATTCTTAACCTGACGTTCGAAAGGCACTTCATCATGAAAATCAATAACACAGGCATTTGGAGTTTGGGTGTAATTGCGGCGTTTGCTGTTGGCGTATCGACCGCTGCGCTGATGACCGGGACATCAAAAACAGACCTGAATACCCCGACTGATATGGCGAGTGCCGCCCAAATGTTGAATGATATTGAACCAACTGCCGGCGAACCGGCGATGGCCAAATCGGATTCAACACCGGTTGTTGCCAAAGTGAACGGTAAAGATGTGACATTGGGTCAATTGGAAGAGTATCGCAAGACGATGCCGGAACAAGTATCCAAGGCGCCGATGGATCAAGTATTTGGACTGGTCCAAGAACAGGTTGTCATGGGAAATGTGATTTCCGAAAAAGCAGCGGCGGCCAATTTTGATCAAGATCCCGAAGTTCAACAACGATTAGCCGTTATGCGCGATAACGTGATCCGGGCGACTTATTTGGAACGTGAAGTGAATAAGTTGGTTTCGGATGCGGCGGTTAAAGCTGAATACGATATGTATGTTAAGAACTTTCAACCAGCAGAAGAAATGAATGCACAACATATTTTGGTTGATCAAGAAACCAGTGCAAAAGATATTATTAAAAAATTAGATAGCGGTGCAAAATTTGAAGATTTAGTCAAAGAATTTTCGAAAGATAAAGGGGCGGCAGGGGACGGATCGCTTGGGTATTTCAAAGCGGGCGATATGGTCAAGGAATTTTCCGATGCCGCATTTCAATTGAAAAAAGGAACGTACAGCAAGGCCCCTGTTAAAACACAATTTGGATATCATGTGGTCAAGGTGAATGATCGCCGGATGGCATCGGCCCCGTCATTTGCGACGATGGAACCTCAACTGAAAGCAAAATTGCAACGGGATTCGTTTCAAACATTACTCGCCGACATGAAAAAAGGCGCGCAGATTGAAATGTTTGATATAAAGGGCAATAAAATTCCGGAACCAAAACAAGCCGCAGCGGATACAGCTGAACCGACGCCGGCGCCTGCGGCAACCTCAGCGGCAACGCCAACGGATGCCAAATCTGCAAATGCCACAGAACCGGCGGCAGCCAAGTAATAATAAATTGACGACTGAAATTACTGCAAGCCTTCTCCTCCTATGAGGGGAAGGGGGCTTGTGACGTCCTTTTCTGTTTATTTTTCATTTTGAAATTTTAAAATGTCTTTTGAACTCTCCCCCTGTGCTGCCGCACTTGATCGCCCTCCACCAGAACCATCGGGGGTTAAAATTGTGCATGTTGTATCTGCGGCATTGATTGATACGAATGGGAATGTTCTTATTGATCAACGCCCTCTGGGAAAGGCGTTGGGCGGGCTGTGGGAATTTCCAGGTGGAAAATTGGAGCCTGGTGAACCACCTGAAATTGCGTTGATGCGTGAATTGCGTGAAGAACTGGGGATTGAAACACGTCCTACTTGTTATTACCCTATCGGCTTTGCCTCACATGAATATAACGAACCAGATTTAAAAGTACATGCGGTGATGTTATTGTATGTGTGTCGGACTTGGCGAGGCGAGCCACAGGGGCTAGAAGGTCAAGTTTTAAAATGGGTTCCGCCGCGCCAGTTGTATAATTATGCAATGTTACCAGCGGATATTCCATTAATTGCTCAGGTGATTGACCGGGTATAGGGAAGTAAGAGCGTGTCGTCCGGGCGAAGGCCGGGACTTCGTGA
>CAZLPZ010000061.1:0-4509 GCA_964561535.1 uncultured Pseudobdellovibrionaceae bacterium | reverse complement strand
ACAGGAATATAGTCAAGGAATAAATGCGGTAATATTGTTGCGTTTTTATTCTTAAATTTTTATACGCCGTAATGAAATCAATCAGAATCGAGATTAAGTGCTGGTGTTTGTTATTTTGCAGCGAAAACAAGATTCTCGATCAGATGTTGTTCTTCTGAGGTTTGGTTAGGGCGGCCATTTACATGGAGGGTATAGACAGTGTCCCCCCGCGGGCCTTGATGTTGAGATACGGCAATCACTCTATTTTTTGGCGCTTCAAATATATGCAATTCTTGGTTAGTTTTGGGATTAATATCTGTCCTTTGAAAGACCAAACCCGACATTTTTTGGGCATTCCAAGGTGCGTCTTTTTTAAAAACTTTTTTTAAAGGATCGATGACCCGATCAGGAGCAGTAAGTGCAAATGTCATGATATTCTCGAAGGGGTTAGGGTAAAGGGAGTGGTGTTATTGTTTAAAAATAGTTACCCCGCAAGGTTTTTTTCAATCGCCCCGACGGCATCGTTCGCGGCTGTGCCTGTAGGTCCACCGGCCTGAGCCATATCGGGTCGTCCCCCACCGCCGGTGCCGCCCAAAATAATGGCCCCCAACTTGGCGAGATCCACGGCTGAAAACCGGGCGGTTAAATCGTCGGTCACGCCGACGACCAGTGACGCGCGGCCTTCGTCCACGGAAATGAGCGCAACAACGCCGGACCCCAGTTTTTTCTTGATATCATCGACCATCGGTTTTAAATCGCGCGCTGGAAAACCGTCGAGAACGCGGCCCACAAATTTGACACCGCCAATATCTTTGGCATCTGTTCCGTTGGACGCGCTGGCCCCGCCGCCCGTGCCGCCTGTGGCGATTTGACGGCGGAGGGCCGTGATTTCGTTGTCCAATTTTTTGCGGTCATCCATTAAGGTCGCAACGCGTGTGGGCACATCGGCGCGGTTGGTCTTCAGCATCAACGCCATGTCGTTCATTTGCGCGTCCACGGCATTTAAATACGCAAGCGCCCCCCGCCCCGTCATGCCTTCAATTCGGCGGACACCCGCGGATACCGCACTTTGAGACACGATTTTGAATAGGCCGATGTCTCCGGTGCGGGATACGTGCGTCCCGCCGCATAGTTCAACGGAATAGGGACGGGTACCGTCCGGGCGCATCCGGCCCATATATAAAACGCGGACTTCATCGCCGTATTTTTCGCCGAATAACGCTTGGGCCCCGGAATTCATGGCGTCGTCTGTGGACATTACGCGGGTTTCAACCGGGGTGTTTGCGCGAATTTCGTCATTGACCAATTGTTCCACGCGCGCGATTTGGTCGTCCGTCAGGGCCACGTTGTGGGAAATATCAAACCGCGTGCGGTCAGCGTCTTGGAGGGATCCCTTTTGTGCGATGTGGTCCCCTAATGTGTCGTGCAATGCCTGATGCAACAAATGCGTAACCGAATGGTTCGCGCGGATATCATTGCGGCGTGCGGTATCGATAGCCATTGTGACAGTAGCCCCGGCGGTTAATGTGCCTGTTTCAATTGTTGCAATGTGTACGTGAATTTTTCCCAATATTTTTTGGGTGTCGGTCACATGCGCACGAAATCCCGTGTCGGTCGTGATGACGCCGGTGTCGCCCACCTGACCACCGCTTTCGCCGTAAAACGGGGTTTGATTGGTTATGATTTGGACTGTGTCGCCGGCACGCGCTGTTGTGATCGCCGCGTTGTCTTTGACGATCGCCTGAACTTGAGCCTGGGCTGTGTCTTTCGCGTACCCTAAGAAATCGGTCGCGCCGTATTGGTCCAGCATATCGAACCACAATTTATCCGTGAATGCGCCACCGGCTCCCACCCATGATTTGCGCGATGCCGCACGTTGGTCGTTCATGCACGCATCGAATGCGGCTTGGTCCACGGTGATGTCCTTGGCCTTTAACGCGTCTTGAGTGAGATCCAACGGAAAGCCGTAGGTATCATATAATTTAAATGCAACGGCACCGGGGAATGTCGCCCCTGCGTGCAAGGTTTTCGTTTCGTCATCCAGCAACCGGAGGCCTGTTTCGAGCGTTTTTTTGAACCGTGTTTCTTCGAGTTTTAAGGTCTCAACGATTAATGGTTCCGCGCGTTTCAGTTCGGGGTACACATCCCCCATTTGTGCGAGAAGGGTGGGGAACAGGCGGTGCATTAAGGGATCACGGGCCCCCAACATATGCGCGTGGCGCATCCCGCGGCGCATGATACGGCGCAAGACATAGGCGCGGCCTTCATTTCCTGGCAACATGCCTTCGGCGATTAAAAATGCGGCGGATCGGAGGTGATCGGCAATCACGCGGTGTGATGCCGATTGCGGGCCGTCGGGGTTCACGCCCGTCAGGTCGGCGATGTGCGTGATGATTGCACGCATCAGGTCGATGTCATAGTTGCTAAACTTCCCCTGGATCAAGGCCGAGGCACGTTCCAATCCCATGCCGGTATCGATGGATGGTTTTGGCAGGGGGGTGCGTTTGTGGCCGCCCTTGCCGTCAGGCTCTTGTTCATATTGCATGAACACCAGGTTCCAGAATTCCAAGAATCGATCGCCGTCCTGATCCGTTGATCCTGGGGGGCCGCCCGCTAATTTATCGCCCTGGTCGAAAAACAATTCAGTACATGGGCCGCACGGTCCTGTATCCCCCATCATCCAGAAATTATCGTTGGTGTTGATGCGAATGATTTTGCTGTCGGAAAAACCCGCGACTTTTTTCCAAATATCGGCGGCGTCTTCGTCCGATGTGTGGACGGTGACCAGCAATCGATCGGCCGAGATTTGTAAATGTTTGGTGACGAGTTCCCACGCAAAGGCGATGGCGTCTTGCTTGAAATAATCACCAAAGCTGAAATTTCCCATCATTTCAAAAAAGGTGTGGTGGCGCGCCGTATATCCGACATTATCGAGATCGTTGTGTTTCCCGCCGGCACGTACGCATTTTTGCGCCGTAGTGGCGCGGGTGTATGGTCGGGTTTCAGCGCCCGTAAAGACGTTTTTAAATTGGACCATGCCCGAATTGGTAAACATCATCGTCGGGTCGTTTTGGGGAACGAGGGGTGATGAGGCCACACGCGTATGACCTTTCCCTTCAAAGAATTTTAGGTAAGTTTCACGAATTTGCGCAATGGTCATGTCGGTGGACATAGTGAGTGGATCCCGTTGAAATATTGTATGAAGGGCATTATTAATATCAAAAGATAAGGGGAAAGGGAATACCAATTAGGTAAGGTTGTATCTTCTTTTATCTAGAGTGGATGTCACTGCCTCTGTTTTACCGTGATGCGGGCGCGAGGGTCGTGGCCTTTGTGCGCTGGGCGGATTTAACGGGCAGGGCCAGACCTGCATAGACTTGTTTACTGGCCTCGATCATGTGCAGCCCCGCAAAACTCGGGACCAGAAATGGCATGTATTTTTCAAGAAACGGTGCCATTTTAATAGCTAAACGGGTGCGGAGTGGCCAGGCGAAAAGGAGCGGCGTGCTGCGGTCAGGGATGAAGAGGGATTCGCGTAAATAACGTTGGACCTGACCTAAGGTAAACGATGACCCTTGCCCAAAAGGCGACCAATCGACCCGGGTCCAAAACCCTAGACGGTTTGGGACAATGACGATTAATCGTCCTTGGCTTTTTAAAACGCGCCAAATTTCGGTGAGGTGAGGGTCAATGGCGTTTGTAAATTCGAGCGAATGGATTAAAATCACACCGTCAAGCGAATCGGTTTCAAGCGGTAACGCGGTACGTGCCGTGATGGCAACGGCGTTTTTGGCACCTGTTGGCCAGGGATAGGCCCCTTGATCGGGGGGCATGAAATAAAGCGTCCGGTCGGCGCGGGAAAACAGATTTGTATAGGGCTCGGAATATCCATATACCATAATACGACGATTCGTGGGGTCGGGCCAAAATCGGGTGAGTGCTGCCGTAATGGCCCGTTGAACGACTCCCCCGATAGGGGCGCTGTAAAATTCTTTAAAATCATAAGCCGTGGGTTTCATGAGGGTAGGGTATCATAGGTTTCTAAGCCTGTCACGAACCGAGATATAAATAAGCTATATGTGGGCAAGTCAGGCGGGCTCTTGGACATTTTTTGCGGCCCCTCAAGTCTTTTTGAGATCTTTTTTTCACAACTGCTAAAAAATATTGAAGAAACGATTAAAGAATGCTTGACGAGGTGGAAGCCTTGGGGTATAAACCCCCCACTCGCGAACGGATGGGCTGGCTGTGGGTCGTTGAGTTTCCTTGATTTTAAAAGGAAATTTGACCCAAACGCGGCCTCATGTGCGTCAAGACGATTTCAATCGTATTTGACGCGTGCATGCGGGGAAGAACGGACCTGATCGGTCATTAAAACGGACTTCCACCGCGCCTGTCACCCATCCTGACATCGCTATTATGTTTGTTCAAAGGATCGAGAAGGCCCATGCCAACGATACAGCAACTTATACGTAAGCCGCGCAAAGCTGAAGTTACCAAAAGCAAATCGCGCGCCATGAAACAAAAACCGCA
>CAZLPZ010000060.1:0-4625 GCA_964561535.1 uncultured Pseudobdellovibrionaceae bacterium | reverse complement strand
GCGGTATCGTCAACGGTACGTTGATTTGATCATGAATGACGATAGCCGGCGGGTGCTCAGGACCCGATCTAAAATTATCGCCATGATCCGGGAATATATGTGGAATATGGGTGGGATCGAAGTTGAAACACCAATTTTACAGTCGATTATGGGGGGGGCGAGCGCAAAACCTTTTACCACGCACCATAATGCACTGGATCATGATTTTTACCTTCGTATTGCCCCGGAATTATTTCTAAAACGTTTGATTGTGGGAGGGCTTTCAGATCATGTGTTTGAAATTGGACGTTTGTTCCGAAATGAGGGAACATCACCGCGCCATAACCCCGAATTTACAACAATTGAATCGTATCATGCGTATATGGATTATCATGATGCGATGGCCTTGATTGAAGATGTGTCGCGTCAAATTGTGATGAGCGTTCATGGCAGTTTAAAATTCCCCTTTGGCGATCACGTCATCGATTTTTCAGGGCCATGGGAACGTAAATCGATGTGCCAGTTGGTTTTGGAAAAAACTGGGGTTGATTTCATGGCGATTGAAACGGCCGATGCCGCGCGAATTGCGGCAAAATCGGTTGGCGTTCATGTCGAAAAAACCGCAAATTGGGGCCAATGTGTTGAGGCGGTGTTTGGGGATAAAGTTGAAAATGATTTGATCCAACCGATTCACGTAATTGATCACCCATTTGAAATCTCACCGTTGGCAAAAGTTCACCGGAATAACCCGCGGTTGGTCGAACGGTTTGAATCCTATTGCTGTACATGGGAAATCGCGAATTCGTTTACCGAACTGAATGATCCTAAGATTCAATATGAACGCTTTATGGATCAGGTCGCGCAACGTGAGGCCGGAGATGACGAGGCGCAAATGTTAGACGAAGATTTCGTTACCGCATTGGAATATGGTTTACCACCAACCGTTGGTTGGGCGATTGGCATTGATCGGTTTATTATGATCCTCACCAACTCCCATAATATCCGCGACGTGATTTGTTTCCCGACACTAAAACCGATGAAATAACTTTTGTTATTTAACAGTAAAAGGAATGGCCGGCCTTACCCTTCTCTCAACGAGAGAGTGGTAAAGCCGGCCATGACATTTCTTATAAAATCAGATATAAGTAAGACCTGTATATTATGTCGCGTGTGTTTTAAATGACTCTTTTATTTGTTTGTCTTTGGTTGGCATTATCGGTGTTTATCTTTGGGATATTCATCTGGACGACGCGCGCGCTTCAGGATCAGAAACGTGCCTGGGCCGATTTTGCAAAGCGCCGGGGCCTTGAATGTAATCCAGTAACATATTTTAAATCGGTGATTGTGCGTGGAAAAATCGGGCCGTATGGATTTTATTTGGCGTCTGAACAACGCGACAGCGCCGATTTGCGCGGTCGCACCTTTGTAACGGTGGTTCAGTTCGAGATTTCCGGGCATATGCCCGCCCCAGGTGTGGTGGCCAGCGGTCATTATAGGGAATACGCCAATACCCTTACGGTGCGGGATGTATTGTCAATTGATCATCCCGGTTTTACCGGCGACCGCGTGGTCGCCCGTGCCGATGATGCGGCGCGTGTCGCGCCTTATTTTACGGCCGAACGGTTACGTGTTTTGGAAGCGTTGATGAAACAAAAGGGGGTGAGCGTCCTGTTTTTGTTTGATATTGATGTGATTTTCCTGCGCCTTGAAACCGAAGATCCAATGTTGAAACCAGGTCAATTGGATAAAACCATTGACGGAATCTTGCCGATGTTGCAGGTTCTGGCCGGTGATTAAAAATAGGTGTCATCCCCGCGAAGGCCGGGATCCAGAAATTTAACGAGGCCCCGGCCTGCGCCGGGGCGACACTGTACTTATTACAAAGGAGCTTTTTAAAATGTCCCGTATTTTCGTCTTTCCTGGCCAAGGGTCGCAATTTATTGGCATGGGCCGTGAACTCGCCGACGCCTTTCCAACCGCGCGACACCTATTCCAGGAAATCGATGACGCCTTAAATCAGAAACTATTTGCCTTGATGACAGGCGGGGCCGAGCGTGACCTGAACCTTACGGAAAACACCCAACCGGCGTTGATGGCGGTGTCGGTGGCCGTGGCGCGCATATTGTTTGAACAATCCGGGAAAACATTATCTGATCTCGCATCTTATGTTGCGGGGCACTCGTTGGGGGAATATTCGGCATTAACCGTGGCGGGGACTTTTACCGTGGCTGATTGCTCGCGATTATTGAAAACACGCGGTCGCGCGATGCAGGCGGCCGTGCCGGTGGGTGTTGGGGCAATGGCGGCCATTTTGGGCCTTGATTTTGGTGACGTACAAAAAATTGCGGCGGACGCGACGGGTGAATCAAAAAATGGCGAAATGGTCGAGGCCGCGAATGATAATTCAGCCGGTCAGGTGGTGGTCTCGGGCCATGTGGGGGCTGTGAACGTTGCCATGAAACTCGCCACCGAACGGGGGGCAAAACGCGCGTTGCTCCTGCCTGTATCGGCTCCGTTCCATTCAACATTGATGCAACCAGCGGCGGACGCGATGCGTGCGGCGCTCGCGACCGTTGATATGAAAAGGCCGTTGGTTCCGGTCATTGCCAATGTGACGGCAGAGGGTGCCACCGACCCAGAGATGATCCGCCGGTTGTTGGTGGACCAGGTGACCGGCACGGTCCGGTGGCGCGAAAGCGTGAACAGCATGCGGGCGTTGGGCGTTGATGGCGCCGTGGAATTGGGGGCCGGCAAGGTATTATCCGGCCTGATTAAACGGATCGAGCCCGACATTATGACGATGAATGCATGTACACCGGCCGAAATTGACGTGGTGTTAAAAATGATTTCTATGGGGTAGGGGGGTTGAATTTTTCCCGTCAATATGATTTAACATACAGAGTTTTTTAGTTATCCTTTTGAAAGGGGAATGATGATGAGTTTATCGGGTGGGTTTCGTAATGTTGTTGGTCGTGGCCATGCGTTTTTAGGGGCAGTTGGAGCGGCGTTGGTATTAGGGACGGTATCGACTCCGGTGTCGGCAGGTCTATTAACAGAATATGATTTAGATAATGATGGTAATTTCGATTCTTTGCGCTTGGGTGATAAGGTTTATTACTTGGGCGGTGAATTGCCGAAATATTCTGAAGCTGCGGCGATTAATAATATTCTCGGTGTTAACGGATTTACTCTTGCGACTCAGGCTGAACTCCCTGGATTTTTGAGTACATTGGTTACTGAATATGGTGATTTGTACAGTTCTCCGTTGTTTGTTTCGCCAGATTCAAATTTGTTTTGGACGTTGGGTGGTTCCTATTATGATTATAGTTCAGGGACATTTACGTTTTCATCTAATTCAGATGACGTTGCAAATGCGCCTCTGGTTGTAATATTGCAAAATCAAACTATCCCAGAACCAGGCACCTTGGCTTTAGCCGGGTTGGCTTTAGTTGGCGTTGCTGGCGCTGGGGCGATAACGCGTCGTAAGCAATCTAGCCCCGCGGTGGCTCCATAAAATAACGGCATAACCGTTCATTTCTCCTTTGCTTTTTGGGTGAAAGACGTGTAAAAACGCCCGAGCTGACGTGGTTTGGGCGTTTTTGATTCTGTAAATGTTAGGGATGTTCGGCCAAAGGCGATTGCGCGGATGTGGCGAAATTGGTAGACGCGCAGGATTTAGGTTCCTGTGCCGCAAGGCGTGGGGGTTCAAGTCCCTTCATCCGCACCAAGCTTCGGTCTAATAGGATGTGCCGGGCTGTTTAAGAATGATGAAATAACACACTGTTTGAATTGGAAAAAGAAACATGGAAACCAAAGTTTTAAAAACAACCGGCCTGACAACGGAAATCGAAGTTAAAGTTCCCGCGAATGATATTTCAGCGGCGCGTACGGCTGAACTCCAAAAGGTCGCAAAAACGGTGGCATTACCGGGTTTCCGTAAGGGTAAAGTTCCATTGCAAGTGGTCGAGGCCAAATATGGCGCAGCCGTGATGGGCGATGTGCTTGAAAACCTGGTTGCCCAGTCGTCACAAAAGGCAATTACCGACAATAATTTGCGCCCCGCTTTTCAGCCAAAGGTTGAAGTGAAGGAATTTGATATTGCCTTGGGTAAAGACCTGATTTACATCATGACGGTTGAAAACTTGCCTGAGGTTAAAATCATGGATCTGAAAACGGTCAAGATTGAAAAACCGGTGGCCAAGGTTGAAGACTCGGTTGTCACCGAAACATTGGGTCGGATTGCGGCACAAAATGGCGCACCGTCCGATTTGGACACGCCGCGCGCCACACAAGATGGCGATCAAGTCACGATGGATTTCGTGGGTAAAACCGAGGATGGTACGTCGTTGCCGGGTATGTCCGCCACTGATTTCCCGTTGCGTCTGGGGTCGAAATCATTGATCCCTGGATTTGAAGAACAATTAATTGGGAAAAACATTGGTGATGTTGTGATGGTCAAGGTTACATTCCCGGCCGATTATCACGAAAAAACATTAGCCAATAAAAAGGCCACATTTGAAACGACGATCAAGAATATTCAAGCATTTGCGATCCCGGCATTTGATGACGAGTTCGGCAAAAAATTAGGCTTTCCGGATCTCGCGGGCCTAAAAAAAGCGGTTGAAAATCAACTCTCGACTGATTAT
>CAZLPZ010000059.1:0-5479 GCA_964561535.1 uncultured Pseudobdellovibrionaceae bacterium | reverse complement strand
CAAAGTCACTGGTCAGATACGAAAACGGCGCGCCGCTTTTTGAGAAAGATAGAGAGAAAAAGAAAATGAAAGCTAAAAAGGAATACAGAGAGAAGAAAAAATAAAAATAAGACATAATCTTAAATATAACACTTGATATCGCATCGATATTGCCTTATAAGATTAATATGACAATATATAAGCTTCAAAATACAACAAGATATTCACAAACGATAGAAATATTATGGCTATATCTGTAGACGAAAAAAAAACAATTTTAGGGATAACCGCCGAAGAATTTCCCGCAGAACCGTTACTCGGGATCCTCGAATCCTTATCGCCTGAAGGCCGAAAAATGGCATTCGAAGATGAAAACAGAAAAACCCTCCTCTCTCTTGGAGACGCTTTCATCAATAATAAGGACCTTTCCTCTCAAATCGAAAACGCCCTAGAAAGATGGATGGAGACTGATATCTTAGAAACATTTAAAGTTCTTAAACAAGGTGAACTAGAAATACGAGGGAGCTCTTTACCATGGTTTTTTGAACCTGTTATAATGACTGTTCATGAACGATCGAATCATTTAACTCAAATAAAGGCCTCCAAATTTCTCTCTAAAAGAGAAGCAGCAAACGACCTATCTTTTTAAATGTAGGATCTACCCTCAACCCTATTTCTTCACCACATCCACTTCGCCAGACCCCCGATACCCCAGCATAAAGCGCGCGCGTTCCTCAAGATAGTCACGATTAATCGACCCGGGGCGCAACATATCGACTTTACGCGCGAGATCCGTCCGCTCGATTTTTAATTTTTCATAGTCATCTGTGCTGCGGGTAATGGCCGATCGCAACCCCAACAGGCGAATATAACTCCGGTCGCCCTGTACAATAAAATACGTAAAATAAATACACAAAAAAACCCCGGCCACAAACACCCAATTTTGACGTAAGGAGGATCGATTTTGAATAAAAGCAGAACGGGGTTTTTGAAAGAAACTCATGAGTTCCAGTGAATCATGCATCGGGTAAGGGCGTCAAGGAAAATTGACATTTTTCAATGGTCTGTCACCCTGGAAAAGCAATCACACCTTATCCGGCTCCCTCTGCATTTTTTCTCCATATTGATCAAAAACACCGTCCTCGAACATCAGCTGATCAAATCGAATCTCGCCAATATCCTCTATTTTAGGACCCACCGAAAAGTGTCTCACCTTTTTTCCTAATTCATAAGCCAATAGAACTTCAGCTGCTACCCCATTGGAAATAGGCCCAAAAGTCCATATTTCATCGGCCCGGGCAATCACGGCATTATTCGCAGATCGGACAAGATCGCGATTCACCAAATCATATAAAAAATAGCCGAAAAGATTAAACGGATTCAAAGGTACGGCGTTTTCATGGAACACAAAAGCACAGACAATCATATTTGCATAAAAAGAATGTCTCGATAAAGCCGTGTAGACAAGTTTCGTCAAGAATATATCCTTCTATTGAACACCCACTTTTTTCGCGCGGTCCTGCATCGTTGTCGGCCCCGTGATCGCCATCGATCCCCGCCGGCCATGTTGTGACCCCACCGATACGGGCCGCCCCGCCCGCAGATCATCCAGCACGATCATCATATTTTCAGGCGTTAAATCCTCGTAATAATCATCATTAATTTGCACCATGGGGGCATTCACGCACGCGCCCAAACATTCAACTTCGGCCAAGGTGAAATATCCATCGTCCGTGGTGTCTCCAATATGAATCCCCAAGTGGTTTTCAATCGTCGTCATAATGGCCCCGGCATTGCACAAGGCACACGGCGTCGTCGTGCACACTTGAATCAAATATTTACCCACAGGTTCCATATTATACATTGAATAAAACGTGGCGACTTCATACACCCGCACGGGGGGTTCGTGAATAATCCGCGCAATTTCGTCCATGGCCGACCGCGGGATCCATCCGCCGAAGGGGGTTGACCGCCCTGCCCCATCGACGCCCACCTGACGTTGCGCCAGATCCAGCAACGGCATCACCGCCGACCGTTCCTGGCCCCCTGGGTACCGCGATAAAATATCGGAAACGGCCGCCCCATCCCGAAATGCGAATGTGGGATAAAGTTGTTGTGCCGTATCAAAATCAACGTGCTTTTTCATTTTTTACTTTCCGTTCTCACCGATCAATCTCGCCAAACACAATATCCATCGACCCAATAATGGCCACCGCATCGGCCAACATATGCCCGCGCGACATAAAATCCAAACCCTGCAAATGGACAAAGCCCGGGGCGCGAATGTGACACCGGTACGGTTTATTCGTGCCGTCCGATATCAAATACACCGCAAATTCGCCCTTGGGGGCCTCGACCGCCGTGTATGTTTCACCCGCCGGCACGTGCACCCCTTCAGTATAGAGTTTAAAGTGGTGGATCAATGCCTCCATCGACCGTTTCATTTCGGCGCGCGGGGGCGGCGCGACCTTGTAATCATCGATCATCACATCACCGCCGGGCATTTTATCCAAACATTGATCCATGATCCGCAATGATTGGCGCATTTCTTCCATCCGCACGACATACCGCGCGTAACAATCGCCTGTGTTGCCCACCGGAATATCAAAATTGAGATCCGCATACACATCATAGGGCTGCGATTTCCGTAGATCCCACGCCACCCCTGACCCGCGCAGCATGGGTCCCGTAAACCCAAAATCCAACGCCTGTTCTTTGGTCGCCACACCAATATCGACCGTGCGCTGTTTAAAAATACGGTTATCGGTCAATAATCCATCAAGGTCATTTAACACACGCGGAAATGATTTAACCCATGCGCGCATATCAGCAATCAGACCATCCGGCAAATCTTGATGCACGCCGCCGGGGCGAATGTAATTTGCATGAAGGCGCGCGCCGCACACCCGGTCATAAAACTCCATCCCCTTTTCGCGTTCTTCAAAGGCCCACAACGCCGGCGTGATCGCGCCGATATCCAACGCGAATGTCGTGATATTCAAAATGTGATTGAGAATACGGGTCAGTTCACAAAATAAAACGCGAATATATTGCGCGCGCGGCGGGGGCGTGATCCCCAATAATTTTTCGGTAGCAAGCGCAAAGCAATGTTCTTGATTCATGGGACTGACGTAATCGAGTCGGTCGAAATACGGCAACGCCTGCATATATGTTTTCGCTTCGATCAATTTTTCGGTTCCGCGATGAAGCAAGCCGATATGCGGATCGGCACGGGTCACAACTTCGCCGTCCATTTCCATGACCAACCGCAAAACGCCATGCGCCGCGGGATGTTGCGGTCCAAAATTCATGGTATAGGGTTTAATCGTTGTTTGATCGGCGATGGCAGTATTTTCGTTATTCATGTCTTTACCCTACCTTCTTATCCACGGGCAACCACCCGCGTTGGGGTTTCGTCCCTTTTTCATCCCCGGGCAACTGAACATTGGTCATACCGTCCCAGGGTGACAACGCATCAAAATTCCGATAGTCCTGAACCAAATTCACAGGGCCATACACCACGCGTTTTTGCAAATCATCATACCTTAATTCGACAAAACCCGTCATCGGAAAATCTTTGCGTAACGGATGCCCATCAAACCCGTAATCGGTCAAAATACGGCGTAAATCCGGATGATCCGCAAAATAAACACCATACAAATCATACACTTCACGTTCGAACCAATTGGCACCCGAAAACACCGATGTCACCGACGGTACCACCGCGCCGTCCACTGTTTTCACCTTGACTCGTACGCGCAAATTATGCCGCATCGATAATAAATTATAGACGACAGTAAAACGTTCCGGTTGTGCCGGGTCATCCACCCCACACAAATCCACCAATTGGTTAAACGCCACGCGGTTATCATTTTTTAAGAACATCAGAAACGGGATAATATGATCGCGTTTAACGGTAAAACATAACTCGCCCTTGATAATGGTTTGGTCAAAAACATCCGCGCCGCGTTGGCCGTAAATGTAATCGCCCAATTGTTCCAATGCAGATTTTTCAGGAAGTTCTGCCGATGTTTCAGGAGGTAAGGATGTATCGTTGGTCATTTTAAAACTTCTTAATTTAAATTATTCCAAAAGAAGGATAGGGCAATTGATTCACTATTAGACGAGATAACTCATGATGTTCACCTCTAATAATTCTATCAAAATCATATGTATTTATATATCTACAACTTACTGAACTTAGCCCCGTTCTGTCCGTAAAAGCCATTGCACGTGCATTCACAGTTCGGCGGAATTTCTCTTGGTCTGCTTTTGATCCATCATTTGCGGCACGAATCCAAAATTCCTGCATTTCCTACCTCACCATCCGCGTATCTTCACGTTGAATTTTTTTCTGCAGCAATAAAATACCGTACACCAATGCCTCTGCCGTGGGCGGGCATCCGGGCACGTAAATATCGACGGGCACAATGCGGTCACATCCGCGCACGACAGAATAAGAATAATGGTAATACCCGCCCCCATTGGCACACGACCCCATCGAAATCACCCACCGCGGTTCAGGCATTTGATCGTATACGCGCCGTAATGCCGGTGCCATTTTATTCGTCAACGTTCCGGCCACAATCATCACGTCCGATTGGCGGGGCGACGGCCGCGGGATAATGCCAAAACGGTCGAGGTCATAGCGCGACATATAGGCATGGATCATTTCAACGGCGCAGCACGCCAACCCAAACGTCATCGGCCACATCGACCCCGTGCGCGCCCAATCGAACAGATGATCGACCGTTGTCAACATGAACCCTTTTTCCTCGACCGTTTTCGATACCGCCGCCGCCATGGCCTGATGTCCAGCCCCAAGTGGCAAAGCTGGCATGGGGATTTTGGTGGTCAGGGGCGCGGAAGGCGCGCGTTCAATAATGCGATCGTGTGTCATTCTGTGAAGTCCTAAACTTGTTGAGGTTCATAGCTTTTTGAACGCAAATTTTTTAATCCTCTTAAAAATTTCGCATGTTGAATAGCCTCTAGAACAATATCTCTATCCGGCGTAGTCACTTCAAGATAAGCAGATGAAAGACAAAAAAGTGGGGAGTTATGCTTACATATCAAATGATAAACGGGTGTGACTTTTGGTTTTTTCATGATTTCTTTACTCCCACTCCAACGCGCCTTTTTTCCATTCATAAATAAAACCAACGGTCAAAACGCCCAAAAACACCATCATCGACCAAAATCCCACCATGCCGATTTGACCCAATGTCACCGCCCAGGGGAAGAGAAACGCAATTTCCAAATCGAAAATAATGAACAAGATCGCGACCAAATAAAACCGCACATCGAATTTATGCCGCGCGTCGTCAAACGCATCAAACCCACATTCATAGGGCGATAATTTGTTGGCGTCTGGTTTTTGTTTAGCCACAATCCACGATGCCAGAACGGCGGCCACCGAAATCCCCCCCGCAATAAACAAGAACACAATAATCGGAAAATATGACATTAAAAATTCAGTCGGGGCCATTTGAAATGTATCCTT
>CAZLPZ010000058.1:0-5686 GCA_964561535.1 uncultured Pseudobdellovibrionaceae bacterium | reverse complement strand
TCCGACCCTCTGCTCCCAAAGCAGATGCGCTACCGGACTGCGCTACGCCCCGACATATTCAACGTGGCCCTAGTCATACGCGAAATGGATCAATCATTCAAGAAGTATAACCAAAGGCGCCCCAAAATTAGGCCGTTTTACATTTACCACAGCAAATACGTTTATATGTCGATATACCGCATATTCGATACATACCGCAAAAACCAGAAATCCCGCTTATCAAGGGCAGAATCCCGATAAATCCAAACGGAGTTTTGGGTCCAACGAACGCCAGAGCGATCAAAACGAGCCCAATAACAATACGAAAAATCCGATCGGCATGACCGACATTGCACGCAAAGGGTTTCGACGCACAAACACATTTACCCCCACACGAACACCCGCCCGCCCCACATCCACCGGATTTGGACGGTGCATCGCATACCGCACCCGTTTTTTGTACCGTTCCCTCAACCTTACAACACCCGCCCGCCGCGCCATGTTCATTTTTCATTTCTGTACCGCCACAGCAGCCACCCTCTTGTCCCATTTTAAAAATCTCCTATGTTCTTTTCAAATAAGTCTCTTATCAAAGCATAAAAACGTCGAATTGTCGCGGGTCATGACGTTTTGGTTGCTTTTTTTATCATGCCTGATAGATGATAGAGTAGATCTTTGTAATTTCAAGACTTTATTTACTTTATGACTAAATCAAACTCGCCCTCAAAGGATTGAGCGCCTAATGGACACATTACGACCTCCTCCCTCTGCCCCTCCCCGTGAACGCCGGATGATCCGTCGTTCAAAAGATCGCCGTCTATCTATTATATTAGCTGTGTTAATCGGTTTAGTCGTGGGTAGTGGGGCATGGATGATGGCTCAACGTGGCGTCTTAACCCCAACAGGGCCAATTTACCTAACCAATGAGACAAAAACGCAAGATTCGCGCACAAAAATAAAAGAAACAGCCTCTACCAAAATTCTAACCCCACATAAGGCATTGTATAATGTTGCCCTGACACACGCAAAGAATGGGTCACAAATTATTGATATAAAAGGACAAATGTTCTTTCAGATGCATAAATCTTGCGACGGATATCTTACAGATCATCGATTCACTCTGACCTATGATTACGCCGACAGTGACCCGTTACGAGTCACTTCAGACTTTTCAACAGCCGAACGATTGGACGGAAAAGTATTTGACTTTTCATCCCGTCGACGTCGGAACGGAGACCTATACCAAGAACTGCGTGGCAAAGCTGAATATAAAGAAACCGGCAGCTATGCCATGTATACTGAACCCGATCAAGCTGATCTGCCCCTACCGCCCAATACCTTGTTTCCGGCGGCACATACGATGGCATTAATCAAGGCTGCCCAATCGGGCAAACGATTTGTCACAAGCACTATTTTTGATGGTTCGGATACTCAAGGTCCCGTCGATGTGACAGCCATTATCACGCCCTATACGCCCCGGTCCCTGGCGGTATCGACTGACATGCGATCCGAAATTATCGATCGTCAGTTAACCAAATCTCCTGCCTGGAAAATGCGCCTTGCCTTTTTTCCAAAAAATTCATCGGCCGAAACATCCGATTATGAACTCAGTATGATTTTACATGAAAATGGAATTATTTCGGAAATGACAATTGATTATCCCGACTTTACCGTATCACAAATTTTGGCAGCCCTGGAACCACTAACTCCAGATATATGTCAAAATGAAAGTGGCGAGTCAATGACCTCCCCCTTATCCCCCTCTCTTCCAAAAAATTCTAAAAAAAGATTACCTGAATCACAGCCTATACCTGATTTACCGTTACGTTAATTGTTCTGCAACCATTCACCCGCTAGGCTAGGTGTAATGCAAGTTTTCTTTTTAAAAAGTAAAGGCTTACCTGGACATGCCGGCCAAAGTCCTCATTGTTGAAGATAACGAACTGAACATGAAACTTTTTCATGATCTGTTGGATGCCCATGGCATTACCGTCATCCCCTTACGCGATGGCCGATTGGTAATGGACGCCGCACGTGCCGAACGGCCTGACCTTATTTTAATGGACATTCAACTGCCCGAAGTATCGGGGCTTGAGGTCACCGCCTGGCTGAAAGCCGATCCCGACTTAAAATCAATCCCCATCGTTGCCGTGACATCATTCGCCATGAAGGGTGATGAACAACGCTTCCGCGATGGCGGGTGTGATGATTATATTTCAAAACCCATCTCAATCATGACATTCATGGAGACCGTCCGAAAATATTTACCAAGTGATCCCGTTTCTAGCCCTGTTTCATCTGATACCCCTCCCCCACAGAAATAGAATTTTGATAAGGAATATCATTTATGTCCGCACGCATTTTGGTGGTCGACGATATCCTCCCCAATGTCAAACTCCTCGAAGCAAAATTATCCGCCGAATATTATGATGTTCTTACAGCATCAAACGGCGAAGAAGCCTTACGCCGTGTTAAAGATGATTCTCCCGATATTATTCTTCTTGATATTATGATGCCGGGAATGGATGGGATAGAAGTATGCCGACGTATCAAAAACGACCCTGAAACGGCCCATATTCCTGTTGTAATGGTCACGGCGCTCACCGATTCACAAGATCGCGTGCGCGCACTTGAATCCGGTGCCGACGATTTTTTATCAAAGCCCGTCAATGATATGGCTCTGATGGCACGCGTGCGATCACTCGTCCGATTAAAAATGACCATTGATGAATGGCGTGCACGAAATGCAACAGCCACCCAATTAGGTGTGACAGAAGAAAAAATAAGCGTTATGCAAGAGCCCGTTGACCACGCACGTATTTTGGTCGTTGAGGATCGGGCTTTTGAAATTGATAAAATGAACCAAGTTATGCAACGCGATCAACATACAGTGACAATTGTTCCAAATGGTGTCGAAGCCATGACCGCTACGAATAACCATGAATTTGACCTGATCATCATATCGTTAAACTTAACTCAAGCTGATGGTTTACGCCTGGCATCCCACCTTAAATCAAATGAAAAAACACGCGCCCTGCCCATTGTCATGATTGGCGAAGAAGCTGATATGCCACGAATTTCGCGTGGCCTTGAAATGGGAACAAATGATTATATTTTACGCCCCGTCGACCGCAATGAATTATTGGCACGTGTACGAACCCAAGTACGTCGCAAACGATTCCAGGATCGATTAAAGGCCAACTACGAAACCTCTCTGTCGATGGCCTTGATTGACACTCTGACAGGGCTCTATAACCGTCGGTACTTTGACACGCACCTTCAAAAACTGATGGAAACAAACCAGGCCGCTCGCAAAAACTTTGCTGTTCTCATGTTAGATATTGATAAGTTTAAATCCGTCAATGATACCTATGGCCACCAGGTGGGCGATGAAGTTTTACGAACATTCGCAGCACGTTTAAAAGACGCCTTACGAGGTTTTGATATGGTTGCACGCCTAGGGGGGGAAGAATTTGTCGTCGTTCTGCCTGATATTACTCCTGACCTTGCCTATATTATTGCCGAACGCCTAAGACGCGCTCTTGCGAATAAGCCGGTTCAATGTACAACACCAGGCGGGATTTTAAACGTCACGACATCTTTAGGTGGCATGATCATTACACCTGATCAAAAAATTGAGCCTTCTGATATTATGCGCCAAGTTGACGAGGCTTTATATTCCGCAAAAAACGGCGGACGAAATCAATGCGTTTTCGTAGGAGTGGGGCGCCTAGACCCTGATAAATTTAAAGGAATTGAACGCCAGATCATTGAGTAATAAACCTAATTTTGAATCCAATGTTCTACGTCTAAACGTGATGTTTGATAGATAACCTGAAGGTCTTTAATTAAACCCTGAGCTGTATCCACGTCACCAATTTTTGTTGCCTTTTCAATATTCCGGGCTTGTTCGGAAAGTTTCTGAAATCCAAAATTCCCACACATCCCCTTCATTTCATGAGCACGCGCTGTTGTAAATTCGAGATCGATCGCCTTTTGATTCTCAAGGGCACTGATAATTTCTTCCGTCTTTGAATACAACCCAATTAAAAGTTGATTCAATTGATCTACACCCAAAGATTCACGTAAAGTTCCAATTAGATCGAGCTCAAGAGTTGTATAAACACGCGAAACAGAATCAAGCTCTGATTGTAATTTCGGTGGTTCAGATACAACCGTTGACGGTTCAACCGGATGAATCTGATTTTGATTTAGAGTCTCTGATAATATATCAGAAAATTGATCATCCGATTTCATAGACTCATCCCCTACCGGAGAGATCGAATCCGGTAGATCCCCACGTTGAGCTCCAATTTTGACACCATTTTCGACATCCCTGATCAATGATAAGAATAAGTCTGGATCGATCGGTTTAGCCATATGCGCTGTCATCCCCGCTTGACGGCAAGCTTCGATATCTAAAGAGTCAACATCCCCGGATAACGCAACGATGGGAACATTTTTGGCTAATTCATCCGGCATATCACGTACAATTCGTGTAAACTCTAGGCCAGATAATCCAGATAGATTAATATCTGTAAAAATCAGATCAAATTGCTCACCCATCTCTAAAAATCCAATTGCATCCTCTGAAGAAGGCGCAATCGTAACATTATGATTTTCTTTTTCGATCAACGTTTGAAGGACACGTTGTGTAATATTATTGTCTTCTATAATCAAAATTCGTAAAGTCCGGCCTATCTTTCCGTGCGTATTCGAACCCACAACATGGCCTGCATTGATTGAAAACCCTCCCCCCATAGAAGAATTCCCATCTATAACACGTGATCGATCACCTTCTGGCATATTAATGGTAAAGAAAAAAGTTGTTCCTTCTCCTTCTTTACTTTTAATATTAATCGTACTTCCCATTGCTTCAATTAAACGTCGACTAATCGCCAACCCTAATCCGCTTCCCCCAAATTTACGAGCAATCGTTTTATCGCCTTGGGAAAAGGGTGTGAAAATATTTTTTTGCCCCGCAGGAGAAATACCAACACCCGTATCTTGGATGGCAAAATAAACATGGTGAATAATCTGATTTACTTGATCTTCAGCACCTGTATCCAACGTCGAACTGACCTTAATTGTTACACTGCCTTCATTCGTAAATTTAATTCCATTGCCCACTAAATTCAAAAGAACCTGTCGCAATCTTACCATATCACCTATAACAATAGACGGCGTTGAAAAATCAATATTTAATTTCAAAGTAATTCCTTTAGATGACGCATGACCGCCCATCAAGGTTACAACACCATCCAATAACCGATGTAAATCAAAATCAACCTGTTCCAGTTGCATCCTTCCGCTTTCAATTTTTTCAAAATCTAAAATATCATTTAACAATGACATCATTGCGTTTCCAGATTCTCGAATAGTTTGTGCGTAATCATGTTGAGATTTTGTAAGCGTCGTGTCCTCAAGCAATTTTACCATCCCCATCACACCCGTCATGGGCGTACGAATTTCATGGCTAACGACCGCAAGAAATGCGGATTTCGCGCGATTGGCCTCATCTGCCAAATCTTTAGCTTTTCTCATTTCATCGGCACGCACCATTTCGCGCGTTCGAGCTGCTGCTAATTGCTTACGTTCATGCTCAATGACTTTTAATAAATTATTATAATCAAAACTTTCCTTTGCAAGAAGTAATTGGCTATAGCGCTCTTTGTCCTGATCTAAATCCTTTGGTTCAATCGAATAT
>CAZLPZ010000057.1:0-5819 GCA_964561535.1 uncultured Pseudobdellovibrionaceae bacterium | reverse complement strand
CCAAAAATACGCGTTCCAATCGGTTCTTTTTGTTTGTTCAACAAAACAACCGCATTGCCATCAAAACGAATTTGTTCGCCGGTTTGACGTTTTAATCCCGAACAAGTCCGTACGATCACGGCATCATACACTTCGCCTTTTTTAACGCGGCCCCGGGGGGCTGCTTCTTTAATAGACACTTTAATAATGTCCCCAATATTGGCGAAACGACGTTTCGATCCGCCCAGCACTTTAATACACTTCACGGCTTTCGCCCCTGTATTGTCGGCCACATCGAGTTGTGATTCCATCTGGATCATGATGTTTTTCCCTTATTCAAAATCCGTTACCGGGTTTTATTTTGCCTTCTTGGTTGTTGTTTTTTTCGCAGCCGCCGCCTTGGGTGTTTTGGCCGCCGTCACAGCAGCCACTTTCCCTGTCGGCACGGCACCCGTCGCATCTGTATCCACCGACACGTCCGCATGACGATGTTTTTTAACATTTTCAATATCAGAAATCACAACCCAGGATTTACGGGCAGATAATGGCCGACATTCCTGAATTTCAACGACATCGCCTGATTTGAACACATTATGTTCATCATGAGCCGCATATTTGGTGGATGTCCGAATATATTTTTTATATAAAGGATGCATGGTGCGACGTTCAACCAACACGGTAATGGTTTTATCCATTTTGTCACTGACCACTTTACCTTCTAAAATACGACGGGGCATTGTTTCTCTCCTTACCTAATTCTTTATGCTGCGGCTTTTTTGGCTTTTGCCGGTTTCTTGGCCGCTGTCTTAACGGGTTTTGCCGCTGTATCTTTACCCAACCGAATCAACGACATTTGAGTCCGAATCCGCGCAATATCATGACGCGTTTTACGAACGATATCTTGTTTTTCAAGCTGTCCCGCTTTTTTCTGAAAACGTTGGTTCAGTTGTTCTTTTTTCAAATCAACCAACATTTTATTCAACTCGTCGGGCGTTTTTCCTTTTAAATCATCCATCTTCATGGTCTTCATTCCTTATTCGTTATTCGCCCATACGCGCGATAAATTTTGTTTTAATCGGCAGCTTGGCAGCGGCCAGTTCAAAGGCTTCTTCTGCAATCTTACGCGCGACACCATCGACTTCAAACATGATCCGACCCGGTTTAACACGGGCAACCCAAAATTCGGGGTTCCCTTTACCAGATCCCATCCGAACTTCTAATGGCTTTTTCGATACAGGAACGTCTGGAAAAATCCGAATCCAGACTTTTCCTTGACGTTTCATATGGCGCGTAATCGCCCGACGTGCCGATTCAATCTGACGCGCGGTAATACGATCCGGTTCCATCGCCTTTAATCCAAAGGCACCAAAATTCAAATCCGATCCACCCTTGGCATTGCCATGAATACGACCTTTTTGAGCTTTTCTATATTTTGTCCGTTTCGGGCTCAGCATAATATATTCCTCTAATCCCTGACCTTAGTTATTTCCGTGACCATGGCCACTTTGACCTTGGCCTTGACCTTCAGCTAAACGCTTATCCCGCGCCATCGGATCATGTGCCACCACATCACCTTTATAAATCCAAACCTTGACCCCTAAAATCCCATAGGTCGTCTTCGCTTCGGAAAAACCGTAATCCATATCGGCCCGCAAGGTATGCAACGGCACGCGACCTTCACGATACCATTCTGTCCGCGCAATTTCAGCGCCACCCAAACGGCCCGCAATATTGACCCGAATTCCTTTGACCCCCAAGCGGAGAGCCGATTGAACCGCCCGTTTCATCGCCCGACGGAATGACACCCGACGTTCGAGTTGTTGCGCAATACCTTCAGAAACCAATTGCGCATCGGCTTCGGGCTTACGAATTTCAAGAATGTTCAAGGTGACGTCACCGCCCGCTTGGGC
This sequence comes from uncultured Pseudobdellovibrionaceae bacterium, assembly GCA_964561535.1. Classification (GTDB taxonomy): domain Bacteria; phylum Pseudomonadota; class Alphaproteobacteria; order Micavibrionales; family Micavibrionaceae; genus CAZLPZ01. The sequence goes on along the minus strand of CAZLPZ010000057.1, from coordinate 3,930 downwards.
GGCCAGATCCTTGCGCAATTTCTCAATATCCGCGCCTTTTTTACCAATGACGACACCGGGACGCGCGGTATAAACCGTCACTTTGGTATTTTTTGCGGCGCGCTCAATCACAACACTGCTGATACCGGCGGCTTTCATCTTGTCCTGCACATAACGGCGCAATTTTAAATCTTCGATCAATTTTTCCGCGTAATTCCGCCCAGCAAACCAACGTGACCCCCAGGTCCGGTTGATTCCGACACGTAATCCAATTGGATTTACTTTCTGACCCATCTTACTCAAGCCCCTTTATGATGTTCATCTTGTACTTCCCGAACCACAATGGTCAGGTTGGAAAACCATTTTTCAATCCCACTTGCACGACCCCGTGCGCGCGGCATAAAGCGTTTCATCACCATCTGACGCCCAACCGTTGCTTCCGCAACGACCAAACGATCGACATTCAGGTTATGATTATTTTCGGCATTCGCTACGGCCGACATCAAAGCCTTTTTCACTTCCCGAGCAACACGACGCGGGCAAAATTCAAGATCCACCAATGCCTTGTGTGCCGGTATTCCCCGAATCATCTGCGCCACTAAATTCAATTTACGTGGGCTTGACCGGATCAATTTTGCGTAGCAACGTGCTTCATTATCGGCAACACGACGCGGGTTTGGTTTTTGTCCCATAATCTTAATCCTCTATCCTTTATTTCTTAGCCCCGGCAGCTTTTTTATCAGCCCCCGAGTGCGCCACGAATGTCCGTGTCGGCGAAAATTCACCTAACTTATGTCCGATCATATTATCGGTCACAAGAACAGGAATAAATTTTTTCCCGTTATGAACCGCAAATGTTACCCCAATAAATTGAGGTAAAATTGTTGATCGGCGCGACCATGTCTTGATCGGCTGATTTTTTCCTGTCCCGCGCATGGCTTCTACCTTTTTCAGGAGATAACCATCCACAAACGGACCTTTCCAAACTGAACGTGCCATATTTTACCTCAATCCTTATTTCTTCCTGCGGCGCAGGATCAAATTATTGGACTTTTTATTCGTCCGTGTTTTTAAACCCTTCGCCGATTGACCCCAAGGACTCGACCAATGGGTCCCCCCATTTGTCCGACCCCCGTTCGGGTGATCCACCGGGTTCATCGCAATCCCACGCACATGGGGACGAATACCCTGCCACCGCGCCCGCCCGGCTTTACCACGGTTTTCATTCAAATGGTCCGGATTTGATACCGCCCCAACGCTCGCCATACATTCACCACGTACAACACGTAGTTCACCGGATGACAATTTAATTTGGGCATAACCCGAATCACGTCCCACGAGTTGAGCATATGTCCCGGCTGAACGGGCCATTTGTCCGCCTTTGCCGATTTTCATTTCAACATTATGAATAATCGTACCCACAGGCATATTTTTGAGCATCATCGCATTGCCGGGGCGAACGTCCGTTTTCTCACCCGAAACAACTTTATCTCCAACCTGCAGGCGTTGCGGCGCGATAATATACGCTTTTTCGCCGTCTGTATAGGAAATAAGCGCGATAAAGGCTGTCCGATTAGGATCGTATTCCAAACGCTCGACCGTACCCACCACGTCAAACTTACGACGAGTCCAATCAATGATACGGTACAAGCGTTTGTGCCCGCCCCCAATATGACGTGAGGTAATATGTCCTTTATTATCCCGGCCGCCGGATTTTTTAATCCCTTCGGTCAACGTTTTTTCGGGACGGCCCTTGAATAGACCAACACGCGAGACAAGCACGAGGGCACGTTGCCCTGGGGTCGTCGGATTATATTTTTTTAATGCCATGATCGTCTAACCTCTTACACTTTGGTCCCGACATCAATCATCTGACCTTCGGCCAGTGTGATAATCGCTTTTTTGAAATCAGATTGTTTGCCCAAACGACCTTTAAACCGTTTAACTTTACCCATGACATTTACCGTATTCACAGATTTAACTTTTACATCAAACAACGCTTCAATTGCGCGCTTGATCGTTGGTTTATCCGCTTTTGGCGCGACATAGAACGAGACTTGACTGTAAGCTGATCCCATCGTGGCCTTTTCGGTTACAACGGGCTCGCGAATAACATCGACCAAATCAGGCGTCAAAGTCGGTTTTTGTTTTTGAACTTCTTTTACCATTTTCATTATCCTTTACGCACTCAGACGTTCCGTTAATTTGAGAACGGCATCTTTGGTCATGACCAACGTATCGCGACGCAAAATGTCATAGACATTCGCTCCGGCCAACGGCAACACATCCATAAGAGGAATGTTGCGTATACCTTTACCAAAATTATCATTGACCGTATCACCACAAACAAACAATGCTGATTTGATATTCATCGTATTCATAGCATCAATCATTGTTTTCGTTTTGTGTGTATCAACGGCATCCGTGTCAATCACAATCAATTTTCCAGCAGCCAGTTTCGAAGATAAAGCCGATTTAAGAGCCAGATCACGCACTTTCTTTGGTAATTCCGTCGCATGTGAGCGTGGGACCGGACCAAAAACCGTATACCCACCGCGCATTTGCGGTGCCCGCAACGTTCCAAAACGCGCACGACCGGTGTGCTTTTGTGCGAATGGCTTTTTACCCGTTCCCGATACTTCAGACAAAACTTTTGTCTTGTGTGTTCCTGCCCGACGCTTGTTCAATTGATATTGAACCATGCGGTGCATAATATCGGCACGGACATCAATCGCAAAAATATCGTCGCTTAATTCCATCGAACCGACATCTTTATTTTTCAAATTTTTAACGGCGATTTTCATGGTTATTCACCTTTCTCTTCCGCTGCAGCTTCCACAACTGGTGCGGCGCCTGACGATTTTAACCCGGCGGGTTTCGGCGCTTCTTTTGGCAACGCCTTTTTGACGGCGTCACTAATCAAAACGAATGAGTTATCACAGCCCGGAACCGACCCCTCAACCAAGATCAAATCTTTATCTGGATACACGGCAATCACTTTTAAATTTTGTTGCGTTACGCGGACATCGCCCATGTGACCGGCCATTTTCTTGCCTTTAAACACACGACCAGGATCTTGCATCTGACCCGTCGACCCATGCGACCGGTGCGACACAGAAACCCCGTGTGTAGCCCGCAAACCACCGAAATTGTGACGTTTCATCGCCCCTTGGAACCCGCGACCCACGGACGTTCCAACCACATCCACATATTGACCCGTGACGAAATGGGACACGCAAATCGCGGCCCCAATATCGAGCATATTTTCAGGAGATACGCGGAATTCAGCCAATTTTGCTTTAGGCTCGATCTTGTTCTTGGCGTAATTACCCAAAGATGCCTTGGACACGCGTGTTTTACGACGAACGCCAATACCCACCTGAACGGCTGTATATCCATTTTTATCAACCGTACGCACGTCAGTGACTTGCGCATTGTCAACTTTAAAAACGGTAACCGAAACGTGGCGGCCCTGATCATCATAGACCCGGGTCATCCCTTCTTTTGTTGCAATCAATCCGGTCCGCATGACCTTCACTCCTTCATTAAAAATCTTTATGCCGCTTGGCCAACTTTAATATCCACATCAACACCGGCAGCCAAATCCAATTTCATCAACGCATCCACCGTTTGGGGGGTCGGTTCCAAAATATCCAGAACACGCTTGTGGGTGCGCATTTCAAATGCATCCATCGCTTTTTTATCGGTGTGCGGTGACCGCAGCACGGTAAAACGTTTAATCCGTGTCGGCAACGGCACCGGCCCACGCACGCGCGCACCCGTCCGTTTTGCTGTATTAATGATCTCACGCGTCGAGGCATCGAGCACGCGATGATCATAAGCCCGAAGGCGGATACGAATAGTTTGTGTGTTCATGGTGCTCATAACCTTTTTCGATTAATCCAAAATCTTTGCAACGACGCCGGCGCCGACGGTGCGGCCGCCTTCGCG
>CAZLPZ010000056.1:0-5903 GCA_964561535.1 uncultured Pseudobdellovibrionaceae bacterium | reverse complement strand
GGGAATAATTCTGCTACGTGTCCCTGGTAAAATAGGTTATTCATACAAACAGGCCCCAAATACGGGGCCTGTTTTATTATGGGAGACTTTTGATTTATGAGGGGGTGGCTACGCAATAATATCCGGGACCAATTGGTTTTCCAGATGGATGATTGCGTCCTTTAAACACAACTTGCGCTTTTTCTTACGTTGAAGTTCCATAAAATCGACGGGGCCGGGGCCGCGGGTTATGGCGTTAATGTCGTCATCCAATGTTTGATGTTCGCGGCGCAGGGTCGATAATCGTGCGCGGATATCATCGTCATCTGTGATCATATCGAGGAGGTCGGACATCGGCGTGGTTCATCTTTAAAATTGGGGTCGATAGGGCAAAAGCCATATTGTCGATTCTTATACCATATTTTTGGAAAAAAGGGGAGAAAAGTTGCGCCGATCCTGCAGTCTGTTTCTCTGGTGCAAGTTGGGCCAAGATTTTATTTAAACAAGAATTAAATCTGTACGCCAGCTTTCGCAGGGGCACTGTTCTTTGGGCTTTTTTGGTTATCCTATAAAAGGTCTTTGCGTCTTTGCCCGCCTTCTGTATCCTGTAAATAGGATAAGGATGTACAGGTGTGTTAAAAGAATTAAGGTCTGCGGTATGGCAAAGAAAATAGGTATTTTAACAAGTGGCGGGGATTGTGCGGGCTTAAATGCTGCCTTGCGGGGGGTTGTCTATGCCGCCACCGGGCGGGGATGGACCGTTTTGGGGATCGAAGATGGCTATATGGGTTTATTATACCCTGAACAAAAAGTTCGGTTATTAACACCCCCCATGTTTGATTCGGATGTGTTGCGTCGGGGCGGAACAATTTTGGGAACCCATAACCGGAATGATCCATTTACGTTTCCGATGCCAGATGGCACAACGATAGATCGTAGCCCCGAAATTATTCAAAAGATCAAGAATCTGGGGATCGATGCGTTGATCGGGATCGGCGGCGATGGATCGATGGAGTTATTATCACGATTGACCGAGCAGGGGGGGATCCCTTTTGTGGGAATTCCAAAGACCATGGATAATGATATTGGTCAGACTGAAAAATCAATTGGGTTTGATACGGCGGTGATGGTTGCTACAGAAGCGTTGGATCGTTTACAACCCACGGCGGCCTCGCATGACCGATTGATGATACTTGAAGTGATGGGGCGTGATGCGGGGCATGTTGCTTTATCGGCAGGTATCGCAGGCGGGGCGGATATTATTTTGATTCCTGAAATCCCCTATACGTTAGATGTGATTGCCCAAAAGGTGCGCGCAAATATGGCGGGTTCCCAGAATTATTGTCTGATGATTGTATCTGAAGCGGTTAAAACCCTGGATGGGGGAAAGGCGATGGTACGCCATGCGAGCGGGAGTGTGCGATATGGGGGCATTGGCGAATATTTTGCGTCTAAAATTTACGAGGTTACGGGGGTGGATGTACGGGTAACGTCACTGGGGCATGTGTTGCGCGGGGCGCCGCCGACGTTTAATGATCGGGTATTGGCGTCCGCTTTGGCGGTACATGCCGTGGATTTAATTGACAAAGGCATGTATGGGCATATGGTGGCATGGCAGAACCGGGCCGTTGTCGCCGTGCCTATTCGTCAGGCGTTTGAAAGTTTTCGGGCGGTTGATATAAATGGTCCGTTGGTACATACCGCCCGCAATTTGGGTGTCTGTTTTGGGGATTTGTAATTTTATCATGAGCTATGTCTTACAATCACTTGCGCCAGAAGAACGTTTGGTACATATCGGGCGGTTTCATTGGTTGTACACCGTGATTGCCTGCATGAACATCTTTTGGGGGGTGGTAACCGCCGTTTTGATTTTGTTCGGGGCGGTTTATATTCATGTTAAAACAGGGTTTCAAATTCCGGGGGCGACGCCGGTGAATTTGACTCAAGGGTGGTTCGTTGCCGTGTCCGCCCTTCATCCTGGTATCAAAATTGTGGCCTTGTTGATGTTTGTATTAGGGTTATTGAAATTTGCGCGTATGATGATTATTCGCTATTCCACAGAAATTGCAGTGACATCGAATCGTATTATTTATAAGGCGGGGTTGGTGGCGCGGTATGTTGGGGAAATGAGTATTGACCGAATCGAAGGCGTGAATGTCATGCAAAGTGTTTTGGGCCGGATTGCGGGTTTTGGTAATGTGATGATCCGAGGCCTGGGGGTGGGAGAATTGATTTTGCCGCCGATTGCCGATCCGATTAAATTTCGTCGAGCCATTGAATACGCACGAACGGTGGGGGAGAAACAAAATGGACGAGATAAAGAATGAGGATTCCGATTTGATGGACACACCGCCCGTGCTTGCATCGCAGGGGAATCGGATGATTCCTTTACCGAACGATGTGTCGGTCTTGCCCGGCGAGCGAGTGATAAAAGTGGCGACTTTTAGTAATGGAATCTATTGGAAATCGGCGGGTGTTTTTGTTTTTGCTGTTCTTTTAATGACTCGTGTTTTTAATCTTGGGATTTTTTTAATGTTGGTGGCAGGGATCATGTTTGGGGTCGCCTATATTACCAAACATTATTTGGTGTTGGTTCTGACGAATAAACGTGTGTTGGTGCGGTCGGGTTTGATTCGTATGGACACGGTTCAGTTGCCAATCGAGCGGTTAGAAAGTATCGAGATTGAACGAACGTTGCCGGGGATGACCCTGGGGTATGGGTCGATTGTATTGACTGGTACAGGAAGTCGCGTGATGGGGGTTCCCTTTGTCGACTCTCCCCATCTTTTTCGACGCTTAGCGGATCAAGTGGTGTATAAATATAATACGAAAAATGATGGGGGATGAGTTCAATTGCCGTTCATCATGATTTTTTGGTTTTTTGTACGGCGGATTCGTCTTGTTTTTATCATTGTGGTGTCGGTTGCCTTGTATTACGGGGTGTTTCAAAGAGGGGATGTGCCGAATGAGCGCGCGGATAAATATATACATAATAAATAAACTTGTTGATGGTTTTGCGGTTGAATTGACAGACCCTCTTTTCATACCCTCCCGACTCTGCTAAATCACTAAGGATGACAATTTGACACATATGATTGTCGTGGTATTGGATCAACAGAAAGACGGTTCTTAAAACCGTTGATTATTAAAGGAATTGATGACGACCTATGTTGCGTTGTTATTTTATCTCGATCATGAAATCTATTCTGTTGCCCCATTTATTTTCCCGTAACCAAGGATTTTATAATGATTGATCATCTCCAGCAAAGCACCCTGTTGGGTGATGTGCCGGCTGTTGTGTCGTCTTCTGTTTCTGTGCCGACGCGCCGTGACGTTTTAAAAACGGCGGCAGGTGTCGCGTTGACGGGGTTTTTGTCCTGTGGGTTGATTAAACCCGTCCTCGCGGTTCCACAATCGGGGGCGCACCGGGTATATTTCCGCAATAACCGTACCGGCGAAAGCTTTAATGGTGTGTACCGGGTGGGGGATAAATATTTGCCTGAGGCGTTTGATCAAATCTCCCATATTTTGCGTGACACCCGGAACAACGAAACATTCCCGATGGACCCGCGCATGATTGATATTATTTATGTGATGCAACGCACATTGGAAACCGACGAACCGTATCAAGTGTTGTCCGGTTATCGGTCCCCACGGACCAATGCCATGCTCGCGCGTGTCAGTTATGGTGTCGCGCGGCATTCCTTGCATATGACCGGTCAAGCGATGGATATTCGGTTGGATAGCCGCAATCCAAATGCTGTCCGTACCGCCGCTGTTGATTTGCATGCCGGCGGTGTGGGTTATTACCCAAATTCCGGTTTTGTGCATATCGACAGCGGTAATTTTCGGACGTGGTGACCATCAATTTCTTTGGTTTAAGATATCATTGCTGATTAAATTCTGGTCCCAAAAACTTTTGTACTGCATTTAATTCTTGATCATCCAAACAGGTCACTTGTTTTATTTTTCCATTATTTTGGTGGAACTTAAACTGGTTTGGTAGATCGGGCATAATGGCTGATAGATTTGGTCTACTCCATTCCCCTCGCTTACCTGGGATACTAGCTTCGATAAGAAATGGGTATCCGCGTTCACCATTATTGTTATTGAATAGAACTAAGATCGTTGCCCCTTTGACAAGAGAACTTTCAAAAGTTTGATACCAGGGCTGAAAAATATTTCTTATTTTGGGCCATGCTATGGGGGCGGGTATGATTGGAGTATGTGTTTTATGAATATAGCCTAAGAGGCGCTCGCTAGAGGGGCGTGCGGAATTATTAAAATTTTGTGTGGTATTTGTCATGGGTTACTCTTAGGTCATTTATAGTTTCGTAAACTTAAATGGCATCTTATTTAATGTCAATATTTTTTCATAAAATGACAAAAGTATTTTTTGAATTTTAGGCGAGACACGATAAAAACATCCTTTGCTTGTATGTATTCTGCCTTTTCATTCGTGCTCTGGGGTGATACCCTATGTCCAGATTTTTTATCCAGTTAATCTGAAAAATAGGAATTCATCATGAACATTCACGAATACCAGGCGAAGACATTATTGAAAAAATACGGCGTTGTGGTTCTTGACGGGTACCCGGCGATGACGGTTGCTGAAGCCGTTGTGGGTGCTGAAAAATTGCCCGGGCCTGTTTGGGTCGTGAAATCACAAATTCATGCGGGCGGTCGCGGCAAGGGCGGCGGGGTCAAGGTGGTCAAATCGGTCGCTGACGTCAAAGCCGAGGCCACGCGTATGCTAGGGATGCAATTGATTACCCACCAAACGGGACCGGAAGGTCAAAAGGTCCGCCGCTTGTACATCGAACAGGGGTGCAATATTGCCAAGGAACTCTATGTGTCCGTGGTGCTTGACCGGGCGACCGCGCGTGTGACGTTCATGGTATCGACCGAAGGCGGGATGGATATCGAAGAAGTTGCCGAAAAACATCCGGAAAAAATTATGAACGTGTCGGTTGACCCGGCAACGGGGATGCAGGGGTTCCATGCGCGGCGTTTAGCGTTTGGATTAAACCTGACGGGGGACGCCAACAAGGCCGCGGTCAAGTTCTTTATGGCGATTTACCAGGCGTTTATGGAACTGGATTGTTCGCAAGTTGAGATTAATCCGCTGGTGCTCACCGGCGATAATAAAATCGTCGCGTTGGACGCCAAAATGAATTTTGATGATAACTCCCTGTTCCGTCACCCCGATATTGTTGCAATGCGCGACGAAGATGAAGAGGACGCGAACGAACGCGAAGCCAAAAACCACGAACTGTCGTATGTCCGGATGGACGGCAACATCGGGTGTATGGTGAACGGGGCCGGTTTGGCGATGGCCACGATGGACATCATCAAATTGTATGGGGGTGAACCGGCGAACTTCTTGGATGTTGGCGGTGGCGCGACCAAAGAACGCGTCACAACCGCATTTAAAATTATTTTGTCTGACCCGAAAGTGAAGGGCGTTTTGGTCAATATTTTCGGCGGCATCATGAAATGCGACATCATCGCCGAAGGGATTATCGCAGCGGCCAAAGAAGTCGCATTGTCGGTGCCGTTGGTTGTCCGGTTGGAAGGGACCAATGTGCAATTGGGTAAAGAAATCCTCGCCAAATCAGGCCTACCCATTGTATCGGCCGATAATCTGGATGATGCCGCGAAAAAAGTCGTTGCGGCCACGAAACAAGCCATGGCGGCGTAAGGATAGTGTCATCCCAGGCGTTGGGCCTGGGATCTCGCACACATTTTGAACCGGATCCCGGCCTTTGCCGGGATGACACTTAATAATAATCAGGAGTTGAATAAAATGTCCGTACTTGTCAATAAACAAACCAAAGTCATCTGCCAGGGATTTACCGGTGCGCAAGGTACGTTCCATTCGGAACAGGCCATTAAATACGGCACCAATATGGTGGGCGGCGTGA
>CAZLPZ010000055.1:0-6038 GCA_964561535.1 uncultured Pseudobdellovibrionaceae bacterium | reverse complement strand
GACAGCACCCAAACAATGATTATCGGCCCGAGGGAAACGTGGCCCTGTCAAACCGCGCAGCGCGTTCAATAAAGCTTATAGCATGTTCAAATGCTAAAATCACGCTTTTGTGATAAATTTAGGGGGTCTTTGTAACCCACCCAAAATCATTCATCTCATCAGCCTAATGTAAAGCCAACTAGGTCCAGTGGCACATTCGATATTTGTGCCCCAGGAAGAACAATCCTTTTATGCATCTCTTCTATAATGCCTTTATCCATCGCTTTAGATAATTCTGATTCCGGCCCATTTTGTTGATAATCATTAATATAAATACGGGTTCGCAACTCGGCAGCTTCTTTATTTTCTTCCTTTGTGGCCATCTTATTTCGCGTAGCCAGAGTGGCAAAGTAGTACGCATCAAAATATTTTTTCTCAGCATTCAATATATCTGCGAGATCATATTGAGCCTGATAATAACCGCCTACGACTTGAGCATGATATTTACCTCCCACAGCCGCGATCTTATACCAATGCTTTGCTTTTTCTAAATTAGAATTATGTAAATAATGATCTGGATCAAATAAGGTTCCAAGTTCCCATGCAGATTTCATAGTCCCACGTTCCGCTGCACTTTTAAATAATTCAATGGCCTGGTCAAAATTTTGTTCAACACCACAGCCATCTCGGTAACACAGAGCAAGATTATGAGTTGCGGATACATTTCCTAAATTATGGGCTTGTTGAAATAATTCAACAGACATCTTAATGTCTTTTTCAACACCTAATCCCTCTAACCGCATTTTTCCCATCAAATTAAGTGCTGCAGGATAAGGAGAATCTCTAGAAATTAAACCGCGTAATAATTCAATAGCATCAAGATAAAAGCTATCTTCAGGCTCATCCTGGTATACCAAATTTTCGGCCAGCGCAAAAATGGAGTCATCTGTTTCGGGGGTGAGTTTTTCTCCAACAATATCGGCTGGTTGAAACATAAAAATAACTCCTCTAATTGGAAAACTAGAGGAGTTATGACATAATATTTGTTACATATCAACTTGAAAAATCTAAATAAAATCATTCACCCCGTCAACCCTGGCCCGGGCCCGCCGGAGCTGGTAATGATTCCTCCAGCTTAACGATCGCATCCTTCGATAATGTTGGCACATCAACTGGTGCCTGACTATTTCTTACCCTTATGGCTTCATTAAAGATTTTCAATAAAAGCGATTCATGGCCATTCTCACATACATCCTGTTGAAGAGTTGTAACCGAATAAGTCGCCATTTTAGACCTTTCACTGTCAGTAAGTTCCGGCCTATACATATGTTGGGATAAAACAGTTGATGCCCTTTGATATTCTTTTTTTTCCATTAAATACTTTATATAATCAAAAAAATCAGGGCCCGAAAACTCTCCCTTATCTAAAGCCATTTTATAAAAATATTCTGCTTTATTGTCATCCCTTAAATCAACAGGAATAACCTGTGTCAAATGCGATTCTTTATAAAATATAGAAGCTAATACCCAGGCAGATTGTATATATCCCCCATCAAAAGCAATTCCATGTAATTCAACTGCCTTAGCAACGTCGCTTTCAACCCCTTGTCCCAATAAGTAAGAATTCGCCAGATAAGAAGTTGCCTCTAGATCACCTAAATCATGCGCTCGTTGAAATAATAAAGCAGCAGAAGCAAGTTTTTCTGGATTGTTTTTGTAAAAACCAATTATTATCAAACCCTTTAAAGTAATTGCGGCTACTACAGGATTATCTCTATCAATTAAACGATTTAATAATTCTTCAGCATCGATATCCTCACGTTTAACATAAAATAAATTACGCGCCCGCGCTAAAATTTTATCTTCATCTGTTTGAGGAACAGATCCCGCAACGGCAGCAGAAATTGGATAGGACATAAAAATAACTCCTCTAATTGGAAACTAGAGGAGTTATAGAATATTATTTATTTTATGTCAATGATCGGAAAATCACGCTCCGGCAGCAACTTTTGCAACTTCCGCCGCGAAATCGGTTTCTTCGACAACAACGCCGTCACCCAATTGGAACCGGACAAATCCAGCCAGTTTTACCCCAGGCGCGTCACGTTCAACCAATTTAGCGATTTTAGTTTCGCCGTCCATCACGAATACTTGTTCATTCAACACGATTTCTTCGTAATATTTACGGATCCGTCCGTCCATCATTTTTTCAATGACATCAGCGGGTTTACCGGATGCAAGCGCTTGTTCCCGCAAGACTGATTTTTCACGGTCCAAAAGTTCCGGCGACACATCGGCAATGTTCAAACATTCCGGGTTCGCGGCAGCCACATGCATCGCGATTTTTTTGCCCAGTTCTTGTAACTTGGCCGTATCGCCCGCGCCTTCGAGTGCAACGAGAACACCAATTTTACCCATACCCGGCACGACGGCGTTGTGCATATACGCGGCGACAACACCGCTGCCCACAGACATTTTATACATACGACGCATCGCCATATTTTCGCCAATCGTCGCAATATTTTCGGTCAATTGTTCCGACACGGTTTTGCCATTGCCGTACGCGGTTGCCCCCAACGCGTCAATGGTGTCAACCGTCAACGCATTTTTTGCAGCCACGGCACAGAACGCCTGGAACTGATCATTGCGTCCCACAAAATCCGTTTCAGCATTAATTTCAACAACCGTGGCCGTTTTATAATCATTCGATTGCGCAATGGCCACCAACCCTTCGGCCGCCGTACGCCCCGATTTTTTCGCGGCCTTGGCCAGGCCCTTTTTGCGCAAATAATCCACGGCTTCTTCCATATTGCCGTTGCATTCCGTGAGCGCGCGTTTCGCATCCATCATGCCCGCACCGGTCCGGTCACGCAGGTCTTTTACACTTAATGCAGTAATGTCAGCCATTTTTCTTTTTCCTTATTTAAAAAATTTATCGTGAAGGTGCCAACGGGACAGAAGCAGCCGGCGCAGATCGCGCCACGTTACCTCCCCCAACCTTGGCAGAATTATCTTCGGGGGATCCCAGAAAAAAAGCTCCCAAAGCTCCGAGGGCCAACACAGGCGGAAGAAGTCGCATAAACACGACAGTCAACCTATTTGGTTTTTGACCAGGCATGGTACGGACTCTTTACGCCGTTGCAGCGGCCGCCGGTGTGGTCACCGCAGCTTGGTTCGCCGCCGCCGGGGTCGCCATATCGGCCATTGTTGGGGCCGATGGTTTATCCTTGCCCCGGGCGCTTTGTTCAACTTGTAAACCTTCAAGTACCGAACGTGCCGCGAGATCACAATAAAGTTCAATGGCACGCAACGAGTCATCATTACCTGGCACCGGGAAATCAATAAAATCGGGGTCCGCATTGGAATCGACAATACCAATCACAGGAATACCCAATTTACGCGCTTCTAAAACCGCGATGTCTTCTTTGGTCGTATCAATGATAAACAAAGCATCCGGTTGGCCGCCCATGTCTTTAATCCCGCCAATCGCCGATTCTAATTTTTTCTGTTCGCGTTCGATCAGCAACAATTCCTTTTTGGTATATCCAGACCCTTCAGGTTTTGCCAAAATATCATTTACATCCCGCAAACGATTGATCGAGCCCGAAATTGTTTTCCAGTTGGTGAGCATACCGCCCAACCAGCGATGGTTCACATAGTATTGTCCACAACGCTTCGCAGCTTCGGCAATTTTATCTTGTGCCTGACGTTTTGTGCCGACGAACAGCACGCGGCCACCATTGGCGGAAATGTCATACAGTGCTTTCAAGCCGGCGTTCAACATCGGCACGGTCTGTTGCAAATCAATAATGTGGACATTATTCCGTACCCCGAAAATATAGGTACGCATTTTGGGGTTCCAGCGGCGGGTATTGTGTCCAAAATGGACGCCAGCTTCCAGCAATTGTTTCATCGTAAATTCAGGCAAAGCCATGTGATATTTTCCTTGTTTCCAGTTTAGCCCTCGGGGAAATTTGATAACGGTTTCAAAGGATTAAACCCATAAAAACCGCACCGGATGTGGGACATTTTCAACCGAAAATCGCCCGTCTCCCCTGTGTGATGAGGCGGTTTATAACGGGTTTTACGAGGGGATGCAAGGAAAAAATACGACGTAAAACAGATGTTCCCCGACTTGCGTCGGCATGGGACTTTTCTCATTTCTTTCGAATTTCTAAAACTCCCCCTAAACATCACCCCCCACCTTGACATTCTTAACATTTCGGGCGACCCTTGGGGGAGCATCGGTTTATTCTGATTCGATTCTTTATTATTCGCCAACCCGCGCCCCATGCGCCTCCCCGCGTTTTGTCTTCAAGGATTGTCCATGTCTGTCCGCACGCCCTCCTTATTTTACTGGTCCAAACGCACACTGCACGCGGCCTTGATGGCCTCTGCCATTGCCCTTCCCGTAACGGCTATTCAAGCCGCTGATTTTACAAAACCTTTTGACGCTCCCGTGTCGTCCGCCTCGGCCCCAGCTCTGATCATTTCAAACCAACCGTTACCCGATGATCTCGCTGCGAAAATCTATTCCCGCCCCGCGCGTGCCCCGGATGTATCGACCAGTATGGTCATGCAAAACATGTATGACACGCCGTCCCAAACAGTGGTCAGCCGCAAGATCGAAGAACTCCGCAGCGATTTATTTACCTTGCAACGGAACGTTTCGGGCCTATCCGAACGCGCGGTTAATCTCCAAGGCAATACCCAATCCGGCGCCGCAGAATATTACGCGGCCGTTGCCACCATCAGCACGCAACTCCAGGCCGGATCCACCCCCGGCAATCCTCGTTTGGTCCAACGTCTGGCAACGGCCCAAGATGCCCTTGAAAACCTCGCCGACCGGATCAGCGGCATGAGTGATCTCAGCATGGAGGTCGCGAACCAGTCGTCGTTTGCGTCATACTTGCTTGAATCCGTGCGCGCGGCGTACGGCCTGACGGGTGCCATGGAAGAAGACCATACACGGCTCGCTCAACTTGAAGATTCCATCAACAATACGATTGTCGTTCTGGAACGTTTACAAAACAATACATCCGATGATGTGACGCGCACATCGGCCTATTTGGCTACCGAACGGTCGAACCTGCGGGCCCTGGCCTTATCGATCGAAAACGGGGATTTGTATGGCAAGGCGTTATCGTCACGTCCCTTCTCGAATGTGCCCTTATTCTCAACGGCGTCGACCACAGCGCCCGTTATGCCCACGGCAGCAACGTCAGGCGTGATGCCCGCGGCCTATGCCACACCCGCCGCACCTTTATCCGGCCCGCGTCCTTTGGCTAAAATCAAATTCGATCGTAATGATGTAAATTATCAAGAACCGGTATACTTGGCGGTGCATGAGGCCCTCCAAAAATATCCAAACGCGTCCTTTGATTTGGTTGCGGTACACCCGGAAAAGGGAAACCCGGCCCAAGTCGCAATTGAATCCAGCCGCGCGCGCCGCAATGCCGAAAAAGTTTTGCGCACCTTGACCGAAATGGGTCTACCGGTTGAACGTATCAACCTGTCCTATGCCCCATCGGCAAACGCCACCAGCAACGAAGTGCATTTGTATATTCGGTAATTCCCTGTCATCCGGAATTGCCACCAATTATGATCCGGAATGATTAAACCAAAAATGAAACGCCGCTGCGGCCGTTGCCCCGACGAGTGCCCCGGTTTTACCAGCCTGCTCAACTTCATGCTCGCTCTTTAAATCAGATCCGCCAAGCCGTGCAGCCATCCGAAAGGCCAACGTCATACCACCTACAATTGCAGCAGAAGGCAGATCGCCACCTGTAGCAAGAGCGGCCCCCGCACCGGCACCCCCTGCATAATATGGATCCCAAAACCTCATTTTTTCCCAAAGCTTCATTAAATTCCGGCCAATTTTAGGCATAGCACGGTCTAAATCGCTCTTCATCTGTGTCATTTTTTTCACCCCTTACTTGATTTAACTGCCACACCATATATTATATTAATTATTATGTCAATATTTAACGGTAAAAAGGTGACCCAAATACGCAACAATATTACCGCATTTATTCCTTGACTATATTCCTGTGTTTAGG
>CAZLPZ010000054.1:0-6647 GCA_964561535.1 uncultured Pseudobdellovibrionaceae bacterium | reverse complement strand
TGCCCCTGTGGTGGAATCGGTAGACGCGATAGACTCAAAATCTATTGTCCGTAAGGGCGTGGGAGTTCAAGTCTCCCCGGGGGCACCACGCTTCGCCCCGTTGGGGCTACGCGTGGCGCAGCCACGTAGACCAACGGGGCGAAGCGTGTCCGGCGTAGCTGGAGCGCAGCGCAAGCGTAGACGGACTGTTGACATGTGGTATGTATATCTTATCAAAAGCATTGCCTCTCCCGATAAAGAATATACAGGCACAACATCAGATCTTAAACAACGCCTTACCGATCACAACGCCGGTAAATCACCCCACACATCAAAATATATGCCTTGGAAACTTATCTGCTATATTGCTGTTCACGATAAACATCACGCGCTTGAACTTGAAAAATACCTAAAATCACATTCAGGACGCGCATTTGCAAAAAAACGATTATCTGGATTAAAAACTTTTGAAAAAGTAATCTCATGACCTCCCCCCTCCTTCCCCCCTCTTCCTCCCTCTCGATCCTGAAGATCCTCGATGATTTTGTATCCGCGTCAAAAGGCGATCGCGTTCTGGTCCGTGATTTTGTAACGGCAACGGCCGAGCATGGATTGCTGTTCATCCTGTTAATTTTTGCCCTATTTTGTGCGATTCCCCTCCCTATTCCGGGCATTCACGTGTTTTTGTCAATGCCACTTTATTACGTCACGGTCCAACAAATGATGGGACGACGAACCATTTGGTTTCCTGAACGTATCTTAAACGCGACATTACCGCGTGAGGGGTTTATCGCCCTGATCACGCGCGCGCGGCCGTGGTTTGCACGGATTGACCATTACGTATTCCCCCGCATGACCCGCCTGATCCACGGCCCTGGATACCGCATCATGGGGGCGGTGTCATTCTTTATCACCTGCATTATTGTGATCCCATTACCCTTGACCAATGTGATCCCGGCCCTCTCTATCGCCACAATTGCGCTTGCTATGCTGTGCCATGACGGATTGGTGATGATCTTGGGCGCTGTTGTGGGGTTACTGTGGTGTTTTACCTGGATCGCTCTGGCGGCCTTAATCGGTTGGGCCGGGATGCAGGGAATTTATGGGTTGGTGTTTTGAAAAAATCTCTCGGCTTGTCTTCCCCCTAAAAGGGGGAGGACAAAATCTTCAATTATCACCCCGCCCGAAACAACGCATCCGCCCCCAACCGCGGCATAATCTTATCCATCCCCCCCATATACGGGCGTAAGACAGATGGTACCGTCACTGACCCATCGGCCGGGTTATAATAGTTTTCAAGAACGGCCACCAATGTCCGCCCAACAGCCAACCCTGACCCGTTCAGTGTATGCACAAACCGCGTCTCTTTCTCGCCCTTGACCCGACACCGCGCCTTCATCCGCCGCGCCTGAAAATCACCACAATTGGACACACTGGAAATCTCGCGATATTTCGCCTGACCCGGCAACCAGACCTCGAGATCATAGGTCTTTTGCGAACAAAAACCGGCGTCCCCCGTGCACAGAACAATTTTCCGGTACGGCAATTCCAAGGCTTTCAACACGGCTTCCGCGCACCCGACCATGCGTTCATGTTCAGCGACGCTGTCTTCCGGGCGCGCAATAGTGACCATTTCCACCTTGTAAAATTGATGCTGGCGGATCATCCCCCGCGTATCACGCCCGGCCGACCCTGCCTCACTCCGGAAACAGGGCGTATGTGCTGTAAACCGTAAGGGCAAGGAATCTGCATCGGTAATTTGATCCGCAACCAAATTCGTCAAGCTGACCTCGGACGTAGAAATCAACCAATGGCCCGTATTCGTTTTAAATAAATCTTCTTCAAATTTTGGCAATTGTCCCACACCAAACACCGCCTCGTCGCGCACCATCAACGGCGGCGACACCTCGATTAACCCATGGTCCCGCGTATGCAAATCAATCATGAACCCCGCCAACGCACGTTCCAACCGCGCGAGATCGCCATACAAAAACGTGAAGCGCGCCCCCGATATTTGGGCGGCACGCGCCGCATCCATCAACCCTAAACTTTCACCAATCGCCACATGATCCGGGTTATCATTCCGCGTACCGGGAGTCCCCCATTTCAATACCTCGACATTTGCCCCTTCATCCGGTCCCACGGGCACATCGTCTTGCATAATGTTGGGCAACCCCACCAACCATCCGTTCAGTTGGGCGGACAGATCGGCAAATTCACGATCCAATCGTTCAACATCCGTTTTGATATTGGCCACCTGTCCCATCAAATGCGTCGCATCGCTCCCCTGCCCCTTAATCGCCCCAATTTGTTTGGATAGATCGGCGCGAACGCTGGTCAACCGTTGCGATTCGGTTTGAACCTTACGCGTTTGAATATCGGCGTCCAAAATGGCGGCAACCAACGCAGCGCCGTCGAGACCCCGATTTTTCCACCCCTTTATAAAATGATCCGGATTTGCCCGGATAGCCTTCATATCATGCATCATTACGCTCCTGTATTTTTCGGTAAAATACTGTGTTTTTTACGCCCCCGCAAGGCAAGTTCGTTCCAAAACGATGAAAAACCTTACCATCTGTTAATCATTATGAAGATAGAATAATCATGTTCTGCTTTTTACAATCTGCGTCTAAAGGCGCCTCCATGGCCTATGATTTTTCAGAAGTAAAGGTTTTGGTTGTCGAAGACAACATGCCGATGGCCGAACTTTTGAAATCGCTGTTATTCGCCTTTGGTATTGGTGAAGTTTGGATGGCGCGCAATGGTCGCGAAGGACTTGACCTCTATAATACACACAAGCCCGACCTGATCCTGACCGATTGGATGATGCGAGAAATGGACGGTCTCAGCCTGATCAAAGAAATCCGCAATAATGAAAAAGGGACCGAGCAATATGTGCCCATTATCATGATGACAGGTTTTTCAGAAAAACGCCGGGTGGTTCAGGCCCGCGATGCCGGCATGACCGAATTTCTGGTTAAACCCTTTACAGCCCGTGACCTTTATCGACGGATAGAAGAAATTATCGAACGTCCGCGCCAATTTGTAAAATCAGATGATTTTTTTGGACCCGATCGCCGCCGTCGGCGCGAACCCAATTATAATGGGACACCACGCCGAATAACGGATCTCGATAAAAGCTATGAAAACATTATTCTATTTAAAGAGGACGGTAAAAATGTCCGATGATTCCTCTCCCCCTTCCTTTGATACGGCCACCCATTACAATCAAAAACCACGGCGCAATGCCCAATTTTTAACACCTCCCAATATCATCAAAGAAAAAGTAGGCTCGGGCGGCGTCAGCGAGGAAATTTTGATCAAAGCACAGGCCGTTTTAGAAACAAATACAACCGACTTTGCCCCACTGGCCGAGATGTATTTACAAAATTTAAACTCGGCGATTGATGGTGGAAAATTTTTGATCGGATTTATGGGAGATCATGAAACAGCCATTACATCCATGATTTATCCCTCCATGCAACTTAAAGCCAATGGTGGGATGTTTCATTTCCCGATCATTACGCAACTTGCGGATAAAATGATTCAATTTCTGGAAATCATTGAAACGATTGATCGTGATGTAATCGATTTGGTCAATGCTTTTGTGATCACAATCCGAGCGGTCATCGCCGGCCGCGTTCATGATTTAAAATCCGCCCGAGGGCAAGAACTCCTCTCGGCGCTTGACGGGGCCTGTCGACGCTATTTCACCCGCCACCCTGAAAATCGAAACCCACTTTAAAATATTTTGATCTTAAATTCTTGACCCAATCGTTCCTAAACCAATCGAATATTGGATCCTAGAGTCTTATTTAACATCATGTGACGTACCTGTGTCACCCGATGATCTCGATAAGAGACTGTTTTTTTATAAAGCGCCATTACAAAATTTTTAATTTCTCCTGCATCCTCAACCCCAAACACATCCTCAGGACCAGCTTGTTCATGATCTATATCAAAATGTGTCAACGCATCTTGATCAACTTGCCCAAACAAATACATCAACCGGTGAAATCGATCCCCTTCTTTTCGTTGATGCTGTGCATTTAAAATAATGTCTTCGCTGAATAATAACAAAAGCCAATCATGATCTTTGGTCGAAACGGCATCGGCACACCCCAAATGAAGGGTACACATAAGGGCCGCCGCCGTGTCGATATCACACCCCTCTAAAAACAAATCACGGGCGGCCGCGAATCCTTCGGAAAAGGCTGCGCGCAGCCAAACCATTTCACGCGCTTGATCCACGGTGACCACGGGTTGGGTCGAGCGTTTTAAACTGGATTGATTTGTTCGCATTTATTCTGGCCCTCTTCTTTACGAAAATTTAAGAGAGATTAGCAGAATTGTAATGTTATGTCAATATATAGGATAAATTACTTATTTTGTTCCTGGCAACCCAGATCCCACACGTACCGGTTCGATTATCCGCGCCAAACCCGTTGCATCATCCGTTTCGATAAACGTGCCGCACAACATGGCCGGCCCTTCCGTTGGATCCAAGGGAAATCCAGGCATTTTCCGCGTAAACCGATTGATCGCGGCCTCTAAATTGCGCCCCAGCGAACTGTTATAATCCCCTGTCATCCCGGCATCGGTTTGGTAGGCAGTCCCGCGCGGCAAAATTCGAGTATCCGCCGTCGGAACATGCGTATGCGTCCCCACCATGCCACTGATCCGGCCATCTAAATAATTTGCAAAGCATTGCTTTTCGGAACTTGTCTCAGCATGGAAATCAACAAAGATGGCCTGAACCTGTCGCCCTGCCCCCATTGATGTACGGTCCACAAGATCCGAAACGATTGTAAAGGGGTCATCAATCGCATCCATAAATAATCGCCCCATCGCATTGATGACCATGATCTTACGCCCCCCCGCAACATCAACGACGACATGCCCTCGACCAGGGACCCCACGCGGCAAGTTGATCGGCCGGATCAATTTTTGATCCCGATCAATCGCCGGAATAATCTCGCGCTGTCCCCATATATGATTCCCGGACGTCATAACATCGATGCCATAGCTATATAGTTCAGCGCAGATTTTAGGCGTATGCCCAGACCCATGGGCTGAATTTTCACCATTAGCAATAACAATATCAGGAGCATACCGCGCGCGTAGCCCAGGTAAATGGTCTTTGATGGCTTCGCGACCTGACCGCGCCACGATGTCGCCGATAAACAAAATTTTCAATTAAAACTCTTTTCTAAGCACGGAAATCGTGCACCTGTTGCGGCGTGATAATAAAATCCATCCGCACGTCTGTGGGTTCGGTCGGCAAAGGAAACAAACAAATCTGTTCCGCATAGGCATACCCCACCGCCCAGACGTTATGCCCATTTTCACGCAGTTTTGCAAGTGTTCGATCGTAATATCCGCCCCCATATCCCAACCGAAACCCACGCCGATCAAACGCCAACATCGGCACAATGATAATATGAGGAATGATACTTGTCCCGGTCGGTTGGGGAATCCCGTGCGGCCCCGGCGTTAAGGGCTGCCGCCCATCATAAGCGATAAAATCCAATGTTTTTGTTTCTGGATGCATCACAGGTAACGCCGTGATAATCCCCTCGACATGCAACATATGAATCAACGGACTGGGATCAATTTCACGACGCACGGGCCAATACAGACCGATAATATGCCCTGGTTCCAAGATGGGGAAGGTCGTCCGAAATTGCGCGGCCACTTGTTCGGCCTCATCCCCTTTTAAGATAAGGGCCGCACGCACACGTTCCGCCTCGAGCCGTAATTCCGATTTATCCACCCTACTGCCCCCCGCGAGTCTGTAAATGGGCCATCAAAATGCCATATGCCGCAAGCATGGTCCCCGAATGGAACTCTCCCGCATTAATCATACCGCGGATCTCATTTAAATGAACAATCTTGGTCAGAATGATTTCGTCTTCCATATCCGGCGTGCGCGCAAAGTCCAATGCCACATCCGACAACGGCGCCAAATAAACCCGAAATGAATTTACGGCGACACTGGGCATAGCTTCAAATTCCGACAAGAATTCGACCGTGTCAACCACGAGACCACATTCTTCCACCAATTCACGACGCGCCGTATCATCCGGGTTTTCGCCCTGATCAATGCCGCCCGCACAAAATTCCCACATTTCTTGTTGTACTGGATACCGATATTGGCGAACCAAAACTGTACGACCCGTGGGCGTCAGCGGGATCACCAATACCGCCGGGATACGCAAGACCTGAGGGAAATCTTTTTTAATCCCATCCGTTTCGACATCCATCACATTAAACGTGAAATGGGGTGTTTTGTGGATTGTTTTAATCGCGCGAGTGATAAATTGACGGGGCATAAAATTCTCTTTTGCAATAATCCAGAATTTATCCTCCCCCTGAAAGGGAGAGGTGCCCCTGCGTAGCCCAAAGGACGAAGCATGGGGCGGAGGGGGTGATTGCTGGAATTAGAGGAAAAATCACCCCCTCCGTCTCACTGTCGCTGACGCTCCAGCGCGCCACCTCCCCCTTTCAGGGGGAGGATAAAATGAACGCGCCACATCGGCCGATGGGCGAAGAGTCCACTGCTGGCCCTGAACAACAGGGGGGCACCATATAACCGCGACGGATCGCAGCCAGGGACAGCACCCAAACAATGATTATCGGCCCGAGGGAAACGTGGCCCTGTCAAACCG
>CAZLPZ010000053.1:0-6925 GCA_964561535.1 uncultured Pseudobdellovibrionaceae bacterium | reverse complement strand
ACTGGTCAGATACGAAAACGGCGCGCCGATTTTTGAGAAAGATAGAGAAAGAAAATGAAATAAAAATAAGAATAAAGATCAGTTGATCGACCAGGGGATTTTCCCCTCTCCCTCCGGGAGAGGGGAACTTCACCTGTTCAATTTTAAACGCGAAAAAGAATATTTAAAAAAAGGGCCCCAAAAGGCCCCCTTTAAATTTTCTGGATCCCGGCTCAACGCCGCGAATGATGCTGTTTCAAACCCACCGGGCTCAACTCGCAACAGCAGCCTTGATCATATCTTCATCGGCCTCATCCACAGCAGGTTCTTCCGGTTCAAGTAACCGACCCCGTTTCCCAGCCTGGAACGCCATCCGCGCATGATCGGGACAGTACGGAAATCCAGACGCCGCATTGCACCCACAGAATTTAAAATCTGGATCCTGGGGATCACCAATCGGCCAACGGCACATCCGTTCCTTAAGGTCGATCATTTTGACGCCCTTAATATTAATCTGAACAGGCGCCGCCTGTTCAACACGCGCACGCGGACGCATCATCTTTTGTGTATTTGCGGCCTTGACCTTGGGCACAGACGATACCGGCGACAAGCGCGACGACAATTTTAATCGGTGTGCTTTACCAATCACAGCATTGCGCGTAAACCCGGACCCCAGAACCCGAGCAATTTCAGCGGCGGTACGACCGTCACTCCATAATTTTTTAAGTAGCGTTACTCGTTCGTCGGTCCAGCTCAAGATTCTCTCTCCCCTCTCGAAAAAAATCGTACGCCCGAAAAATTCGGCGGCGCATCCGGCATTTGTTGGAACTGATGACGACCTTATCAAAGGGACGACCCCGCGACCATACACCACAGAACAAACAAAGGTCTTTATCCACAACGAAATAGAAATCAAGATCTTGTGCGCAAGATCAAAATCACCGCTTGACACCCAGGTTCGTCAGACCCGCGATAGACCCGACGCGCGCAAACGCGCCGCATTACGATCCCAGTTTTCATCAACAACCACATGAAGAAACAAGCGCACAGGCATTTCAAACAATGTCCGTAAATCACGCCGTGCCGCTGTGCCGATCCCTTTTAAAGTTGCGCCCTTTTTTCCGACAACCATGCCACGATGATTTTCGCGCGCGACAATAATATTTTGATGAATTATCATCACATCATCTTCATCGGTTTCAATTCCCGTTGTTTCAACCATCATTTGATAAGGCAATTCCTCATGCAAACGATCAAATAAATGTTCCCGCGTCACTTCTGCCGCCATCAACCGTTCAGACATATCGGTCACTTGATCATCGGGATAAAAAAACGGTCCAACAGGTAAATATTTTTCAATTCCAGCAACCAACGCATCAACCCCATCGCCCTTTTCCCCGGCAATCATAAACGTCGCATCAAATGCATGATGAGCATTATAAGCCTGGGCGAGTTCCAAAAGCCGCGTCTTATCTTTGACCGCATCACATTTATTAAATACCAACAAAAAGGGTTGATTAGGGCGACGACGTTCAAGGACACGGTCAAGGGCTGTGAAATTAGGGGGATTTTTTTCGACCAGCGCATCGATCACCAACACAATCATTTCAACATCATGCAAGACCGACCAAATTTCTTCGATCATCGCACGTTCCAATGGTTTTTTGGCATCAAACAAACCCGGGGTATCGACAAACACAATCTGAGTCTGGTCGCCCGTATGAACGCCAGTAATCCGACACCGAGTTGTTTGAACTTTTCTCGATGTAATACTGATTTTCTTGCCAATAATACGGTTCATCAACGTCGATTTCCCGGCATTTGTCGGGCCTACAATCGCACAATAACCGCATTTTGTTTCATGTTGCATTATTTGATATACTTTCCATCATTTTAACAGCTGCAGATTTTTCAGCCAACCGGCGCGATGCGCCCGTACCCACAACGGGGTCAAACCCTTTTATCCGCAACTCGACCTGAAATTCCGGCGCATGATCAGGGCCAGACCGCCCAATTTCTGCATAAACAGGCAAGGGAAACCCTCGACTTTGGGTCCATTCCTGAATAATCGTTTTCGGATCACGCGGGGGGGCCACCATATCTGTCAAAATATCCGCCCACAAGACAGCAACCGCCGCATGACATACGGCATAGCCTTGATCAAGATATAACGCCCCCATCAATGCTTCGACCCCGTCAGCCAATACATTATCAACGCCTGCAACCGACCCGCCCGATGATGAATCCCCGGCAACAATCATGTCAGACCCCAAATCATACGTACGCGCAATATCTGCCAAAACTTCCATCCGCGCGAGGGCAGCATGTCGCAGAGCCAAATCCCCTTCATTCTCATTCGGATACGCCGCATAAATCATATCCGCAAGGGCAAGAGAAATCACACGATCCCCCAAAAATTCCAACCGTTCGTTATTGGTCTTTTTATTTTTACTGGAATGGGTTAATGCCAGCCGTACCAAATCAGGATTCATCTGAACAATACCCGCCGCTTGTAGCAATCGCGGAAGATGTTTTAAAGAAACATCGGTCATAACGTATCCTTGGCCACGCCACCGATCCGATCAAATAATCGATCATACCGAATCGTCCATGGCCATTTCCAAATTTCAAATAAATGCGCAAATCCATTCGTCGAAAAGAAAATAACATCCGCGCGACCCACAATATTACGTAACGGAATATACCCAACAAGTTCAAGCACGCGCGAATCGCGTGAATTATCCCGGTTATCTCCCATCGCAAAATAATGCCCCTCGGGCACCGTAAAGGGCCCTGCATTATCCAACGGACCCGCATCCGATTCCTCGAATATCGTATGAACAGCACCGCCAGGTAACGTTTCGATATACCGGGTCACGGTTGTATGCCCGTACCCATTATTGGACCGTTCATACCCCACGGCCTCGCGCGGGACCATCTGGTCATTAATATACAGGCGACCATTCACGGTTTGGATGATATCGCCCGGCAATCCCACAATCCGTTTGATATAATCGGTGCTTGTATCAGAGGGCAGTTTAAAAACAATCACATCGCCACGCGCCGGCGTTTTACCCCCCGTCCAAATCCGATCTTCAATCGGCATCAAACCAAAAGGAAATGAATACCGGCTGTATCCATAATCATATTTCGAGACAAACAGATAATCCCCAATCTGAAGGGTGGGCAACATCGATCCCGATGGAATATTAAATGGTTCATATAAAAAACTGCGGATCAACACCGCAAGAAACAAAGCGATCAACGCCGTTTTAAAGAGTTCTGACCAGCTTTCTGGGTTTTTTTCAAGGCGTGGTGGCGCCGGATCCGGCGTTGGCACGACCAGAGGAATAGGGGCGGATTTAGAACGTTCAAGCATAAGGTCATATACAGGCGGGGTGGATTTTAAGATCATCTCCCTTTTTTATAGGAAATTGAACCATTTGACCAGAGGGGCATTACGCCTCAATCACCACAAACGCCAAGGCGAACCCTCCATCATCTGAAAGCGAAAGATGCACCTGCAAAGCCCCCCCTCCCCCACGTTCGGCCAACAATCGAGCCGCCCCATTACGCAGCTCAATCCGCGGGGCACCGCGCGGGTCTTTGATCACCACAATATCCCGTAAATACACCCCGGCATCGATACCCAACCCCATCGCCTTGGCCACGGCTTCTTTTGCCGCCCAACGTTTCGCGTAATGCGCGGCATTATGATCTGGCACCTGTTCTTCAACCGCAAAGCACCGATCGATAAACCGATCACCATACCGTTCTATCACCGCCACAATACGATCAATTGACACCAAATCTGTTCCAACGCCCAAAATCATACAGAAGTCCCTATTTTATCATCATGCCCTGCGGCATCCCGTATGGCACGCGCGGCCAATTGGTTGGCCCGCCGGCGTAAAACACGATTGCGGCGACGTAAATACACCCGTCCCTTCTGAGCCCGCGCAATCAAGGGCCGAACGCCATAAAATATCATCGGCCATGCAAGAATCATCGCCATATATCCACCCGCAATCCATGGAATCATGACTCCCATCGGATCATCCATCATAATCTTCCATAAATCCGATAACCCCGCATGATCGGGAATATCCGCAACGCGCCACCCAATGACCCGAAACATACGACGACCAATTTCCCATGCGGCCGCCCACATCAACGGATAGGTCCAGGGGTTCCCGACCCAACTAGACACAAGCGTTGCCAAAATATTCCCCCGCATCAAAAATGATAAGGCCAAGGCTTGGACAAAATGAAGCAATGGTAGGGGTGTAAAACATACCGAAATCCCATTCGCAATACCAAAGGCAATCCGCGTCGGAGAATCATCCAATCGGGTTAAGCGCAGCCGATAATACCGGAACGCCCGTCGCCATCCCATTTGGGGCCACACGGCATCCCGAAAATGCGACGTTAAATGTTTGGGGCTCCGGCGTTTAAACGGCATCGTCTTTACCGCCCTCTATTCCGGTCAACACTGACAACCTGAGGCGTTGCGCGCAACGCGGCAATCACATTATTTAAATGTCGCGTGTCAGTAACACTGACGTCCACCAACATATCCCAAAAATCAGTCGATCGATTGGTTATTTTCAAATTGGTAATATTACTTGCACTTTTGGCAATAATATTTGAAATCGTGCCTAACGCACCGGGCTCGTTCATAATCACCATATTTAACCGGCCAATACGCGTTTCAGGCAAGGTATCCTTATCCCCCCACGCAATATCCAACCAACGTTCAGGAGTATCCGCAAATTGTTCTAATGTCTCGCAATCAATGGCATGAATAGTCACCCCCTTGCCCGTTGTGACAATTCCCACAATCCGGTCACCTGGCAACGGGTGGCAACACCGCGCGAAATGAAGCGCCATACCAGGGATCAGCCCCTTGATCGAAATCGCCGCCGATTCTTTGACTGATAATTTATTGATGACAATGTCTTCGTTTTTACGCGAAAAATCTGTCTTTGCCCCACCCGATACATTTTTATGCGCCGGAAAAATTGCGGCAAATACATCGCGCGCGACAATATTTCCAGACCCTACACCCGCATACACATCATCAATATGGTCAAATTTAAAAAACCCCACCACACCTTGGACAGCCTTGTCTGTAAATTCATATCCTTCAGTTTTAAAAATCTTTTGAACCATCGTTTTACCCAGCGCGGCATATTCATCGCGCTGTTGCTGACGGATAAATCGACGAATATGCGACCGTGCTTTTCCCGTCACCACGAATCGTTCCCACATGGGCGAAGGTCGTTGCGTTTTGGCCGTCACAATTTCAACCTGATCGCCATTGTGAAGTTTGGTATTCAACGGTGCAATGCGGCCGTTGATTTTTGCACCTACACAACGATCCCCGACAGATGAATGCACCGCATACGCAAAATCAACGGTACTTGACCCTGATGGTAATTCGATCAAATCACCTTTGGGCGTGAACACATAAACCTGATCCTGGAACAGTTCCAATTTTGTGTATTCCAGAAAATCTTCTGGTTTACGTTCCTGATCAATAATATCCAAAAGTTCGCGCAACCAACGATATTTCTTGGCATCTTGAATGGCAGCGGCAGGATCACCATCTTTGTATGCCCAATGCGCAGCAACCCCCAATTCAGCCTCAATTTGCATTTGCTTGGTTCGGATTTGAATTTCAATCCGTTGGTTTTTCGGACCAATAACCGTCGTATGAATGGATTGATAGCCATTTTGTTTCGGTGTTGAAATATAATCTTTAAATCGCCCCGGGACGGTTGGATATGCCGAATGGATCAAACCTAACATATGATAACATTGTTCAATTGAGGGAACGACGATCCGAAACGCCATAATATCGGATAATTGTTCAAACGCGACGTTCTTGCGTTGCATTTTTTTCCAAATGGAATAACGCGATTTTTCACGCCCCGAAATATCTGAATCAATGCCCGCATCCTTGGCCATTTTAACCAAAGCTTTAATCACAATATTAACTAAATCAGTACCTTCAGCGCGCAAGAATGCCAACCGATTTGTAATACTGTCCCGCGCCTCGGGACTTAAATGCATGAACGCCAGATCTTCAAGTTCATCTTTAATCTTGTGTATCCCAATCCGTTCTGCAAGCGGGGCGTAAATCTCGATTGTTTCGCGCGCAATGCGACGGCGTTTTTCGGGTTTATCAAAATGATGCAGGGTGCGCATATTATGGAGCCGGTCGGCGAGTTTCACCAAAAGCACACGGATATCATCCGACATCGCAATAACCAATTTACGAAAATTCTCGGCTTGTTTGCCTTCAACCGTTTGGCTTTCGATCTTGGTCAACTTTGTGACCCCGTTGACCAAATTACCCACATCCGCCCCGAATAATTTCGTCAGTTCTTCAAATGTTGTCGGCGTGTCTTCGATCGTGTCGTGCAACAAGGCGGTCGCAATCGTTGCGGTATCCATATTCAGGCCTGCCAAAATTTCAGCCACCTCGACCGTATGGGTGTAATAAGGCTCGCCCGATGAGCGTTTTTGTGCCCCATGCCGGGTTTTCGAAAACTCATAAGCGCGCGCGACCATCTCAACATCAGCGGTCGGGTCATACGCGGTAATAATTTTACATAGTTCTTCTGATGAAACAGCCATGCACCTTATATAGCACGAAAAGTGTAAAAAGAAGATGATGGATCAGAACTTGCCGACTGTGTATGGGGGAAAATTAATCTAAATTATCCCGATACCGTCAAACGAGCGCCCCGCGCAATCAAAACAACGCCAAGCAAATACAATCCAACCCCAGTAATGAAATCATCTTGGGTGCTTCACCGGCAAAACCCATACCAATAACGACAGAGATTAAAGCATATAAACAAGCCCATAACGGATCGACCAATGAAATTGGACCCCGGGCCAACGCCGTTACCATCAAAATCCACACCCCCGCCATCCC
>CAZLPZ010000052.1:0-7071 GCA_964561535.1 uncultured Pseudobdellovibrionaceae bacterium | reverse complement strand
CCCCCGGCAAGGGGGGCAAAAAGAATAGTATCTCCTATGAGCAGTGTCATCCCGGCGAAGGCCGGGATCCCGTAACATCGAGGCCCCGGCCTGCGCCGGGGCGACACCCTCGTATTACATATGCAACGCCCCAGATCCCGCCGCCAATGCGGCCTCGCGCACAATTTCGTTTAATGTCGGATGCGCATGGCAAATCCGCGCAATATCCTCGGTCGTTGCCCCAAATTCCAAACTCATAACGGCTTCGGCAATCAACGTCCCCGCTTCATGCCCCAAAATATGCACACCTAAGACACGATCATTAGCCTTGTCGGCTAAAATTTTGACATAACCTTCAGGCACGTTCATGGCGCGCGCGCGGCCATTCGCCATAAAGGGGAATTTACCCACCTTATAATCGATCCCCGCCAATTTTAATTGTTCTTCCGTTTTACCAACAGACGCAATTTCAGGTTCAGTATACACAACGCCCGGCACGCAATCATAATCAATATGACCCGATTGTCCCGCCAAAATCTCGGCCATAATAACACCTTCATCTTCGGCCTTGTGGGCCAACATCGGACCCGCAATTACATCCCCAATGGCATAAATTCCATCAATCGAGGATTGGAATCGTGAATCAACCATCACGCGCCCCCGATCATCTAATTTTACACCGACCTCCTTTAATCCCAAACCATCCGTATACGCCTTACGCCCCACAGCCACCAACACGACATCGGCGTTTAGTGTTTCAGAAACCCCTCCAGCAGCAGGCTCAATTGTGACCGAAACGCCTTTATCATTGGGTTTCGCCGATGTTACCTTGGCCCCTAATTTGAACGTCAATCCTTGTTTCATCAAAATCTTTTGGGCGTCACGGGCAATTTCACCGTCCATACCGGGTAAAATACGATCGAGATATTCAATAACAGTGACATTCGCCCCCAACCGTGACCACACACATCCAAGTTCCAGCCCAATGACGCCCCCCCCAATCACCAGCATGTCTTTGGGAACGGTCGCGAGTTCCAACGCCCCGGTCGACGATACAATTTTTTTCTCGTCAATCGTGATCCCCGGCAGCGAGACAACATCTGATCCGGTTGCAATCACGATATGCTTCGCTGTATATGTGTCATTCCCGACTTTGACTTGCCCGACAGCCGAAATTTTTCCGGCGCCCTTGATCCAGTCAATTTTATTTTTACGAAATAAAAATTCAATGCCTTTTGTGTTCGAATCGACTACCGATTCCTTGTGCGCCATCATCGCTCCCAAATCAAACGTCGCGCCCGTGACACGTACGCCAAAGGCCGCAAGTGCTCCCCCTGCTGCTTCATGATATTTTTCAGACGCCGTCAGCATGGCTTTTGATGGGATACAACCGACATTCAAGCACGTCCCCCCCAATGTCGCCCGTTTTTCAACCACAGCCGTTTTAAGCCCCAATTGAGCCGCCCGGATCGCACACACATACCCTCCAGGACCCGCCCCCAGAACGATGAGATCATATGAATTTGTCATGATGAACCTATTCCAACAAAAGATTTATTCGTCTAGACTGTACAAAAGCCTTACCCATCAATCAAGCCTCGATTATCGCTGGAATTATGACCGTTTCTCCCTTTGACGCCATGCAAGCGGCCGTTGACATTGTCAACTCATCCGAACACCCCACAAACAAAATCGCCGCGTGCGTCTTTGGCACGACCTTCTCTGGCGATGATTTTTTGGTACGTGCGGTCAATCACTGGCCAGACGCCATCTCCTCGGCATTTGGCCGCGATATCGACATCGGTGACGCATCCGGGACAATACACGCCGAAATGGGATGTATCATCGCAGCCCCTGCAACATTCCAAGCGAGCATTGCAATCACCGACCCGTTCTGTCCCAACTGTGCGAAAAATATCGCAGAAAGCGGTATCAAAACGATCTATATCGACCACAAGGGATTTGATAAGGATTGGACAGCGCGCCGAGTCGATGAATTCACCGACCTATCGTTGCGCATTGTTGAACGCGCCGGAATCCGTGTGTGTATGATCCACCGCAAGGACCAAAAAATCACACCGATGATTACGCCGTCCCCTGGCTATATCCCCCCAGATGACCGCCCGGTGCATGTGATCCACCCACCTACACCGTTGTTTGATTCGACCGTTTTGATGGATTATGCCCACGCCTTTACGCCCGATACACGGGGATTACCCTTTGCCGCCGCGTTCGGGCGGGGCATGGACCACAGCGTCCGCATTTTAATCGCCGAAGAACATGTGACGATCGGATATGACCCACGATCAAAATCAGACCAGATTGAAATGCGCGATACAGCCACAGGTAAATATACATTTTTATCGACGCCCATCAATCGGTTGATGATGTCGGCCGCGCGGATGGGCTATAAAATTGATCCACGGCTGATCGTATCATCGCGCATCCCCACCTCACGGGAGCTCGTCAATATGGTCGCCGCGGGATTGACCAACCTCCATATTTTAAATGTACGTACCGCACGCGATAAAGCCGCGCAAAACGGGTTGGACATGTTGGTGAAAAATAGGGTCATCACTCTTTCTTAACCCCTTGGCTGTTTTTTTATTTAAATAGCTATAATATTAATTATATTTTTATGTCATTTAATTAAAATATTCTAAGAACACTTAAAATTGGTGAAAAATAATGGCAACCCGTATTAAAAAGAAATTTAATGATTTATGCAGCATGGCGCCCGCGGAAAGAATAGCCCTTGAAGAAAGCTCCATAGAAGGCCTAAATCCTAATCAATACGTTGCCCCTCAAAGTCGTCCGAACGATCCTCAAAAATATGGCGTTTTTAAATACCGCCTCCCCGGCTCCCCCAATAAATTTAAACATTTTGCTCTATCAGAAGATGAAATCGCGGAAAAATTGCGCGGATCTTTTGCGGAAATGGATCGCGCGAATCGTGAACGCGCAAACCTTGGAAAACCATTAGATAGCCCTTATACGCGCCTATTAAAAGAAAACCATGATGCTTGGGTTAACGGGATGAACGCTTTAAACCCGGACCGCATGAACACATTAAAGTCAGAAAAAATT
The DNA here is from genome assembly GCA_964561535.1 of uncultured Pseudobdellovibrionaceae bacterium. Classification (GTDB taxonomy): domain Bacteria; phylum Pseudomonadota; class Alphaproteobacteria; order Micavibrionales; family Micavibrionaceae; genus CAZLPZ01. The sequence goes on along the minus strand of CAZLPZ010000052.1, from coordinate 4,005 downwards.
GACCCTCAAAAAGCCCTCGTTGGGCCCGAGTGCGCGATTTAAAAAGAAATATCTATTCTTTCGATTAAGACATTCTCCGATGGTTTTTATTTTTCCAATCCAAGAATTTTATAGACCGTTCGATACTCATGAAATGGCCGATGAGTAAGCGATTGAACCTCACCTCCCCATTTCTTTTGATCAAGAAATTTGGCTGTAAGAGACCCAGGAATTTCATTTCCAAAAAAGCGCCGGGCAATGTTAACAAGGTTCATTTACGATTCCTTTTTAATTTTACTTACATCTCCAACAACAACCGTTGCGGGTCTTCCATCGCTTCTTTGATGCGGACCAAGAATCCAACGGCTTCGCGACCATCGATGATGCGGTGATCGTACGACAACGCGACATACATCATCGGCCGCGCCTTGATCGATCCATCCTTCATCACCATCGCGCGGTCCTGAATTTTGTGCATTCCCAAAATCGCAACCTGCGGCGGGTTGATGATGGGGGTGGACATCAACGATCCAAAGATCCCGCCGTTCGTGATCGTAAACGTGCCGCCGGTCATATCGGCCACCGACAATTTACCGTCCTTACCGCGCGCGCCCAAATCGACGATATCTTTTTCAATACGTGCCATTGATTTGCCGTCGCAATCCCGCACAACCGGCACGACCAGCCCTTGCGGGGTCGACACGGCGACCGAAATATCATAGTAATTTTTATAGATAATTTCGTCGCCGGAAATTTCGGCGTTCACCGCCGGGAATTCGCGCAATGCCTGAACCGCCGCACGGATAAAGAACGACATAAAGCCCAGTTTTACACCATGCTTTTTCTCGAACCCATCCTTATACGCCGCTCGTAAATCCATCACTGCGCCCATGTCAATTTCATTAAACGTGGTCAACATCGCCGCGGTGTTTTGAGCTTCTTTTAAGCGTTGCGCAATAATTTGACGCAGACGAGTCATTTTGACGCGTTCTTCCCGTGGGCCGTTTTCAACCGATACCATAGGAGCAGACGATCCCGTAACAACAGGAGTAGACGGGGCAAAAGGTTTCGACAAGACAGAAGAAGATGATGAGGACGAAACCGCCACCACATCTTCTTTGGTCACGCGGCCATCTCGACCTGTGCCTGCAATCGTTGACGTATCCACCCCCGCATCGCCCGCCGCTTTACGGGCCGCAGGCATCACGGCCACAGAAGGTGCCGCCGCCGCAACAGGCGCGGGTGCCGTCGGTTTATCATTCGCCGGTGCCGGCACCGACGCGGTTGCCGCTCCCGATCCCGCCCCGATTTCCCCGAGCATCGCACCAACCTTAACCGCCGCACCGGGCTGAACCGAAATTTTCATGAGAACCCCGGCAGATGGCGCATTCACCTCGAGCGTTACTTTATCGGTTTCGAGTTCCACCAAAGGTTCGTCAGCCTTGACAGCCTCGCCCTCTTTTTTTAACCACTTGGCGACGGTTGCCTCGGATACTGATTCGCCTAATGTCGGAACAACGATATTTGCCATGATGATCCCTAAAGATTATTGAAAGAAAGATTGTAAAATAGACCAGCCCTACTGTGGCGCGAAATGACCGTTTGGTCAACGGGGGCTATTGATTTATTAGACCTTGAATATAATCCAAAAAGAGCCCCCGATCGATCCCCGAACACATGGGCACATAAAATTTCCACCTTATTATTAATTATCTCCCCCCACGAAATCAAACGGATTGGGTGCAGTGTTCGCCTTATACACATAACTTAAAATTTCAGATACGGCGATAAACGCCTCGGACGGAATGGGGGTGTCCAGTTCAACCGTGGCAAGCATCTGGGCCAATGGTCCATCTTCGCGTACCCGCACGCCGTGATCAAATGCCAGTTGAATAATCTGGTCCGCCAGCACCCCACGCCCGGCGGCGGTTACATTGGGCAAATCCCCCTCTCGACCGCCTGTTTCAGCAATCGCTACAGCCACGCGCCGATCTGGTATTTTATGTGAATTTATGGGTGTTTGCGACCCATCATCCCGGAAATTCACCATTTGGCACGCCTCCTGCATATATGTATGGCAAGTTACAAAAAAGGAACCCTCGACCATGAACGATTTGGCTCTTTTAACCGCCGCCGGCGCAAAAATCAAATATCTATCCAAGCAACAAGAAATCATATCGCAAAACGTTGCAAATGCCGATACCCCCGGATATGTCCCCAAACAATTAAGCCCTGTCGATTTTGGATCGATGCTCGGAAAATCGCTTGGGACATCGGGCACAACAAATCATTTAAGCCTCGCACACACCAACCCAAGCCACCTCCTCCCGGATGGCCCCTTAAATAATACAGGGAAAAAACAAGGCCAAAAAATGACTTACGAGGTGGCCCCCGCTGGCAATGCGGTGATTTTAGAAGAACAAATGGTCAAGGCCAGTGACACGCGCATGAATTACGATTTAATGATCAACTTATACAACAAAAATATGGGATTGCTACGTACTGCAATCGGTGTAGCTCGGTAAGAGGGAAAATAAAAAATGTCTGATCTTTTTTCATCTATGGCAATTTCATCATCCGGCATGCGGGCGCAAAGTGAACGCACGCGGGTCATATCAGAAAATATTGCAAACGCCGACAACACCCCTGAAACACCGGGCGGAACGCCCTATGCTCGTAAAATAGTCACTTTTAAAAATGTTCTCGATAAACAAATAGGCGTCGATAAAGTCACCGTCGATAAAATTGGCCGCGATACACAGACCCCCTTCCCCGTCAAATATATGCCGGGTCACCCGGCCGCAGACGGCGCCGGATACGTTAAAACACCGAATATCAATACCTTGGTTGAAATGACGGATGCCCGCGAGGCCCAACGCAGTTACGAAGCCAATCTGGGGATGTACACCCAAGCACGGGATATGTCTGCCCGTTTGATTGATATGTTGAAATAGGGTAAGATCAAAAAAACGGAGAACATAAATGATCGATAAAATCACCAATCCCGCCCTTGTTGCCAACGCTTATACGTCTGCTCAACGTGCGACGGGCAGCGACGAAAATGCTGGCGGGTTCAGCTTTGGTGATTTGATTAAATCGGGTCTCAACAGCACCATCGGGACGATTAAAGCCGGAGAGTCCGCAAGCGCCGCGGCCGTCACCGGCAAGGCTGATTTAAATGATGTCGTTCAAGCGGTTACGAAATCAGAACTGACATTACAAACGATTGTGGCCATTCGCGACCGCTTGATCGGAGCGTATCAAGAAATTTTACGGATGCCTATTTAATAAAGTGATGATTAGAGATTTATAAAATATCCAATCATCTTATCATCCAATCATCTTCTCTTTAAACCCGCACCACTCCCTGACCGCGCACTCCCCGCATTTGGGTGAGCGCGCGGTGCACACATATCGCCCATGCAATAAAATCCAGTGATGACCGTGGCGCGCGAATTCCACAGGCATCACACGTTCAAGTTCGGCTTCAACCGCCTCGGGCGTGGCACCGGAGGCAAGGCCCGTGCGGTTCGATACCCGAAACACATGCGTATCGACTGCCATCGTGGGCTGGCCAAATCCTTCGTTTAATACCACGTTGGCCGTTTTGCGCCCCACACCCGGTAACGTAATCAATTCGTCCCGTGTGTCGGGGACCCTTCCCCCAAATTGATCAACCAAAATTTGGGATAGTGCCGCAACGTTTTTTGCCTTGGCCTTATTCAACCCAATCGTTTTGATATAGTCACGAATTTTGTCTTCGCCCAAAGCCGCCATTTTTTCAGGGCTGTCGGCCGCGGCAAAAAGCGCCGGCGTCGCCTTATTTACGCCCTTGTCTGTTGTTTGGGCGGATAACACAACGGCCACCAACAACGTAAACGGATTCGTATATTCCAAATCGGATTTGGGGTTTGGATTTGCGGCACGCCATGTTTCAAACATGGATTGAATATCAGATTTGTTCATTTCGTTCTCCATGTGTCGTCCGGGCGAAGGCCGGGCCCCAGATGTCACGAAGTCCCGGCC
>CAZLPZ010000051.1:0-7151 GCA_964561535.1 uncultured Pseudobdellovibrionaceae bacterium | reverse complement strand
CATGCCCAAGTCAAGCCGCGCGCATATCTTTTCCTTTAAAATTCGCCCCCTGAAAATCGGCAACAATCGCGCCATAGGATTGAATCATTTGTGCAATCACGGCGTCACGGGCAAATAGCCGTGCCCCCGTCTCGTGCCCATGAGCAATCAACCGTGCTCGCAACGATTGGTCGGTCAACGCCCGGTTCAGTTGTGCGGCCAAATCCACCGCATCATCAATATCACATAATAAACCATCCACCCCATCGGTAACATATTGACTGGCGCCAGCGGCTCTTGACGCCACCAACGGCACCCCCGCCAACCACGATTCCGGCATGACCGTGCCAAAGGGTTCATACCGCGACGGCAAGGTGCACACGGACGCCTGAGCCAATAACGCCGCACGATCATTCCGCCAACCCAAAAACCGCACACGATCATCCAAATTTAGTTTTGTACACAGGCGTTTATACTGATCTATATTCGGGCCGTCTCCCGCCAACCAAAAATAAACCCCTGGCAAACGGGTCGCTGCGTGCAACAACGTATCCACCCCTTTTTTCGGATGCATCCGAGACAAAAGCAACACCACCGGTACCCCCTCGGGCGTATTTAAATCGGCGCGGATAATCGGGGGTGAGGATGGCAAAGTTCCAAAGGTATGGCCCAAAAAACATTTATCAGGAGTCCCCGTTTCTTTTTTTAGATACCGTACAATATCGCGCGTGACGCCCATATAATAATTACAATTCTGATAGCGTTTCAGATCATAATATCCCCCAAACCACCCCAAAACCGGCACAGAAAGCACCGGCGGCACAAACGATGCCGCCCGGCCCATCCACGCCTGGACAAGATCTGGATCCGCCGCCTCAATCCATCGCGCGATTTTGGTCCGCCCCCCCCATAAACGATCGATAAGACCAAAATTGAAGGTATGATAGGGAATTCCCAACCGATCAAACGTATCGATATAGGTCGCATGCGGGCGACAAATCACCGTCTGACGGATGCCCGCCGCCTGCAAAGCCGCTATCGCATCCAGACAAAACGTCTCGGCTCCGCCGGCCGCACTGCCGGCTACAATATGAAGAATATGCTGAATTTTGGACATATATTGATTCCAGTTAAAAAATACACATAACGCTTTTACCCCTCTCCCAACGGGAGAGGGAGGGGCCCGTCCTGAGAAGCGCAACGCGCGAAGCAGGATGGGAGGGTGAGGGGGCATAAATTTGGAACTTTTATCCCCTCACCCCCCCATTTCGCTTAACGCTCAATGGGTCCCCCCCTCTCCCGTTGGGAGAGGGGTAAAGCTCCGCATGTTCATTTCTTAACAAAAACGAGTATAGAAGGATCAGTACGCCAAAACCCAAAACCGGGTCAAGCCTTAATCATTGATAGACAAGACCATTCCATCTTGCACTTTTGCTGAAAATCCCCTATAACCGCCGCATTCGTCCCGTCGGGGCGTAGCTTAGCCCGGTAAAGCGCTTGCTTCGGGAGCAAGAGAGCGGAGGTTCGAATCCTCTCGCCCCGACCATCCGCCTTCGCGCAAAGCGGTTATCCCGCCAAACGATCTGATACTTGGGATAACGCCCGATCCACCAGCCGCGTGCGTGTCGCGTCATCCATCTTTTGGTGAACCAATAATCCCGTTGCTTGAACCGATAATGCGGCTGCCGTATCCCGCAATTCGGTAATCGCTTGATCCCGCAATAAAGCCATACGTTCGGCGAGCTGCTGCTCCTTACGATGCATCATATCGTTTAAACGCTCTTCTTCACGGGCACGATAGGCATCGGCCTGATCCCGCGCCATGGCCATAATTTTATTAGCTTCATCCGTCGCATGCGCCGCCCGATCTTGATAATCAGCAAGCATGTCGGACGCTTCGCGTTTTAAACGCGCGGCATTTTCAACCTCGATCCGAATTTGAGCAATTTTTACATCAAGCGCCTTAATCAAAGCCGGCCGACCAAATACCCACGCTGCCCCCGCGAACACCGCAAACGACAAAATTACCCACGTATAGGGTTCATTTAAAAAATCCACGATAAAGCCCCTCTGATCATGCTGCCCGCCGCGCTGGATCTAATGTTTCAATCATGCGCGCCGCCTGATCCATATCAACAGAACTATCCAAAATTTGGGATGTAGCCTGAGCCGTTACCTGTGCCGCCAATTTGTGCATATCTGTGATCAAACGTTCTTTTTCACGCATCAAATCATCTGCTGCCCGCGTTGTTTCCATCGTCAATTTTGTGCGATAGCTGTATAATAAATCTGCGGTTTTTAATTTGATTTTATGATCCACATCACGAATGGCTTCGCCGGCCTTGTCCTTGGCCCGTGCGATATCCCGTTCATAAGACACGCGAACCGATTTTGCCTGTTCCGCCAATTGTTCGGCCCGTGAAATATCCCCCGACACCTGACCTGCACGGGCTGCAATTGTGTTTGCAATACGGGGTAAAGCCATACGGCTGAAGAAACGATATAGAATTAAAAAGGTAATCCCAAGCCAAAAAATCTGGGACGGAAACCACGTCGCATCAAATTGGGGTAGCCCGCCTCCCCCGGATGTATGTTCAACAACAGTTGACGCCGCAACATCATGAACAGACGGCCCGGGAGATGCAGGGAGAACCATATCATTCGGTAGGGTGGGCACCACATTTGGTGCATCCCCTACTGTCACGTCAGGTTCAACCGCTCCCGCAGAACGTGGAGACACGAAGACAATCATCAGCGCACCGATCGTACGCGCTGATAAAACCGCCCCGATATGTCTTGCATACCTCTGCATGGATTAGACGATTTTCAACAAAATCATAAACGAAATCAACAGCGCAAAAATGGCCAAAGCTTCGGTCAGCGCAAACGTCAAAAAGAATTTTTTATCAAGCGCATCGGCCGCCCCAGGATTACGGCCCACCGCTTCGTTATAAGACGAGAAAATCAAGCCCAAACCGATTCCCACGCCAAACAACGGCAACAGGGCCAAGGCACCGGCGAGTAAACGCATTGTTTCAATATCCATTTTGATTTTCCTTTATCATTCAAGAGTTAAAATAATTTTCCGTGGCGATCATACAAGGATCAATGCCCGATTTCAATCGTATCTTTCAAATAAATACAGGTGAGAATCGTAAAAACATAAGCTTGTAAAAAGGCAATTAAGAATTCAAATCCCATGAGGACTGCGTTAAATAAAGCAGGCGCCACACCCACCGCTGCGCCCGCAACGCCCATTCCCATTGCTGTGACCGACAATCCCGCGAACACTTTCAACATAATATGCCCCGCCATCATATTGGCGAATAAACGAACGGCAAGCGTAACGGGCCGCACCAGAAATGAGATCAGTTCAATGGGAATGATAATGGGCGCGAGCCACAAGGGCACACCGGGCGGCAAAAACAGGTGAAAGAAATGGGTGCCGTGACGATACAACCCAATGAACAAAACCATGAAAAAAATGAACATGGCCAGCGCGCCTGTCACGATAATATGACTGGTGTACGTAAATGAATGGGGAATAAGCCCCAACGCATTCCCCAGAAAAACAACTATAAAAATTGTAAAAATAAACGGGAAATACCGCATACCGTCGGCGCCTGTATTATCCCGCACCATATTCGCAATAAAGGAATACATATTTTCAGCCATCATTTGGGCGCGGTCAGGGACAATCGCGCGCGGGGACGTGGCATAAGCGAAAAACACAATTGCGGTCAGGGCCGCAATCATCATCCATAAAGCCGAATTGGTAAAGGCGAGATCCACCCCAAAGAAAGGCAATGACACGATCGGTTCGATTACAAATTGGTGCAAGGGGGAGTGGGCGTCAGCCATGGGGCGGGTCCTTAAATCGTATTAAAATAGTGTCATCCCGGCGTTGAGCCGAGATCCCGAGCAGCATGTCATTGCGGCCTGCGCCGCAATGACATGCTTTGGCCCATTTTTTAGTGGGTTTAGAGGGAAAAAGCAAGGGGGGACGTGTCATCCCCGCGCAAGCCGAACTGACACTCTATCTAATCCTTATTTCCCCGTGCCGAACTTCACGTTCACGATTTCGTATTTTTTCTGACCCTTGGGCGTATTCACATTCGCCATATCGCCAATGGTTTTGCCAATCAACGCACGGGCCAGTGGCGCCCCAACCGAAATTCGATTTTTATCGATATCGGCCTCGTATTCACCGACGATTTGATAGATATGTTCATCGCCCGTATCATCATCAGCGACCGTGACCGTTGCCCCAAATTTGACAACATCCCCCGACATTGCAGCGATATCAATAATTTCAGCGCGCGAAATGACAGCCTCGACCTCTTCGATCCGGCCTTCGATAAAACTTTGGCGTTCCTTGGCCGCGTGATATTCGGCGTTTTCTTTTAAATCCCCATGCGCACGCGCCTCGGCAATCGCCGCAATAATTTCGGGACGCGCGACACTTTTTAAATGCGCAAGTTCTGATTCAAGTGCGGTAAACCCACCCGCTGTTAAAGGGATTTTATCCATGATCGTGGCTCAAATTACAAAAAAAGAAAAAACCCGTCCTTACCCGGACGGGGTTTATCATTTTTACGCGATTTTTAAGACTTCCGTCAAGGATAATTTTGAGGCTATACTGGCCGCTGTCATCCCCGCGGAGGCAGGGATCCAGTGCAGATGCAATGTTACGAGGTCCCGGCCAAGCCTGGGACGACACCTTTTCAAATAAAAGGAAACGAGAATGCGCGTTAAAATATACAAAATGGCGAAATCAGCGACCCAATCGGGCCGGGGCCGCGTGGACAGCGTGATCCTGGAACGCGATGATTTAGGACCCCGCACCGCCGACCCATTAATGGGGTGGGTATCGTCCTCCGATACCCGCAATCAAATACGCCTGCGATTTACGAGCATTGACGACGCCGTGCGGTACGCGACGGAAAATAATTATGACTATACGGTGGATCCTGTGCATGCTCGGCAAATTAAGCCGCGGAATTATACAGATAAATTTAAGTATATTCCGCCACAATCAAGCGAGACGATGACAAAGTAACAAGGGCGCCACCCCGGCGGAAGCCGGGGCCCAGACTTGATTTATGACTAAATCTGGACCCCGACTTTCGTCGGGGTGGCTACTCTTAAAATATGTTGATTATATGAATATTCTTACGACCCCGTAGCTCAATTGGATAGAGCACCCGCCTTCTAAGCGGGCGGTTACTGGTTCAAATCCAGTCGGGGTCGCCATTTATCTTTTACATAAATATAATTGACATATTATAAAAAAAACTCTATAGTACATCATTCAACATAAATTGTAGTATAAGAAATAGATATATAGTCTTATAGGAAAGATATTGATGATCATGGATCGAAATAAACCATTACACGCTTTTATACGATATTTACATGATGACCCATTAGGAAAATCAAATAATGATACTCCATTAAAAAAAGCAAATCATAGTGCCTTTGCCCTAAATGAAATCATTTCTAAAAAAATCAACGACATGGATCCAGTGGACCAACCCAACGCCCGTCGGGCGTATTTAGGTCAAAAGGCATTGTTCCTTGCTATGGCGAATAATAATGCTGCGTCCGTTCGATTGGCTCTTTCAGAACAGATCGACTCCCTTCCCAAAGAAGAGCAACCCGCCGCGCGGCTGGCTTTTTTAAAAAACAATTCCCTTCTGGTCGCCATGGCCCGAAATAATGTGTATGCCCTTTATGACGCTGTTTCAGAACAAATCGAAAGCCTCCCTAAAAAGGACCAGCCCAAGGGCAGAGATATATTTTTAAAACATAATAAGCTTTTGCTCACGATGGCATATAAAGCCCCAGAAGATACCGAAGACTTTATTACAGACCACCTGGATAAGATCCCCGGAGAAGAACAGAAGCATCGCCGTCAACATTTACAACGTCTCTTTAGGACAGCCGCCAAGGTTGCGACCATTGAACACCGCCCTAAATTTGAATTTTATTTTAGTACGATGGCCTGTTTTTTAGATAAGCCCACGCCGGGCAAAAGTCTCGCACCTAGATTTGCGGGTCCAGGTCATTGACCACCGCCACGGCCCATTAAGGTTGAGGAGCGGGCGATCGACCAACATCTGTCGAAAAGACTTGATTAAAAATAATTTGATGTAATTCACGGGGCGTTGGGGTACCTCCCTCTTGAAGATGAGTTCCTACTCGGTAAAAAGCCTTGCGTAAAACGCCCTGGCGGTCGGCAATATCTAAAAGAAGGTCGACAGAATGGCAGCGTAAACTCAAATCCTTATCCTTTTTATCGATTACTCCCTTTTTATCGATTACTTCAAGGAAAAAAGAGGTTAAATAATGAAGTGCTGTCAATGACGTATTGACGTCATTCCTTGTATTCCCATCATGAATTTGTTTCGCCCGATCAAAACAGGCTTGTAAATCGATTAGCTTATGTGCCTCCCGCCCATTAGATGTTAACTGATCCAATTTTTCGGGGGCAGTTCCCGCATAGGCCTTAGCTAAATACCTCTGGGTCCAATATTCGGGATCGCGGTCATGCTTTTCAATACAGGCCACAGCCTTTGTTGTATCTGCAAGTTCGGGGATACGATATAAACCAACCCAATTACCAAGATCATAGGTATACAAAGGTTCGCCAGCATAGATATTCGCCAGTTGACGTGCCGCGCCAACATATTCTTGCCGAGCCGCAGTCATGAAGATAGCCTCAATTTGACTTGCTATAGTCTGTTTTTTTTCAGGACTGTTACCTTTGGCGGAATATTGAAAGAGAAAATCTTTATATAATCTATTCAATTCATGTGGCGATAATCCATCAAAATTTCTGTTTGAATCCATATTTCTCTCCCCATTTGGAATGCAATAATATAGAAATAGCTTCTAATCTAGAATATGACATCTGTCAAATATGATGCCACCTCAAGTCCCGCCCACAACTTATTAATTATGTAAATATATATCCACCCTACGTGATGCTTGACATCCGCGTCAGAATGCCTATAGTGCACGCCAGTTTCAAATATAAGGATCACGAAAATGGCCAAGAAAAGTGCAGTTATCAAAGTCCGCCTGATCAGTTCAGCCGGCACCGGGACAACGTATTACGTTCAAAAAAACCCGAAAAATATCACGGAAAAAATGAAATTCCGCAAATATGA
>CAZLPZ010000050.1:0-7193 GCA_964561535.1 uncultured Pseudobdellovibrionaceae bacterium | reverse complement strand
GGAAGGATTTGAACCTTCGAACTCCGAAGAGGGCAGATTTACAGTCTGCTGCCATTGACCGCTCGGCCACTCCACCACATATTGTCGTCTTGGCGTTGGATTTTTGGGGGACACCCTAAACCGCAACGCGAGGCAAGAAAACGGTATTTTGGGGCTTTTGTCAACTTGTTTCCGTTTCTTTCCTCGGCTACAGTCCCCTTTATGAAACATCCTTCTCGTTCATCGGCGCCGCCTCGGGGTCCGACTCGTCCTTCTTCTGTTCGGTCCGATCGGGCAAAACGGGGGGGAGATCGTGCGCGACCCGAAAATCGTACGGGAGCATTATCGCCCCGGCTACCCAAAATTATCCTTGATTTATATGGTCATCACGCGGTTCGGGAGGCGATTTTAAATCCGGCTCGGGTGATCCGCGCGATTTACGCAACCCCCGACCAGGCCGATATGGTGGATGGGTGGGTCCGGTTGGCGGAAGAACAAGGGTTAAAACGTCCCGGGGTGCATATTCCTCCGCGGCCTGCGTTTGATGCGGCGTGTGCCCCAGGCGCGGTGCATCAAGGGGTGGGGCTGGCCACCGATTCGTTGCCGGACGTTGATTTGGATGATATTTTGCGGGGGTTACCGGACGGTGTGCCGGCCGTGTTGGTGATGCTGGATCAGGTCACGGATCCCCATAATTTTGGGGCGATTTTGCGGTCGTCTTGTGCCTTTGGGGCGGCAGCCGTAATTGTTCAGCGACGAAATGCGCCAGATTTAACGGCCCTTGTTGCCAAAATTGCGTGCGGAGCGGTCGATCATATTGCCGTTGCGGCCGAGACCAATTTATCCCGTGCGATCGAGGTGGTAAAAGAACATGGGTTTGTCGTGATGGGGTTGGATGAACGGGGTGATATGGTTATTGGAGCCGCGCCAATTGCGCCGCGGACGATGATCGTTTTGGGGGCAGAAGGCGATGGGTTACGCCGATTGATCCGCGAGCATTGTGATCATCTGGTTCGGTTGCCAACGCAAGAACCGATCGCCAGTTTAAATGTATCGAACGCCGCTGCCGTTACATTATATGCCTTAACGGCAAGATAATACGAACGACCGTTTATAAATTTATTCTTTATTCTAAAGATAAATTTTTAGAAGAAGCATATTGGGTAAACCGTGGACAATAAGTTGTCCAAACTATAGGATCTATAGGATTGTCCATTAAGTTTCTGATACGGGGGTAAAATTCTCTTATATCATCATCCGAGGCATGGAAATCAAAAATGGCTGCCGGAGCAAGGATAAGAGATGACGCTGGCAACTTTTGAAGATCGAATTCGTTAAAAAGATGCCGACAAAAATCAAGTAAGGGCACTTTTATCGCGCCATTTGTAATTTGTTCAGGTTTGTATAGACCAACAACATTAAAAATACCATGAACACTTTGATACCCAGGAGATTCATCTATTAAAGGCTTATTTCCGGAGGGTACCAATTCATTGACGGGAATTGTGCGAGCCAATTCTAATAATCGGCAAACAGTCTGTTCAGTCCAAATAGGTCTTTGTGAATGAGCCGCTATTTGTATTAAATGACGAAAAGAATTAACGCCATGTGATTCCATATTAAATAAAGTGGTTACGGCCTTATCCATTCCGGTAACAAGCATAGTCTCATTATACTTAAAGACTTTTGCTCCAGGTCCTCCGAAATGTGTCAAATTTCCTGATATTTCTTGATCGGATCCAACAGCCAATATCATCAAAAGAAGAGCAATCTTATCTTCTGTGTCAATCCATTTTGGTTGGTAAGCAAAAGAATTGGCTGTGTATAAAAGATAACGATATAATGGGCCGAGCGTTTGATCTTTGACGTATTCTGGCAGAGATTTTTCGGCGGCATCCATATGGTTTTTCCCCTTCTTTTTAACGAGATGTATTTACCATCGGAGGCATGTTTTTAAAATGACATAAGATATATTTCGCACACTTATCATAATATTATAACAAGTGCAATTTCAATTTTGTTATTTCTATCAAGAATTATAATAAATAGTTATAAGTTGGGATTCATTGTGCTGTCTTTTCCAGACATCGCGGCGCGGAACCGGAATTCATATTCAGGGAACATCCGGTCAAAAAAGAACCGTGCGGTTTTAATTTTTTCCGTGTAAAATATGGTTCGATCGGGCGATAATCCCTCGGAGGTTAATTTTTCAGAGGCGACAATCGACATCCGCACCCACATATATCCCATCGCGATCAAGGCAAACAGGCGCAGGTAATCGGTTGCGGCGGCGGCACCTTCTTCGGGATCTTTCATTCCCTTTTGTGCAATCAATGCGGTGGCTTGTTGCAATTTGGCGAATCCTTTGGCCAGATTCATCACAAGATCGGCGCAAGTTTTGTGTTCTAAATTTGTATCAATCAAGGATTGAACCGGATGGAAAAACCGCCGCAGCAATCGTCCCATATTCAATCCCATTTTGCGGCCAATTAAATCCAAGGCTTGAATGCCGTTGGTGCCCTCGTATATCATCGCGATGCGCGCATCGCGGGCATATTGTTCGACCCCATATTCGCGAATATATCCATGTCCGCCATGGACTTGAATGGCCAGATTCGCACATTCAAATCCCATATCGGTTTGGTATGCTTTAAGGATGGGGGTCATAAGCGCCACCAGATCATCGGCACTTTCACGGGCCTCTGCTTCGGGGTGCTTCTCGGCAATATCCAAATGCATGCCGGTCCAGAATGACAGGGCTCGGGCCCCTTCGGTAAAGGCCTTGCACGTTAAAATCATGCGCCGCACATCGGGGTGCACAATAATTGGATCGGCGGGTTTATCGGGGGCCATAACACCCGCCACAGACCGCATTTGTAACCGGTCATGGCCATAGGCGCGCGCATTTTGATACGCAACTTCGGCGATACCTAAACCTTGCATGGCAACGCCTAATCGCGCAGCGTTCATCATCGTGAACATGGCTTTTAACCCTTGGTGGGGTTGTCCTACCAAATATCCAATTGCCCCATCAAAATTCATGACGCATGTGGCGTTCGCTTTGATCCCCATTTTATGTTCCAGGTTACCGCACGTAACGGCATTACGTGCGCCCAGGGTCCCATCTGTATTTACCTTGAATTTTGGTACGAGAAAGAGAGAAATCCCTTTCACACCATCGGGCGCATCGGGCAGTTTTGCCAAAACTAAGTGTAAAATATTTTCGGTTAAATCATGTTCGCCGGCTGAAATAAAGATTTTAGTGCCCGTGACGTGATATGCCTCGGTACCATCCGGTTGGGCCCGTGTACGAATAAGCCCAAGGTCGGTTCCACAATGAGGTTCAGTCAAACACATCGTTCCTGACCATGTTCCGGCGACCAGTTTTGATAAATAAGTTTCTTTTAATGTATCTGTGCCGTGTTGATGAAGGGCGTCATATGCACCTTTTGACAGGCCGGGATACATACCAAAGGACATATTGGCTGAACAAACCAATTCATCGAGAACAAATTGAATTAAAAAGGGTAATCCCATACCCCCATAGGTGGGATCGGATGCAATACCAGTCCACCCGCCTTGGGTAAAGGCGGTATAGGCTTCTTTGAATCCTTTGGGGGTTGTGACCTCGGTGCCGTTTAAATGGCACCCTTCTTGGTCTCCGGATTGATTGAGAGGAAATAAAACATTTTCGCATAAATCCGCAGCGCCATCTAAAATAGGATCAATCAAATCGGGAGTTGCTTGTTCATAGCCGGGTAAACGTGTCAGCGTTTCGGATTGCAAAACATCATGGAGGACAAATCGGATATCATCGAGGGGCGCTTTATAAAGGGGCATAGAGATTGATCCTGTTTTCGTGGGGATGTCTGTTGTTTTAAATATCTTGCATCGTTTTCCCGGTGGCTTCGAGATCGGCGCCGATACCTTGAATGGTGTTACATGCCGATAACGAAAGTGTAGAAATAGCGATCAGGGCAATAAGGGTAAAAATGCGCATGGGCGTGGCTCCTTGATTTAAAAACTGGTTTGATTCTATCAAAGAGATACGGCGGGGTAAAGGCAGGGAAAGTAAGGGAATTTATATTGAAAGTTGTTTAATTAGTTCGGATGGTCAAACATTTGAAAAATAGGGATGATATGTTGATGATAAAACCTTTTAATTCGAGGCCATAAACCGCCTGTGGTTCTAATATAACGTTGGTATTCCCGGTACAAAGGATCAACGCGGGCCAGCATTTGTTCTTCGTACTGTGCACGTAAGGCATATAGAACACAGACAAGACCGAGCATAATTGAATTTTTTATAGCGATCCATGGAGATATAGCGATAAATGGGATATCGATCATCCACCATGACAAGCATTTTGATAGATAGGCAGGATGCTTCGTAATCGCGTACGGTCCCCATGTTGTAATGCCGCGATAGGTTAGGTTTGAAAACCGAAAGCCCATGGCGATAGTAGCAAAGACGTAAATTATTAAAAATAAAAGGATGGTGCTCCCCCAAATGACATAAAGCGTTGGGTTGTTCCAGAGCATATCACCCCAAAAATAACCATCATTATAAAAAACGAATTGGTTCAATGATCCATAATTTAAAGGGGGGTAGCACAAAATAGTGACAATCCATCCAGATGGATTGGTTTCTGCAGAACGAATATGACTATTTAATAATTTAGCTGCAAGGGAATATCCAATGACAGCAAATCCAGCATCAATATAAAAAATGAAATCATGTAAAAATTCAAAAACTGACTTAAATGTATAAAGATCTGATGTCGAGAAAGGAATTTCGCGTGTGGTTAAACCGTCCCACCAATCAAAATAAAATCGTAACATTAGAGGTAAGAAAAAACCTTTTATTGTCCAAATTAAAGCTTGTTGGATAACTTTATTTTTATCAGTTGTTTGCTGCCCATAGGGTAAAAAGAAACGCCCAAAATGCCATAATGAATCATGTTGTTCTGTATAGAGAACCGTGTGTGTAATCCAAACATACCGCAATCCAAAAGTGATAAAAGCGGGCCAAAATGGTAAAAGATCATGGAATAATGTCTGAAAACTATCTTTTGAAAAAAAGGGTGTATTGCAATATAAAAAAATAATTATTGTGTAAATAATGCTTAATCCATAAATTTTAACAAAAAGATTTGGATTCAGAGATCGTTTCAAGGTGGTCCAATTTAAAGATTGGTATTGAAAATCTTCAGTTTCAGCTTTTGTGTGACGGCGAATAATGATTTCAATAATAATCATAACAAGAGCCGTTATGCCGAGTACGGCCCAACCATTGATACGGGTACCTAAGTGTAATGGGTCGGTAAAGAGTCCAGCTGATGCGATGATAAATGTTACAAGTCCCACGATACCGGTCAAGGCTGGAATTGCCGAGGGAGGTCGTTTTAAGAGAGTGGAACAATCAGCGGCCATTTGCCTATTTTAAAGATAAAAAGTAAGGAAAAGATCAAAATATTCGGATATCTCGAAATTTAGGTAATCGCAAGGCAAGCAAGATCATGATAACGCTCCCATAAATTAGGGGTTGCGATATATCGGCCTTGACCATCCAAAAATAATGTAACACAGCGAGGGGTGAGATAACATAAACCAATTTGTGTAATTTTTGCCACCGTTTTGCGCCCACGCGCTTAATCATTTTGTTGGTCGACGTCATGGCCAAGGGGATCAGCAGAATAAAGGCCAGCATTCCAATTGTAATAAATTTGCGTTTTAAAATATCTTGAAATAGCGCCTGTAGATCAAAAAACAGGTCCAATCCAACATAGCTGAATAGATGTAATATGACATAAAAAAACGCATAAAGGCCTATCATTCGGCGGACAGTCGCAAGACGTGTCCATCCTGTGAATCGTCGAACTGGGGTTACAGCAAGCGCAATAAGCAAGAACCGTAAGGCCCAATCGCCCAGATATCGAATAACATATTCAATTGGGTTCGCCCCCAACCCATTTTGAAGGAAAATGACGGGTAGGGCCAATAATGGCATCAGGCACAGAATGAAAATCGTTGTTTGAAAGGAGGGGCTGGGGATGTGCATAAGGGATAATTTCTAAAATTTTTTCTGTAAATCCATGCCAGCGTACAATCCAGCGACTTCTTTGTCATATCCATTAAACATTAACGTATCGCGGCGAAAAAATTCACCAATTCGGCGTTCCGTTTTTTGGCTCCACCGAGGATGATCAACCGCAGGATTGACGTTTGAATAAAATCCGTATTCAGATGGAGCGGATATATTCCAACTGGTAGATGGTTCGATATCCGTAAAAATAATTTTCTTAATCGATTTAATGCTTTTAAACCCGTATTTCCATGGGACCACTAATCGGATCGGAGCACCATTTTGGTTGGGCAGGGTCTCGCCATAAAGACCGGTGGCAAGAAAGGTCAGGGGATGCATGGCTTCATCGATTCGTAATCCTTCCGTGTACGGCCATTTAAGGACAGGACGATTTTGACCGGGCATTTGGGTTGGGTCATACAGTGTTTCAAAGGCCACGTATTTGGCGGTAAGAGCTGGTTTAAATTGTTCCAAAATTTTCGCTAATGGCACACCTTGCCATGGAATAACCATTGACCACCCTTCAACACACCTCAATCGGTAAATACGTTCTTCTGGTAGGGTTTGCCCTAAAAATTGATCAAGCGCCAACGTGCCAGGGCGATCACATAATCCTGAAATTTCAATCGACCAGGGTACAGTTTTGAATTTTTGAGCGGTTTGTGCGGGCTCTGATTTATCTGTTCCGAATTCATAGAAATTATTATAGGTCGTGATGGATTCTTTGGGGGTTGGTTTATCGAGCGTTGCGGATACGGCGTGGGCTAAATGCACAGGAAGCGATAATGTTGTGAGTGTAATCCCCATGGTCTGAAGAATTTGTCGACGGTTCAGATAAACGCTTTTGGGGGTAATGTCGTCTGTATTTAAAATCATACAGCGAGCATAATCACTTTGGATTGAAACACAAGAGACGCGTTTGAATTGGTCTGTCAGGCAAAGCCCCAAAGGGGTGAAGACTAGTTGGACCGAGATCGAGATGGAACCCTGTCGGGCGTCTCGCGTCCCGGCTTTTATAAATTTGTCGGTTTGGTTCATCCGATCGTCGGTAAATTCAGTAATAAGGGGATAAATGGTGGACTCGATCGGGATCGAACCGACGACCTTCGCAATGCCATTGCGACGCTCT
>CAZLPZ010000049.1:0-7815 GCA_964561535.1 uncultured Pseudobdellovibrionaceae bacterium | reverse complement strand
GGGTCTTTCAACCGCTGCGCCAAAGTCACTGGTCAGATACGAAAACGGCGCGCCGCTTTTTGTTTGAGATGAGAGCACAGAGGAAAAAAGAGAAGAAAAAAGGCAAAAACTCATAATATACATAATTAAAAATCTAAACCCTATTATCTTTGCATTTCGAGAATGCATTCCGGCCAGCGCACAGGCCGCCCGGTGGTCTCGGATACACACACCAACACAATCGTCATCGCACAAATGGGTTGGCGCATCATATCGATTTCCTGACCGTGTACCGGGCCATCGCCCTGTCCAACCCGAAACACATTCTGGATCAAATTCATTGATGATCCGCCCACCGCCATCACGCCTGTTTCAACAAGCAACATATCATCCAAACGCGCAGGAGATTGATAATCAATCTCGACCTTTTTCACAACAATCAACACACCCAAATCACGGCGCAGAGACGAACTTTCAATGCCCCTGTCCCGCAACCATTCGGTGCGTGCCCGTTCCGCGAATTTCAGATAATTCGCGTAATACACAATGCCCCCCGCATCGGTATCATCGTAATAAACACGGCAAGAATACGTATGATCATTCATATAAAACACATACCCGAATCCCGCCCCTCTGTCACCCGCCGAATTTTTTACCCCCTCCATCAATCATTGTTGCAAGGATGCATGCCCGTTGATATCCTTGACTCTAGATTTTACGGCACGTGTCTGATTCGCCGCTTTCGGGTCACACGCATCACCCGCCTATTAAACCCCGCCTTTTAAGGATTTTATCATGTCCCCTTTCCCATCCCGCTTGTTCACCTTTACCCTTGTCGGGATCATGACTCTATCCCTCTCTGCCTGCTCAGGCGGGCATTCGGGCACGATCGGTGCTTTAAAACAAAAGTTGGTCCGGGACGGTGATTTTTGGCAACGCACGGATGCGACATCGGCAATGTGGACCCAAGGGCCTAAAGCTCAACAAATGCTCAACCGAGATATATCTCATTGCATCACTGACCTGTCGGAACTCGTGCGTTTGGGACAAATTAAAGAAATTATCCCGGAAAATTCTCGGGACGTCGCGGGGGCCGAAAACGAGGCGCACGCCAATTTAATGGGTTTTGATAGCCTTGACCGCGATGGTGCCCTCTTGGTCGAGGCCCAGCAATATACCGATTTTGAATCCTGTATGCACGTTAAAGGATGGGAACGTGTCATCAATGTCGGTGGGAAAACGGCCGATCGCGCCTCAACAACTTATATCGGGAACCATGTCGAGCTTAAAAAATGGCTCTCGACGACCCCGACAAACGGCGCATTGAAATCAAACTCCAAAGGGGTCTACAGCGGCGGGTATAATAATTAAAGGAAAAATGTCATCTTTAAATATATGGTGCGCCCGAAGGGATTCGAACCCCTAACCTCCTGATCCGTAGTCAGGTGCTCTATCCAATTGAGCTACGGGCGCGTCCGTAAAGTGGCGCGATCATACACAAAGGATCGCCGCAAAAGCAAGGGGGAAAATCAACGTGTCATTCCGGCGAAGGCCGGAATCCAAGAAGGAATATACTGCACGAAATTCGGGCCTTCGCCGGAATGACACATATTCATAGATTCCTTAAAACCAAATCTCCATTCTTGACCAAATCGGCAATGCGGCCCGGATCGATCAAATCCGCCCACGGACGGCCGGTTTCGCGTTCAATGATGGCAAGGTCCAGGCCTGCGGTCAAGCGCAGCCCCATCATCACCGCCTCAACGCCACGATCATCCAACGGCACCACCGTAAATGGGTGCGCGCCGTAACCTCGATCATGTACCTGGCGCATCCAAATTTCGGGTGCACGATGAGCCCGGGTTGCGTATTTAACGCCGTTCAGGGTCAATCGCCCGTGCGCCCCCGGCCCAACACCGATATAATCCCCATACGTCCAATACGTTAAATTATGACGGCTTTCTTGGCCCGGCGTTGCATAATTTGAAATTTCATAGGCCGGCATGCCGGCCATCGCCATCATTTGATCGGTAATATTATACATATCCGCGGCCAAGTCTTCGCCCGGCACGGCAAATTCGCCCCGCGCATGGGCGGTAAAAAACGGCGTTTGGGGTTCAATGGTCAATTGATAGAGTGACATATGACCGTTCGCCAGTGGGATCGCCGCCGCCAGTTCCGCTTCCCATTCGGCCAAGGTTTGTTTGGGCCGTGCGTATATTAAGTCAAATGAATATCGGTTAAACACCGACCGGGCGATATCAATGGCCCGCATCCCTTCCGCGGCATTGTGCGCCCGGCCCAAGAATTTCAATTGCGCATCATTTAATGATTGAAGTCCAATAGATACTCGATTGATTCCATTCAATTTAAATGACTTAAATTTCTCAACATCGACCGAATTAGGGTTGGCCTCGAGCGTCATTTCAATATCCCCGGATAACCCCCATAAATCATTGATTTTTTGTATGACGCGGCCCGTAATTTTAGGATCCATCAATGACGGCGTGCCCCCCCCGAAGAAAATCGACGTCACGGTACGCGGTCCCGTCAAATAACGGTAAAATTCAAGTTCCTGAATATACGCTCGCGCCCAATCATCGGGGTCAACAGCCGCCCGCGCCACATGCGAATTAAAATCGCAATACGGACATTTTTGAATACAATACGGCCAGTGGATATAGACAGCTAATCCCTCCCCCATCTTAAAAACACCGATCCATCATCGCGGTCAATGCCCGGGCGCGATGGGACATGGTCCCTTTTTGCGCCCGACCCATCTCGCCAAATGTTTTGGCGTGGCCCACGGGCCTAAAAATCGGGTCATATCCAAAACCAGATCCGCGCATTGTTGGGGTAATCACCCCATCAACCCGGCCTTCGGTGATTTCCGTGTGCCCGTCCGGCCAGGCAAGGATCATCACGGTTTGTAAATCGGCTGATCGGTCCCCTGCCCCCCGCATCTCGGCCAAGACCCGGTGCATGGCCGCGCGGAAATTGCGCGGATGCCCAGCCCAATCGGCGGAATATACCCCCGGCGCACCGTTTAATGCCGCGATAGACAAGCCAGAATCATCGGCGAGCACCGGAAATTTACACAACCGCGCGGCGGCCAATGCCTTGATCATCGCGTTTTCGGTAAACGTCGTGCCGGTTTCTGGGGGTTCCGGCAGCCCCAGTTCGGCGGCCGTTAAAATATGGGACACCCGCCCCGCGAGCATATCGCGCAGTTCGGCGACTTTTCCTTTGTTATGGGTGGCCAAAACCAACGTATCACCAATGAATTTCCGGGGCATGTTGAAGATCCTTTTATCATGATGTTGTCATCCCCGCGCAGGCCGGGATCCAGATAAGAATGCACCTCACGAGGCCCCGGCTCAACGCCTAGGGCGACA
Source organism: uncultured Pseudobdellovibrionaceae bacterium (assembly GCA_964561535.1). Taxonomy (GTDB): domain Bacteria; phylum Pseudomonadota; class Alphaproteobacteria; order Micavibrionales; family Micavibrionaceae; genus CAZLPZ01. The sequence continues at coordinate 4,441 of CAZLPZ010000049.1, read as the reverse complement.
CTATCTGTTATCATCCTTTACTTCCCCCCTATAAAGCCCTATTTAAACCCCATGTCCACCCCCCTTCTCGAACCTCAACCTGCCCTTTTTGATCCGACCGCCGAAAAAACCGGCGGGGCGTTTAAACTGGTCTCTGACTATACCCCCGCCGGGGATCAACCAGCAGCCATCAAACAATTGGTCGACGGATTAAACGCAGGTCTGACCGATCAAGTCCTCTTGGGCGTCACAGGATCGGGTAAGACATTCACGATGGCGCATGTGATTGAACAAACCAACCGCCCTACGTTGATCCTCGCGCCAAATAAAACACTCGCCGCGCAACTCTATTCCGAGATGAAATCGTTTTTCCCGGACAACGCTGTTGAATATTTCGTGTCGTATTACGATTATTATCAACCCGAGGCATTCGTTCCAAAATCCGGCACTTATATTGAAAAAGAAGCCACGATCAACGAACAAATCGACCGGATGCGTCACGCGGCCACCCGCGCTTTATTTGAACGGCGCGATGTCATTATCGTCGCGTCCGTATCCTGTATTTACGGGATTGGATCAAAAGAAGATTATCAATCGATGACGTTTTGGGTCAGTACGGGCGCGCGCATTGACCGCCAAGATTTCATCGCGAAACTAACCGAACTCCAATACACACGCAACGATATCGCGTTTGAACGCGGGGCGTTTCGTGTCCGCGGCGACACGGTCGAGCTGTTCCCCGCGCACATGGAAGACCGCGCATGGCGGTTTTCGTTCTTTGGAGACGAAATCGATGCCATGACCGAATTTGATCCGCTCACGGGGCATAAATTTTCGTCGCTTGAGGGTGTGCGGATTTACGCGAACTCACATTATGTCACGCCGGGCCCCACGATTGCCCAGGCGATTACAGCGATTAAAGCTGAACTGAAAACACGATTGGAAGAACTGTACGCCAACAACAAACTCGTCGAAGCACAACGATTAAATGAACGATGCACCTTTGACCTCGAAATGCTCGCTGCTACTGGCATGTGCCAAGGGATCGAGAATTATTCGCGGTTTTTAACGGGCCGCGCGCCGGGATCGCCGCCGCCGACCTTGATCTTATATTTACCGCCCGGCGCGTTGAGGATTTTGGATGAATCCCATAACATGATCCCGAAATTAAACGGCATGTATCACGGGGATCGGTCCCGAAAGACGACGTTGTCTGAATATGGGTTCCGCCTGCCATCCTGTATGGATAATCGCCCGTTAAAATTCGAAGAATGGGACCAGATTCGCCCACAAACCGTGTTTGTGTCGGCAACCCCTGGCCCGTGGGAGTTGGAACGGACGGGCGGCGTATTTGCAGAACAAATCGTGCGCCCAACGGGGTTGATCGACCCGCCCATTCAAATTCGACCGACCGAAAATCAGATTGATAATTTAATGGCGGAATGCCAACGGGTCGTGGGCCTCGGCGGCCGGGCATTGGTCACCACACTCACCAAAAAAATGGCCGAGTCACTCACCGAATATTTATCCGAAAACGGATTGCGCGTGCAATATTTGCATTCCGATATCGACACGTTAGAACGCATTGAAATCCTGCGCGATTTGCGGTTGGGTAACTTTGATATTCTGGTTGGCATTAACCTGTTACGCGAAGGACTGGACATCCCCGAATGTATGTTGGTGGCGATATTGGACGCAGACAAAGAAGGGTTTTTGCGGAACAAAACGTCCCTGATCCAAACGATTGGTCGCGCGGCGCGGAACGTGGACGGCATCGCTGTTTTATACGCCGACGTCATGACAAAATCAATCAACGCGGCGATCGAGGAAACCAACCGCCGCCGCGCGAAACAGGTCGAATATAACACCGCGCACGGCATCACCCCGTCATCGATCAAGAAAAATATCCGCGAAGTGATGAGCAGCGTCTATGAACGCGGTGATCACGTGAATACCAAAATCGGCGGCAAGCCGAAAAACGCGGTACACACGGCGGGCGGCATTGGCATTTATGATGCGGATGGTATTGAATTAACCGAAGCGACGTTCAAAAAATATATCGCGAAACTGCATGACCAAATGGTGAAAGCCGCCGAGAATTTGGAATTTGAAACCGCGGCCCAGTTACGCGACGACATCAAACGGTTAGAGGCGGATGCGTTGGGGGTTTAACTGAGAAGAGGTGTACAAATGGCAAGAATTGTATTTGAATTAAACCCTTTAAAATCATCTTCTGAAAAATTATTAACTCTCAATACATCCAGAGCGCTTTTTTGAGACGACGTAAGGTCACTCATCTTTAATTCCCTAAGATCACCCCTTATACCCATATGATATAAAAAATTACGATAACGATCAACGGTACCCGCGACCAAGACAACTTCTGCAACAACAGCGCATAGATTTTCTGTATTTGGCTTTACGACTTTTACAAAAACATCTTTTAAACGTTGAGGATCGTTCAGATTCGCTCTGATAATACTCATCCCCAAGTGTGAAGACTCTGCTTCTTCTCCCCTGGAGGATGGGGTAGATTGCACCTCCCCACTCCCTCCTATAAAAGATCCGACAACGATCATATTCAAAGCTAAAGAACAAGCTGATTTCATAGATAATCTCTCATCAAAAATAAATATTGTAACTTAGCATCAATCTTATAAACAAAACCGCTGGGCGACCCCCACGTCGTCCCAGCGGCTGTTTCTCCCCCAAGCGAGAAACTCTTTAACATACCCAAACCCAAAAATCAAAGGGGCCCAGGCGAGCGTTTTAAAACATCATTCCAGCAAATGTTAAGTGTCGTTTCAACTGGCCCGTCGCACGGAACGACATCACCACCCCACCGATAAACAAAACCGCACTTGCCAAAAAGATCAGCATCAATCCCCACATCATTTTTTTCTCCCCACTCTTATTTTTTATGTGACCCACCGATGCTCTTTTTTTAATCGCCTTACTCATCGCATCGACAGCATTGTTGTAACATATTATTTTCCATAGGTCAAACATTTTATAATAAAAAATTCAAATGAGAGCAAAAAAAGAAATTAATCTGTGATTGAACGTCCAAGATAATCTTATTATAACCAATTGATTTAAAATAGATTTTATAACAAGAATTCAAAAAATTATAATATTATTACGTAATATATAAAAAAGAGGCTGAATAATTTATGTACTAAATGCTATTTAATTTTCATATTTCGGGCCGACAGGTGCCCGGGCGGTCCGGTGCCTGATGGCATCGGCGATCAAAACCGGGTCCCCGGCCACCGTCCCGTCATAAACTAATTCCGACATCGGTACAATTTGAATGCCGCGCGCCCGTGCCATCGGCAACCACGCCCGCAACACAGCAATCGTGTCCGCACGCGGATGCCCAATAACCACGACTGAACCATTTCGCCGCGCAATATATTCCGCCTGACGCAACGCTTGCCACACCGGCGCTGCGCCCGTTTCATGATCAAGGAATACATCACGCCGCGCGCGTGGAATTCCGGCAGACGCCGCGACCTGATAGGCAACCGACCGAGGGCTGGTCCACGAATCAACAAAGAAAACGTCGCGCGCCGATGTTTCTTGAATAACCCTCTCCATCAACGGCGCCGTTGATGTCAAACGCGATCCCATATGATTATTAATACCCACATATCCTGTGAATGCATTTAAATTTTCCTGAACGCGGCGGTCAAATTCGTCATCACTTAGCCCTGTGACCAAAGCATGAGGCCCTGCACTTAAATCCGATTTCATCGGCTCCATCGGCAAGTGCAGCATAATTTCATGACCACGCGCATGGGCGGCGTCAACTTGTGCCTGAATATCAGTTGCATAAGGTAAGTACGATAAGGTCAGCCCGGCTTGTAAATCAACGATCGCTTCACTATTTCGTAAGGCAAGACCCATATCATCAATGATAATCGCCATACGGGCGACCCCGTGAAACCCTATCGCGCGCGAATCTTGTGATGTTGAAAATGACGCGGGAATAATCCCGGCGACCACATCTTGGGTATCTGTGATTATTTTTGGATTAGAGACCAATGAATTCGCTTGCGCTGCATCAACCGATTCGGTTGATAAATGCGAGTCCGACCCTGGTTCATGGTCAGGTAACGAATGATGTCCAGACGGCGTAAATTCAGGTGCGATCCGTGATAACAAAGCCCCCTCGTGCCCATTCCGCGTATCGGGTACAACAGACGCAAGCGCCCACCCCCACGATAAAGCAAGGGCAAAAGAGGTCATTAAAACCAGCCCACAAAAAACAAGCGAAAGATGTACACGGAATTTATACGACATCGTGTCGGTGATGATACGTGATTCTTTTAAAAAATCATCAGGGGAATTCGAAGTAAGATGATCAGGCGATAAGGCGAATAATCAAAACAGTGGTTCGACCGGGGGATGTACCCGATTGTCTATAAATTTCTTCAAGAATTTCTATCTGAATGGCCAT
>CAZLPZ010000048.1:0-8104 GCA_964561535.1 uncultured Pseudobdellovibrionaceae bacterium | reverse complement strand
CCGCGTCCAAAGTTTTCATTGTTAAATTCGGCGGGTAAATCGGGCAGGTCCGATCCGCCGGTTCCCGTTCCCGTGGGGTCGCCGGTTTGTGCCATGAACCCTTGGATCACGCGGTGGAAGACTACACCGTCGTAAAACCCCTTGGCTGTTAATGTCTTGATGCGTTCGACATGTTTTGGCGCCTTGTCTTGCAACATTTCAATGACAACGGGGCCGTCCTTTAAGGTCAGGGTCAATGTATTTTCGGGCGTGCCGGCAAAGGCAACGGGGGCGGCGGCGATCGTCATTATCAAACTCCATATCAGAGGTTTAAAAGAGAAATATGTCATTATCATCGGTCTTCCAAGTAAAGGTGAAGCGATATGACAGGGATGCCATATTTTAGGGCTGTTGACAATGTGTATTATAGCCCCAACTCTTGTTTTTCAAGTTCGATGACGTCACGGATATCCCGGACATGGAATTTAATCTGGTAAGGGGGTATTTTTAATCCGATTTCAGGGTTTAATTTTTTGTCGATTGTGCGGGTATCAAAGGCTAGAGATGGGTGGGCGTGCATAAATTTTTCGAGCGTACTATTTAAAGGCGCGTTATCGTGATGGGGAATAACAAATTCAGCATGTTCCCAACCTTCTGTATAAGACGACTCCTGTTTCGGGGCAGGCATTTCAAGGCAACGAATGGATCGTCCATGATAAACATAAGGTTCATTCAGTAGAAAAATAGAAATCGGCCGTCCCGCAATCATGGGTTCGAATAATAAAGTACTGAATTTGGAAATTGATTCTTTTAATTCTTGGTACCGATCCGTTGTTGCAACGCGGTAACAAATATGATCGCACTCTAAATCGGATGGTAATGATAAACGATCCATTTCATCCAAAATGGTGCGTAACATATGATCTGGAGATCCGAGTAATGAAATCACGTGCACTTGTCCTGTAAAACGGTATAATTATAGTGTAGATAACCATAATTTTAGTTTGTGGGGAAGAGATGTTTCGCCTGTGTTTTTCTTTAGGTTTTTTTCTTTTATGTATTCTGCCGGCGCAGGCGAACCCATTTGGCGCGCCGGTCCTTGAAATCGTTGCCCAATTAAAAGATCGTCCTGGGAATGTGGCGGTCAGCGAACGGGGACGCATTTTCATCAGTCACCATCCCTTTGATAACCCAATCTTTAAGGTGATGGAGGTGGCGCCCGACGGCACGACGAAACCCTTCCCAAACGAACAATGGGCGCGCGAACCGGGGCGGGATGGTGTAGGGTTATCGAGCGTTATTCATTTGGCTGTGTTAAAAGACACGCTTTATATTCTTGATATGGGGACACAAGGCGCAACGCCGAAACTGGTTGCGTGGGATTTGACGGCGAATGCGTTGAAACATGTCTGGTATATTCCGGCAAACGCCACAACGCGCCAATCGTTTTTGCAGGATTTTGTGATCACGCCTGACGCCCGGCACGTTTTTATTGCCGATATGGGTCAAGCGGATTTGATCGGCCAACCGGATCCCGCAATTATTGACTTGGATCTGGAAACGGGCCTTGCCGTCCGGAAATTGGTGGGACACCCCAGTTTACGTCCGCCGCAAAAGAAAATGATGGCAGGTGGAAAGCCTGTGATGTTGACCCGGGGGGGGAAGGATCATGCTTTGTTTCTGGGGTTAAACCCGATCACAATGGATCCGCGCGGAACGTATGTTTATTATGCGCCGATGTCGGAAGGATTGGTGTATCGCGTGTCCGTTATGGATTTGATTAATCCGGCGTTTTTGGTTCAGGACTTGGGTAAAAAGATTGACGTCGTCGGGTCAAAACCATCGTCTGACGGAATGATTGTGGATCATGCGGAAAATATCTTTATCGGATCACAAAATGATGGATCGATCGGGATTGTGAATAATAAAGGGAAATATACAACATGGATTCGCGATGCGATGTTGTCGTGGGTCGATGGGTTTGCCTTTGGACCCGATCAGGCGTTGTATGCAACCGTGAATCAATTGCATTTGTCGGGTGCGTTTAATAAAGGCGAAGAGAAATCGATCCCGCCTTATTTGATCGTGCGGATTATTGGCGGGCGACCGATTCAGAAGGTAGAGAAGTAACATCAGAGCTGTCATCCCGGCGAAGGCCGGGATCTAGAGCGTAAAAGTATTTCAATCTCACCGGATCCTGGCGCATCGCCTCGGATGACACCTAATCATTGAAAATGCGAACTGGTAAATCGCGCGACGGCAAGGGTGTGCCTGGCAAAGTTGCGTCGGGGTTATTCACGGGCTGTACACCAACAGCCTGAAATGGATCGCGATTTAATAATCGGTATGTATCACTGCCCAAGGGGACTCGATAATTGGTGGCACCTAAAATGCGCCCGCCTTTGGCATCCACAAGTCGGACGTTGAGTAATACATCGTAATCGCTGATTGTATAATTGCCGACGAGAATGACATCTGCCCCCGCATTGGTCGCACGTTCCAACCATCCGCGTTCTGATAGACTTGCTGATTCTTGTAAATTAACGCCTAAATCGCGGACGTTATATCCTAAATTTACGAACCGCGTGGCGATTTGTTCGGCGGTAACTTGACCAAAGGGGGGCGTTTTTTCGCCTGATTTTAAATTTGTCGGATACAAAACACCGACGGCGATTGGGGCCGAGAGAGGTAAGTTCCCCTTGGTCTGGCTGACTAAATCATCGGCGGCAGCGTAATTATATTCGGTGACATTGACTTTGGGATCAAAAAGTTCAGGGAAATGTTCTAAATCGCGTAAGACATTATTGCATCCCGTAAGGCTCGTGGTACAGAAAAGAACGGTAGATAAGATAATAAGGCGGAACATAAAAAATAATCCTTATTTACCATATAATGGAACAGCTCGGCCACGTCGTTCCGAGTGGAGCTCGGCAGGGACAGGGGGAACTATCGAAATTCCTCCCGTTGTATCCAAAGGCGGGATAGACACGGCAGGGGCCGAGAGGGGTGAATCAGATTGGACGATCGGTTCAGGAAGAGGAGCGAGGACCGGAACGGGAACCAAAGGATCATTCAGATGTGTCCACGAGGGGAGTAGGGCATCTTCTGATTCCTGCGGCTTCATCTTTACTTCGATCGTGCGGCTGGCGTAAACAATGCCGTCGCGTTCAATCGAGAGGGTAAATTGAACGGTGTCATTGGATTCGTTGCCGATGCGTTTACCGTCGACATGGACCAGTTGTGTTGTATCGGCAGGTAATGCCACCAGATAATTCATACCAATCATAACTTCACGCGCGTAATTGGCAGCCGCAGAATTGAGTGGGGTGAGGGGGGGGGCCGCGACAACAGCGACAGGTTGCGACATGTCCAGCACAGATGAAATCGGGGTCAGGGCGTTTAAAACGGCATTCTTCCATCCATCCGCATGGTTTGCAATGTCGTCGCGTGCCGCGTCTTCTTCGGCTAAAGTTTTATGGTAACCATGTGGTGTAGAGATTGGTGTTGTATCTAAATAAGTATACCCAGTAGGCATTTGATAGTTTTCAAATGTTTTGCCGAAATTACAGGCCGTCAGGGTTAAAAGACAGGACAGGGGAATAAGGCGATATAGGGACATGGGTTTTATTCCAGGAAAAGGAAGGGAAAGGCCAAAGCCATTTTTTCCAGTTTATCAGGTTTTTCTTGCCAAGCCTATAGTCTTGGAGGGTCATTAAAAGAGATAATGCACGACAAAATATTCAAAACCAGATATAAATCTTGGATTATGATCCGATCTTCCCCTATTCCCCTCTCCGTTTATATTATTGCTCGAAATGAGGCCGATCGCATTGGTCGTGCGATTTTATCAGTGCGTGGATTGTCAGATGATATTGTGGTGGTTGAAGATGGATTTAGTATCGATGGGACAGGGGCGGTGGCAACATCGGCGGGCGCGCGCGTTGTGATAAACCCTTGGCCTGGATACGGGGCACAAAAATACTTTGCCGAAGATCAGTGTCGAAATGATTGGGTATTATGTCTTGATGCTGATGAAGTTATTACGCCTGTGCTTGCGGATGAGATACGGCAATTATTCGGACCGACTCCGCCTTTTGATTTTTATGAAATGGGCATGATGGATGTTTATCCGGGGGCAATACGGCCGCGTTTGTGGGGGCGGGCAACGTGGGGGGTAAGGTTGTTTCGTAAAAGTCGGGGCCGGACGAATTTAAGCCCCGTTCATGATCGCGTGGATGTACCACAAGGAGCACGGGTGGGTCGATTAAAGAAAATGTGTTTTCATTACTCGATCCGGTCGATTGCACATCTTATTCAAAAATATGATTCCTATACAACGGCGCAGTCTAGTGCATTATTAAAAAAATCAAGGTGGATATTAACTCTGCGATTATTCACGGAATACCCGATGTCCTTTTTTCAACACTATATTTTGCAGGGGCATTTTACGGGCGGTATGTATGGGTATTTGGTGGCGCGTGTTGCGGCCACAGCGCGGGCCCAACGTATTATTAAAATGTGGGAAAGAGGTCTTTTTAAAAGTCGATAATTTGTTTTATTTCAGATTTTTAAACGAATAAAAAAATGAGAGGTCCGTTTTTATGGGGCCTCTCATTTATAACATAAAAATATTATTCCATATTTTGATGGGATTTTGTCGTCGTTTTGTTCATCAACCCTTTTGGGTCTGTTGTTGTTTTTTTATCAATATTTACTTTTTTATTCCCGTATTCATCATAATAGACATCGGTTGATTTGTTTGTTGTACGAGCGGTTCCTTTTGAATCAACTGTACTTGAATGTTGTTCATATTGTCCGGGGGGTAGATTTGAATTTTGCCCATACATGCCGCATCCGGCTAACGTTAAGGCGACGATCGCCACGCTTAAATAAGTGATATTTTTAGTCATTATTTTATCCTTTCAAGATCCCTGAACTTTCAGGTGGTATTATATAAACGCAAGTATGAGCGATTTAGTTCCATCTTATGTCGTTATATTCTTCCCAAAAGAATAAAAATAACAAGCACGATCAATACAAGGCCAAAACCAGAGCTTGGAACATAGCCCCAGTTGCGACTGTAGGGCCAACGCGGGATTGCGCCTATAAAAAGAATGATAAGGAGGATTAGTAGAATATTATGATCAGTCATGATATTTGCCTTTGTGTAATTTTTTATATTTTTTTTTGATCATAATGATAACGATTTATAATTTTTTTAGTTCCATAGAGAATTTTTTGGAACCAAATTTATTGTACGAATGTTAGTGAGGTACAACCCAATAACGGGGCATTAAAAATATAAGGAATAATAAAATGATTAAATATAATAAACAATTTTTTCTGGGGGCTGTCGCTTTACTTGCAAGTACAGCGTTTATTGGAACGTCTTTGGCGCAAACAACCACGACAACCAAAGAAACAGTCGTCACGACCCCTGGGGATGGCACTCAAAGTAAAACAACGACAATTAAAAATTCTACCACAAATCATACGGATATTTATTGGCAAACCGATACGCATAGTCTGCCCATTCCCGCCGGTGGACGCGTTGTTAATTTTATGAGTTATGATGCGAATAAAGATAATATTTTATCGGTTGTTGAAATTAGTAAGTTGCTATTTGGTTTATATGACACCGATGGAAATGAATTGATTGACAATATTGAATATAAACGACGCGCGGTGGTTACTGTGATGCCGATGGAGAAGAATACGACGATTTCTTATGATTTTAATGGTGATGGTATTGCGGATAAAAGTCAATTTACCTATGAAACCTTTATGCAGAATACGGCATTGACATGGTTTGATAAAAACCAGGATGGTTTGTCGCCCCAAGAGTTTTTGGACCTTGCCTTTAATTTAGCGGATGTCAATAACGATAATATGATTGATCAAGCTGAATGGCAGGGAGCCTATGTTCCGCGTATTGATAAAATTAATAAGGATAAAGCCCGCTATAATAAATAAACCTTTATTTCTATAGGAGTACGCCATCATGACATCGAATAATATCTATTTTTTAAAAGCAGTTGTTTTAAGTTTTACAGTATTAGTTTTGGTGGCGTGTTCCGGGATGAACCAGACCCAACAACGCACCCTATCGGGGGCGGGAATTGGGGCTGGGGTTGGGGCGATTGGGTCGGCTGTCACAGGGGGCAGTGCCCTTGGTGGCGCGGCTGTTGGCGCAGCTGTCGGAGGAGCGGGCGGTTATATCTATGATAAAAGCAAAAAATAATGATTATACCTGACGATATTGTTTAAAAAAACCAATGCTTGTCATCATGGCTGGGTAAATCACGGCCCATGGCCAAATATTTTTTCCGGCGTTCCGAGCGCAGTTGTTCAGGAGATAGACGGGATAGTTCGCGCAGGCCTTTTTCGATTTGGTTTGATACAGTTGCAATGGCTGTTGAAGGGTCCCGATGTGCGCCACCTAAAGGTTCTGTAATAATGGCATCAATTAATTTTAACGTTGAAAGATCCTTGGCTGTCAGCTTTAATGCAGCGGCGGCTGTTCCTGCGAATGTCCCGCTGCGCCATAAAATGGATGCGCATCCTTCGGGGCTGATAACTGAATAAATTGAATTTTCTAACATATAAACGCGGTCGGCGGTTGCAATCGCGATCGCGCCGCCTGACCCACCTTCGCCGACAATGACCGAAATAATTGGGACGTTTAATGACAGGCATGTGTTGATGGATTGGGCTATGGCCTCGGCCTGGCCACGCGCTTCGGCTTCGACGCCGGGGTAGGCCCCGGCGGTATCAACCAGGGTTATAACGGGTAATTTAAACTGGTCAGCCAGATGCATAAGACGTTGGGCTTTGCGGTATCCTTCGGGCTTTGGCATGCCGAAATTGTGTTTCAGTCGCGTGTTTAGATCATGCCCTTTTTCGTGGCCCATGATGACGACAGGTTGGCCGCGAAATCGTCCCAGTCCCCCCAATAAAGCGTGATCATCGCCATATAATCGGTCTCCCGACAGGGGCGTGAATCCTTCGATCATATGCTCGATGTAGTTCATAAAATGGGGACGTTTTTCATGGCGTGCCACCTGGACCCGTTGGTGCGGCTCAAGCGACGCATAGATGGATTTCAAGAGGCGTTTAATCTTGTCGTCCAACCGGCCAATTTCAGCCCCCAGGTTAATCCCTGATGTTGTATCTCCCGTCATGCGTAAATCGCGGACGCGGGATTCAAGTTCGGTTACAGGTTTTTCAAAATCAAGCATAAGAGGATCCTTTTTTATAGTAAGACCGGGATCTTACCAAATTTTGGTGAAAAGGCAAAACTGGTAAAAAACCCAAGTGTTTTGACGCGGTAGGAATTGGGTATATGTATATATTAAAGGGATGTATGTTTAAAAAACCGAGGAGCTCATTTACCGCCCCATGCGCCCTAATGCCTGGCTCATCTCGCCGACAGATTTAAAAAAATCGGTGCGGGTTGTATTCAAGATATCGGCCCATTCGGATTCATCCGGGACGTGTGTATTAATCGATGCTTCCGGTACGGTGTATCCCGGGTGATATCGATAGGGGATACGTTCATCCCAGGCGCGCACATCGTTCAGGGTATTTTGCATACGTGCAGATGAATTTGTAACCCACGCGCCGACCGATTCGCCCCACGTGCCACCATCCAAGGCCGGAATAGTAGATGACGGAAACCGAATGGTGTCAAACGCACGACGCAGATTGGCCGCGTAATAATACCGCGCCGCTGATTTATAATCACCCACTTGGGCATACAAGGCCGCGACGTCTATCAGGGTTTGGGGGTTCGCATATTCGGGTTCGGATTCAAAAACAATCAACGCCGCGCGGATTTTTTCGGTATTTTGGCCCAAGCCGTAAAGGGTGTTGCGTTTATCCCACGGTTTCAATTTGGCAGTTTGAGTAAAAAGTTGTTCGTCAAGGCGGGGGGCATCTTTGTCTGATTTTTCTTTTTCTCTATCTGATTTATTCGGGTCTTCTTTTATATCTTTGGCATTATTTTGTTTTTTGTCATCTGCTCCGGATCTAGGCGGTGTATGATCTGGTGTAAAAGTTAACGTATGCGATTGCAGATTTGGGTCAATGGCAGGTGATGTGCTTTTATCTGTTGGGGGTGTCATAG
>CAZLPZ010000047.1:0-9017 GCA_964561535.1 uncultured Pseudobdellovibrionaceae bacterium | reverse complement strand
TTCAAATCAGGGTCAGGGGCATAACGCGTTAAAAATACAGAGAATAAAAAAGGGCGCAGAGCATAATTTTTTTGGGAAAATATTTTCCCAAAAAAATTATGCTCTGCGCCCTCTTTTTTATCTCTAGGATCTCTGCTCCTATGCGCGCTGGGCACCGCCCGCCACGGTGTGGCCCGCAATTTCTTCGATCATATCCTTAATCCTTAATTTTTGTTTTTTAAGTTCAGCGACATAAAAATCACTAATCGATTTGTGATGGATATGCGTGTCATCAATCTTTTCTGAAATTTCTTCGTGGCGTTTTACAAGCGCCTCCAACCGTGTTTGACGAACATCTTTTAACGTATGCGCAGGTTTCAGCATCGAGAGACTCCTTAACAACTGGGGTTGAGATGTATTCATGCTACGCTCTTTACAAATTCGTAACAAATTTTATAACCATAAATCCTATTTTTATAGTTGATTGTTGCTCCTAAACCAATATTCATGATATAAGCGTAAAGATTTCGTAACCTATTGTTCGAAAAAAGGTTTTAAGCTACGTCATTCGGGTTATTTATAATATTTTCTATAATGTAATAATGACGTATCCTTGGTAAACGACCGGTTAATGCACCGCCGCAAAATTATTTTGTTGCATTTTCCGGAATAAAGATGTAATTTTAATTCATTGTTTACATAATATTTATGCAAGAGATCCCTCCAATCGGGGACGACCTGCTCAAACGAACCTAAGAGGAGATAGGAATGATAAGATTACGTTATCCTTTTGCAGCCGTTGTGGCTGGTGCCCTCGCTTTAGGATTAGAGGGTTTCGAATCTTCGACAAATACAGCCCCTTCGAATGAAATTCTGAAAACGGCGACTGGCTGTACCTTTAAAAAAGATGGCGATATTATGACCGCAGAAATAAATCTTCCGAAAAATAACAAGTATAAAGAGACACTGCGCCCCCAAGTAATAAATAGGTCCAGTACAATTGGAGTTGGTTCTCATATCACTGTTTTTCAAGCGATTGGATCATATGACTCTGAAACTGGTCGCCAGTCTGCTTGGATAGCTTGCCAAGTTGCCGGAAGAATACTACATGCAAATTCTTATGCAGGCGGATCTCATTCTTATCAAAATGGCACAATGACTTTTAACGGATCCCTTATAGAAGAAAAAACTATACCCCAAACCGCACACCTTGCGCAAAACTGAGGGCCCCTGAGTAATTAACCGTCTGCGTTTGGCGCCGCATATAATTTTTCCACGCGTCCGACCCCGCCTCGCGCCCGCCGCCCGTATCTTTTTCTCCCCCAAACGCGCCCCCAATTTCGGCACCCGACGGTCCCAAATTTACATTGGCGAGACCACAATCGGACCCTTGGGCCGAACAGAATAATTCCGCCTCGCGCATATGGTTTGTAAAAATACACGACGACAACCCTTGAGGGACATCATTTTGCATCGCAATGGCTTCGGCAAAGTTTTTATAGGTCATCACATATAATATAGGTGCAAACGTTTCGCGACCCACAATCTCGGTTTGGGCCGGCATACGAACAATAGCCGGTCGCACATACATCCCCCCCGATGACACGCCATCTGATACCCGCGTACCCCCACAAATCACGACGCCCCCTTCAGATTGGGCGTGTTTAACCGCCGCTTGCATCGCAACAAAAGCATTTGCGTCAATCAACGGCCCCATCATAACATTATCCGAGCGGGGATCCCCGATACTGATCGTGCCATACGCTTCGACCAGCTGGCCCAAAAATGCTTCCACAATCGACTCATGAATGATTAATCGTCTTAACGTTGTGCACCGCTGCCCTGATGTGCCCACGGCTCCAAACAAAACAGCTTGCAACGCCAAATTGCGGTCACAGGAGGGTGACACAATCATCGCCGCATTCCCCCCAAGTTCCAAAATCGAACGCCCCAACCGTCCCGCCACCAGTTTGGCAACATCTCGACCCATCGCCGTCGACCCCGTCGCACTGATGACCGGAACGCCAGGATGTGAAGCAAGCGCTGCTCCCACCGACCGCGCGCCCAAAATCAATTGAACCAAATGCGGTGGTAAATCAGCGCCAGATCGGAATCGTTCAAAGGCCCGATAAAAAAGAGTTTGGGTTGCAAGAGCCGAAATCGGCGTTTTATCAGATGGTTTCCACACAACCGGATTTCCACAAACAATAGCAAGCGCAGCATTCCATGCAAACACCGCCACAGGAAAATTAAATGCTGTGATCACGCCCACAGGGCCCACCGGATGCCATACTTCACGAATCGCATGTCCGGGACGTTCGGAAGGCATTGTTAAACCATAAAGTTGCCGCGATAACCCAACGGCAAAGTCACAGATATCAATCATTTCCTGAATCTCGCCCAACGATTCAGATAAAATCTTTCCAGTTTCATAGGTGACAAGCAACGCGAGATCTTCTTTGGCGCCCCGTAATTCATCTCCAAATAAGCGCATCAATTCCCCACGCGCAGGGGCCGGCACAGACCGCCAAGCATAAAATGTCTTGTGCGCCTGGCCAATAACGACATTAACATCTTCTGGATTATGCGCGCCCATGCGCGCAAGTTCAGCCCCATCGATAGGAGATTTCACAATAATAGCATCGCCAAAGTAACGCGTTAAATCGACGCCCAAACGATCCATCAATAATTTAAAATCCATGCTATATTCCCCCTACCCCTCTGCCATCAAATC
Organism: uncultured Pseudobdellovibrionaceae bacterium; assembly: GCA_964561535.1. Classification (GTDB taxonomy): domain Bacteria; phylum Pseudomonadota; class Alphaproteobacteria; order Micavibrionales; family Micavibrionaceae; genus CAZLPZ01. The sequence goes on along the minus strand of CAZLPZ010000047.1, from coordinate 6,304 downwards.
CGGCTCCAACGATATCAGTTTAGGTGACGTTAATCGATTAGGCAATAACTCTCCTGTTTCCTCCAGAATCGGATACGCAACCGTTACAACGTCGCCGTTAATACGTTGTAAATCCCGCAATAAATCAAGATGCACCGAACTCGTTTCAATGCTTTCGGGAACACCCTGGCTCAGGCGGGCGAAATGATTACTTGAGGCAAGGCGTTCGGCGCGCGTGACAATCTCTTTTCCTTCAACCAGCGTACGCGCCAATGCTTTATCCGATGTCATAAACACCGTTTCAGCCGTACGTACACTACCCATCACCAATCCGAACAAATGTTCAATTTCGGCCATACCAGCCTCTGAAAATCGCCGCCGGTTATCAATCATTCGCTTAGCCATCGGCATCATGCTTTTATCAATTGCATCGCCAATATGCTCAAGCGTTGTTGCGAAATTGATAATTTGTAAATGCCGTCGTGCCTCTTTGGCATCCAATGATAATTCCATCGCGCGCGCCATATAATGTTTGATAGCCCGATGTAACGTGTCAACGACTGTATCTTGATCTTGAATTTTACGGACCAAATATTCATCATGATTTTTGAACACATCCAAACTGTTTTTCAACATGCCTTGCACAACATCCGCCATCCGCAATGTTTCGCGCGCGGCGGCTGACAAGGCAATAACAGGTGTATCCATTTGTTTATAATCCAAATACATTGGCACAAAAGCGCCATCTTTAATAACACGATCTGGAATCAACCGATGCACAAATCCGGCAATCCACCCGGTAAACGGCAAAAATAGAATTGCATTAACGATATTGAACAATAAATGGAAATGAACCACTTGTCGGGCAGGATTTGGATCAAACGCGGCGACTTGAGCGGCAATAGGCCCCAAGAAAACTAAAAAAATAACCGCCAGAAAACATCGCATACATAAATTCGCAAATGGCAACCGCACCGCTGCTGGCTCATCTCGAATTGTTGCGGCAAGAGGAATAAGAACAGCCCCAATATTTGCCCCCAAAACAAGTTGCAACGCCAAATGCGGCGTCACAACTCCCACCGCTGCAAAGCTGGCCACCAACATCACGAACGCCAAAGATGAGTGAAGAACCCACGTAAACAATGCCGCCACAATCAACGTCAGAACGGGATCAATCTCGAGAGGTTTCATTAAATAAGGTAAGGCTTCGGATTCTTTGATTGGAATACTCGCCTGCCTGATCCACCCCAATGCAAATAAAATTAATCCTAAACCAAAGATTGTCAGGCCAATATTTTGTAATTTTTTTCGACGTTCAAATCCTGTTAACAAGGTAAAGCCAACCAACAATAAAAACGGCCCTATAAAAGATACGTTAAACGTCAAGAGTTGGGCCACAATCGACACACCGACATCCGCACCCAATACAACGGCTAACGCAGCAGCTGTTGTTAAAATCTTTTGTCCCAAAAAAGTCGCAAGAATCATCGTGACGGCACCCGCACTCTGCAGCACCATGGTACTGACGATCCCTGCCAAAAATCCGGTTAGGCGATTATTCGTACACGACGCCACAAACCCCCGTAAATCGGCGCCGAACCCGCGCATAATCCCCCGCTTCACTTGACGCAAGCCATACAGCATCAAGCAAATGCCCCCCACAAGGTTCAATAAAAGGATCGTTGGAGTCATTATGGGCCTTACTCAATTCATAAAAAAAAGGGACGCTTAAAAACCAAGCGTCCCTAAGGGGGGGAGGAAACAACGCTCTACCTTAAATTATAAAACCGGTTCGGGGGAAATCCCAAGCAAATTCTGCATATCCACCTGCCGCGCAACTTTTTGAAGCGCACGGGGGATTGACGCAATCGAAAAATTCATTGACGCTGCTTTGACTGGCAAAGTACCCGCAACCGGTAATCCCCACAAAACCAGCAATTCTTTAAGCGATTCTTTAAAATCACCCCCACGCCGTACAAATCGCATATGCGCCTCAAGCGCACGATTCACAAATAATGCCGGGAATGCCCCACGGGGGGCCCGCAATCCCAACTCGACCAAAGTCAGCGCCACATCACTTTCGTCAATTTCACGAGCCATTTGAGTAGAAACAGTCGTTATCGCAACCAATAATTTTTGTTCAGGCTTGGTAATTGTACTTGCCCGCATGGCCCGCATAAACCGTACATACACATCCATATCAACAGCCCAGGTCGGCGAGAAAACACCAGGCGGTAAAGGTAATCGCACATGCGACATCGCTTCATCATGACGTTTTGACATCATCATTTCAAACCTCCGTTTAAACAGGGGACATATAAGAGTGGTGGTAAATTCAGTGTCGTCGATTCGGGTTAAAAGAGTCTGAATCCGATGATCCGTTTATCCGATCAACATAAAAAAACCCCGCTTTTTAAGAGCGGGGTATCTTTATGTTCGGTTCATCGAATTAATCGAGTTATCGACTGCTCGAATTAATATCCACCCTTATATTTTTTACGGGGTGCCGAATCGGTCGGTCCATCTTCACGTGGCGCGCGTGGGGTATAGGGTTTTTTCTCGGCCCCGAAACTGCGTTTGGCGCCTCCAAATGACTTTTTATCCCCATAAGCAGGCTTGTCCCCATAGGAACGTTTGGCCGCATACGCTGGTTTATCACCATAAGATTTACGGGCATATGGTTTACGCTCACCGTCGCCACCCTCTTCATTTGAATCATCGCGGCTGCCATATGATTTACGTTCGTACGGTTTGCGATCACCACCATAAGACGGGCGATCACCCCCATAAGATGGCCGATCCCCATAAGAACTGGCCCGTGCACTGCGCGCCTTAAATCCAGCTTCCCGTTCTTGGATCAATGCCAAAATGGATTCCAGTGTTTCACCAATTTCGAGCAATGCCTCAGCAATCGTTTCGAGTGGTTTTTGATTAGGATTAATATCGTTAATTTCAACCATGTCGGTCATAATATGTCTTTCTTTCGTAAAGGGGCCGGATGAGCCCGCAGACCCTACAGGAACCTGTGGATAAATACCAGAACTATTTGAATTACGCTTGTGTAATTTTGAGGATATGTCCTTATAAACGCCCCTTGCTCAGAAATATATTGACTTTTATCCTATTATATGATTATATACTTATATCAAGAATGGGAAAACCGGGAAAAGCTAAGTATATACATAATATAACATGTTTTTTATGTTATTTTTACATGGTTAACATACAATCCCCCTCAGAGACAGGACTCCCTGCCCGCTTACGAACAGCACAGGAAAGGCCCTAATATTTCTCGGCAATATGGATGGCCGCAATCCCACCCGTTAAATTTACGACGCGCACGGCATCAAACCCCGCCGATTTTAATCGCCGCGCCAGCATTTCCTGAGATGGAAAAGCCCGAATGCTCTCGACCAGATATTGGTAACTGTCACGATCTTTGGCAACCCACGCACCAATATTCGGGATCGCATATCGCGACCAGACCTGATACACGCGGTCAAGAACGGGGTCCTGAACACGGGAAAATTCTAAACAACAAAACCGCCCGCCAGGTTTTAAAATTCGATACGCATCGGCAAGCGCCGCATCGATATGCGTAACGTTGCGCAATCCAAATGCAATCGTATAAATATCAAATGATTCATCTTCAAAAGGAAGATGTTCGGCATTGCCTTCTGTCCACATTAAATTTTTCAAAATGCCGTGGTCAATCGCGCGCGCCTGGCCAACGGCCAGCATATCCGGGTTCAAGTCAGAAATCGTGATCTGTGCCGCCCCACCGGTTTTATGATGCATCCGAAAGGCGATGTCGCCGGTGCCGCCCGCCACATCAATAATGGACAATGGCTTATATTTTTTGCCCTGTAATGCCAAACGCACAAACCGGTCCTTCCACAACCGATGAACCCCAAGCGACATCAGATCATTCATCCGGTCATAATTTTCGGCAACGGACGAAAAAACCCCAATCACCGCTGCCGTTTTTTCGGCAGGTGTAACCGGTTTCGTTCCAAACCAAGTAGATTCAGGGTTGAGCATACATTAGACTTTATAAGAAGAGACCTGAATGGTCTAGATCTAAAAAAAAGGCCCTGTCGCTTTTTAGACGATGGGGCCTTATCAAAAAATATCAATGGATCAAATTTTACCCAACAATTTCATTCGCTGCAAAAAAGAACGGAATTTCGCGGGTCGCGGCGGCGGGAGAATCGGACCCGTGCACGCAATTTTCGCCTTTGCTTTCGGCCAGTTCCTTGCGGATCGTGCCGGGTGCCGCGGCGGCGGGGTCGGTGGCGCCCATCACATCACGGTTTTTGAGAATGGCGTTTTCGCCCTCGAGAACCTGAACAACCACGGGGCCGGAAATCATAAATTCAATCAATTCACCAAAAAAACCGCGCGCCGCATGTTCGGCATAAAATTCTTCAGCCTGAGTTTTGGATAATTTAATCCGTTTTTGCGCAATAATCCGCAGACCTGCATTTTCAAGAATGGTATTCACCTTTCCGGTAATATTCCGGCGGGTGGTATCAGGTTTCAAAATCGATAGCGTGCGTTCAATTGTCATTTTAATACAATCCTCTAATTATGGTTTTAGGATGATTCGTTAATCCTGTGGGGTGATAGCGGATTTTGAGCAAAAGCACAAGATGTTTCCAAAAAATAGCCTGACCGCATCCGTGCGTTTACTGGCGAATTTTAATATTTAATCTCTTTTTAAATTTTAATTGACATATGCTTTATACCACTTTAATAAACGACCATGACCCCAGAAAATTATGACATCGCGCGGCATTGGCTTTTGACCAGTCTTGGTACAGGGCGTGATTTTCTTGTCTTAAAACAAGATCAAGATTGGTTAAAGGCCCTTAACCCTCGTCAAGTTCCTGTATTTACGCCAACCAAAATTGCCGTCTATCAAGTTCCAAAAAGCGGAAATCAGGTTCGCGATGTCCCCTACTTAAGTATTCAAGAACGCCTCTATGTTACGGCATCGTTAATTGCCCAATATAAAGATCTTAAAAGAGGTATTAATTTCCATGATATTGATTTTTGGTCACCTTTACCCATGGATCCTGAAGATACAAGTTGGATCAATTCTTTTTATGAAGAACATAAAAAATTTCGCTTACGCCGTGAAAATCAAGTGGCCAATGGAAAATTTGTTTGGCAAGGCGATATTGAAGGTTTTGGGAATCATGTACAAGAGCGATATTTACAAACCGCTCTACGCGACATGTGGGTCAGTGATGTTTCACGTCAAGTTATTTCCGAACATCTGTCCCGTTTAAGACAAGCCGGTATTAAAGGGCTAGCCCAGGGAACTGTGATTACAGATATTTTATCGAAAGTATATTTGGCTCCCCTTGATCAAAAAATGGCATCTGCTCTTGGGATGAACAACCCAAACGAACATTATTACCGATATTATGATGATCTTGTATTAACAGCCGACAGTGAAAATGAACTGACTGAACGACGAAGAATCTTAACAAATGCGCTGGGTCAAATCGGCCTTAAATTGAATCCCTCCAAATCAGTCATTATCCGACCAGGTGATCATAAGGCAGCGAATCCATTACGGGATGCGTTTACTCAAGCAGCACATAATTTAAAGGTAAAAGATTTTGATTTCGATCGGTCGGCCGAGGCAAAAACATTCCCTCCTGAAATTCTCCATCATGTTTTTAATACCGCCGTTCAAGATCCCACACTACCCCACAGTATTTTTAATTTTACCTTGCACCGCATGGCAACGGCCCATAATCCTTTTGCTGTTGATGTTTTGCCAGAGATATTGGAGAAATATCCAGAACGCGCCAATGAGGTTTTCCGATATGCGGCGGCTCTCAATTTTTCGGGGGAAATTCCAGATCGGATTCAGACGTTTTTTACCGGACCTAAAGATCGCCTTCCATATTTAGGATATCAATTTGCCCATGCAGTTCGAGTATGGCGAACAGAAACCAGCCAACAAATTCCGGGCGCTTTACGACCTGCACTGAACCATTTACGGGCCCAGGCACGCAGTCGTACCCCATTTATGACTTCTGGTTATGATCAAGTATTATAGGGTCTAGGCCACAAAGCCCCGAACAATCCTTAAAATCAATGCTGACTCTTACTTAGAAAAAGTCAGATGTCAGCCCCCTAATTTATTCACCGCACACATACTTCTTTTATTTGGCATGTTAGTCGTGCCTTAAACTTTTGTATCAAAATCTTATTTACTACATCTCCTTATCGGGAAACCCTCGGCGCATGTCTGATTGCCGTTTTGCTCTACACTGTGGGGGCATAGAGTTTGGCACACCCTTATCTT
>CAZLPZ010000046.1:0-9243 GCA_964561535.1 uncultured Pseudobdellovibrionaceae bacterium | reverse complement strand
AGGGTTTTTATTTTCATTTTTAAGTGGAGATCATAATATGATGACATTTTCGGAATCAAATACTTTGGGAAATAACTCAATATCTTTTGGTAATTTGGGGGTGGGGAAGATACGATCCGTTCTTAGTAGTTTTGCATTAGCTTCTTTGGTTGGAGGCGTTAGTGCGGCTGAGCCGTTGATATCGGAGTCTGAGTTTCCTATTACACGTAAAGCTGTTTGTGTTCAGAATAACATGCCGGTATTGACGGCGGCACAAATTTCATCCTGCGAAAGTTTTGTGGCTGCTAAAAAAGGTCAGCTCAACGATTTAGAAAAGGCTGTCGCTGTTGATGGCGTATGCCTTGAAAGGTACAGGAAAGATCATATTAGTTATTATGAAACCTGTCGGCGTGATTTAAGATCTCAATATAAAATGGCTGCGATTAAAGAGCCACCTGAAATGACGGCTACGAAATCAACAGCTGTTGGGTCATGTGCAAAAGGTGCGGCTGTTGGTGTTGGAACTTTAGTTTTTGTTCATGGGTTAGCTTTATTAGCAGATTTTATGGGCTGTGCAGGAGCTTGTTCTGTAGCGGCCTCACATTGGACAGTGCCATCTGCTGTTGGGGCAGCAACAGTTGGTTGTGCAGGGGGAGTCGCAGTGCATGTTGTCGACTCTCTATCGGGGGATGAGGCAAGTGGAACTGTGAATCAGCCACTTCCTCGGCCTCGCCCAAGTAAGTAAATTACTTTAACCAGTTCCCAACTTCCCCCATTACCCTTATGATCGTGTAATGGGGGTTCTTTATGGCAGAACGTAAACACACAGGTCGATCAAAATCAGAACCGATCAAGGTTGAACTTAAACAAAATTATTCTAAACTAGGTGAAAAGTCGGGCTCTCCTGGCACCTTGCCCCCCGCGCTTTACCTGGTCGCCACTCCCATCGGCAATATGGGGGATATGACATTTCGGGCGGTGGAAACGTTGCGCGGCGTTGACCTCATCTTATGTGAAGATACGCGGGTCACGCGTAAATTATTATCGCATTATGACATTCATGTCCCGGTTGGGGTTTATAATGATTTATCCGAAGGGCGGGACCCTGATTTTATACTGGATCAAATCGCTGGGGGAAAATCGGTCGCGCTGGTATCCGATGCCGGGATGCCGTTGATTTCCGATCCCGGTTATAAATTGGTTCGAGGGTGCGCAGCGCGGGGCATTCGGGTGACATCCGTGCCGGGCGCGAATGCGGTTTTAACCGCACTGCAACTGTCGGGGCTGCCCACCGATGCCTTTTTGTTTTTGGGGTTTTTGGCCACTAAATCATCGGCGCGGCGCGCGGCATTGGCCGATGTGGCAACCGTACCCGCCACCATCATTTGCTATGAACGGGCCGACCGGGTGGCGGGTTTATTGGCCGATGTTCAGGCGGCGATGGGCGGCCGTGCGGTGGCCGTTGCGCGCGAACTGACCAAATTATTCGAAGACGTGCGGCGCGGGTCGGTTGCCGATGTTTTGGCGGGGCTTGAGGCGAACCCGATCAAGGGCGAAGTGGTGGTGTTGATTGACCGCGCGGGCGCCGATACACAAGAAGAATTATTAAGTGAAGATGAGCGCATTATCGCGGCGTTGCGTGAACGGATTGCGGCCGGTGACCGGATGCGTGCCGCTGTTGATGCGGTATCGGGCAGTATGGGCGTTGCACGTAAACGCGTGTATACGCTGGCGATTGGGTTGGGGGAATAATATCAACCCCCCTTATATTTCTTGGGATTAATCGTTGCGATCAGGCTGTTGGTTTCATCCATGGCGGCCGTGTGGGATGCGGTCATGGTGCGCGCATCCGATAAATGGGGCAGATCGGATATGGTTAAACCTTGTAAAAACAAATCGCGATAAATCAATCGTTCGCCAAATCCGGTGGCCAACCGAAACCCATGACGATGGGACAGTGCACTTAAAATCGTTTGGATCTTACGTTTGTTATGACTGTCTAAGGCACTTAAACGGTTACGCATGACGATCCAGTCGGTTTTGCGCCCCATTTGACGTTCCTTTTCGGCGAGCAACGTTTGCACGTGCGTCGTATAAAAAGACGGATTTTTAATGGCGCCGGTTACGGGGTCGATGGACGCCAGAACATCCAGATCAATCAACGAATCGTTCATCGGTGTGACCAAAATATCGGCAATTCCATGGGCCAGGCGGTTCAGGTGTGTATCTGCTCCTGGGGTATCAATGACGATAAAATCGCACGCGGTACCTAACTCATCCATTGCCATGGCTAAAAAAGCGCGGTCGTCCGATTTTTGTGCTTCAAGTGTGGTGGCCGTACTGCGGTCAATGGGTAAGTGCAGCGGGCAGGGGAGGGTTGGGCCCGGTGTGCGCGCAGCGTACAGATAACGATTCCGTAAATATCGGGTCATCGTCCCTTGACGTGCGTCGAGATCAATTGTGCCAACACGGTACCCGCGATGGAGTAATGCAATCGCGGTTTGGATCGCGGCGGTTGATTTTCCGGATCCGCCTTTTTCATTTCCAAATACAATTAAAACCGGTGAAACAGTGGACAGGTTTTGAATAGGTGTTGGTGAAAAGGAAACTTGGGGTGTAAAATAAGGCATGGTTGATTCAATAAATATCACACATCACATCTAATGAATATGATATACAATGTCTATGGTCAATATTTCTTATCGGGTCGAGGATAATATGGTGCAAACGATCTCGGAACGTGTCGGGTTGTTGCGCGCGGAAATATCCAGGGTAGGGATAGATGGATATCTAATCCCCCGGAGTGATGAATATTTGGGCGAGTATGTGCCTGCGTGCAGCGAACGTTTGGCTTGGATCAGTGGATTTACGGGGTCGAATGGGATTGCCTTGTTGATGGCGGACAGGGGCGTTGTCGTAACTGATTCACGGTATGGCATTCAGGTGCGAGGTCAGGTTGATCGTAAGTTTTTTGAGACGACAGATCAATATAATAACGGATTATTGAAATTTTTTGAAAAACATAATGTGCGGAATATTACGATTGGATTTGATCCGGCGGTCCATGGTATTGCGGCTATTCGTATGTTACGAACCCAATTGGACGGACTGGGGATTGTTTTAAAACCTGTTGAGGGTAATTTGATCGACCGTATTTGGTATGATCGTCCGGCTCCCCCGCATTCAGGGGTTGAAGCATTTTTGGAAACTTATGCCGGACTATCTACCGCGGATAAACGTGCTTTGATTGCAGCGCAATTGGTGGAACAAGGTCTTGCCGCCGCGTTTTTAGCCGATCCAACCGATATTGCATGGTTGTTGAATATTCGTGCGCGGGATTTATTGTGCGTACCGGTTGCGCTATCGCGCGCGGTGATTTATGCCGATAGTACAGTCGAATGGGTGATTGATCCGTTACGTGTACCGATAGAAGTAAAACGTAATTTGGGTAATGGCGTGTCGATGACCCCGCCTGAAGCGTTTTCCGAAACCGTTATGCGGATTAAATCCAAGGTCGGGCGTGAGCATGTATTGGTTGATGAGCGTATGACCAGTTATGCAATTGCTCAAGTAATGGAGGATCGAAACATCGCCCTGAAATTAGGGGTCAGTCCTGTGATAATTCCCCGTGCATGCAAAACGCCGGCTGAACAACAATCAATTCGGGATGCACATCGGCGTGATGCTGTTGCCTTAATTCGTTTTTTATCCTGGTTTGAGGGGGAAGTCGGACGGGGGCAATTAGATGAAATGGCTGTTGCCGACAAAGTTTTATGGTTCAGGAAACAAGATCCGGCGTTTCGGGGGTTAAGCTTTGATACCATTGCTGGATATGGGCCAAATGGAGCGGTTATTCATTATCGAGCAACGGATCACACAAACCGTAAGATCACGGGGGATGGGTTATTATTGTTGGATAGCGGGGGACAATATGTTGGGGGGACAACTGATATTACACGGGTTTTAGCTGTTGGAACCCCTACAGAAGAAATGCGGACACATTATACAACTGTTTTAAAATCCCATATTGCGGTGGCGCGTGCAATATTTCCTCGTGGCGCGACGGGGGCATTTCTTGATTCATTATCGCGTGCACCGCTATGGAATCATGGGCTCGATTATGGGCATCGATTGGGTCACGGGGTGGGGTGTTTTCTTTCCGTTCATGAACCGTCTGTGGATTTATCGGCAAAAAGTCGGGATGAGATTTTAACGGGCATGTTGATTTCGAATGAGCCAGGATATTATCGCGATGGCGAATATGGTATTCGATTAGAAAACCTGGTGTTGGTTGTGTCTGCTGAACGCGTGGGGCCGGAATATCGGTCATTAGATACCATATCATTGGTACCATTTGATCCGGCCTTGACGAAATTGTCGATGTTGTCGCCCGAAGAAAAAGAGTGGTTGTCGGCTTATCACACCCAAATTCTGGATGAGATTGGCCCGGTTCTGCCTGAATCCGATCGTATGTGGGCGGAAACAACATGCCGGTATTTTATGGGATAGACCCTAGGTCTGTAACAACCCTCGCAGTAAGGGGACTGTTACCATTGATTTTTGAGATAACGCGGCGCGATCGGCGCGTTCAACCAATTGAGACGCTGCGGCAAAGGATCGTTCAATTCGAGGAACGAGATATCGGATGACATCATCTGTGACGTTTAGCTGTCGATCATTAAATAATTTAACAAGTAATGCCGAGAGTAATTCATCATCCGGTTGGTCAATACCAATTGTTAATGCCGCCCTCAATCGTGATGCGAGATCGGGCACTGAAAACGTTAATGAAAAGGGGGCTGCACGCATGGTGAATAATAAATGATCTCCTGCTGCGCGGGCATTATTATACAGGTGAAACAGGGTTTCTTCGGCAGCACGATCACCAATCAATAAGTCGGCTTGATCAATAACCAAATGCCCCGATGGGCGATTGTGAATAAGGTGTTCCGAAAATGTATTCGGGGTGATGATATCGGCGCCCGATGTTCCAGCCCAAATGCGTCCGAGATGTGTTTTCCCGCATGCTGAAGGCCCAATCAATATAAGCGCATGGGTTGGCCAATCGGGCCAACGGTCAATCCAATGGACGGCGATTTGGTTGCACGGAGCCACCATAAAATCATCACGTGTTAGGGATGGTTGATACCCAAGGTCGAGTGGAAGTTGAGATGAGGGTAAATTCATGGCAATTTATGTCCCGTGGTACAAGCGACTGGATTGATAGCGAGCAAGGCCATACTCAATGAGAACAGCAGCAATTGCAGCTACGGGGATTGCAATCATCATGCCAAAAATACCCAACATATATCCACCGACCATCAAAGCAAAAATAATGGCGATGGGGTGTAAGCCCACACGGTTGCCAATGATTTTTGGGGTAATAATATTGCCCTCTACCAACTGACCGATTACGTATAGAACCAGGACCGCCCCTAAAATACCGTAGCCTGTTTCTGAAACTTGGAACGCGGCAATGATTAAGGCGATTGTCACACTTAATGTCACACCAAAGAATGGGATGATGATCATGATTCCACTTAAAAGACCAAGTAAAACAGCATAGGGCATACCAATTACCCATAATCCAATAATGTAATAGATTGTGAGAATAAAACAAACAATGACCTGCCCGCGGATAAAACCAGATAAACGGTAGTCGATTTTTTGCGCCATGGTGCGTATCGTATCGAGCATGGGCCGGGGGATTAATCCATCGAGCGCATCAATCATTTTAGGCCATTCTGCCATCATGAAATAGGCGAGAAGGGGGATAAGAAAGAGGGTGATTAATCCGCCAATGGCGGCTTGGCCACCTGATAGAATATTCGATAGCATTTCTGCACTGGTGCGCAGTCCTGGGGTAAGCGTTGATTTTAAAAGTTCGGTAATGCCGCCATCTGAATTCAGGGTATCCATATGAATACCATATTTTGTAAGCGTTTCTAAAATGTTTATCCAAAGTGTATCAATTGAATCGGGAAGATTACTCGCAAGTAACAGCATTTCACGGATCAGAAACGGCAAGGTTAACCCTGCAAAAATAATAACAGTGATAAAGAACAAGGCTAGAATTAAAAGACTACCTCGTTGCCGATTAATCAGGCCGCGTGAAAGACGAGATAACGCATTCACAGCAGGTGTTAAAAGGTAAGCAATGGCAAAGGCGGCAATAAACGGAAATAAAATACTGGATAAGGCCCATATTCCATACAGGGCTAATCCTGTGATAAATACAAAAACCCAAAAGGTATGAGACGGAAATCCAGTGGATGAAGAAGAGAGGGGCATGATATCAATCCGCAATGTTTATGTGTGTTTTGGTTTTTATTGACCATCAATAATGACGTGTGATGAAGGGATCGGACGGCTTGATGTGTTGAAGTTATATGAAGATTCTTGGGGCGTGGGCGCAAAGTTTGTTCCAGAGACTGTCCCCCGCGTTAAGATAAACGGGGTGGAGTTTCCCGAATCAGGATCATTCATCGTTCCAGAATCAACGTGCAGCTCAAGACCTCGCGCATTCAAAGCTGCCTTAAATGTTGTTGGGTTGGTATCCCTCTGGGCGGTTACAATATGGATTGTCGCTTCTTGGGCTTTCAACTTTGTGATTCGAATCGTCGATACACCAGGAATAGATTTAATCCGCGTACGGATATCATTCCATTCGGTCATGGTATTAAACCGAACAATCATTGGGATTCCGCTCTCGGTGGTCAAAAGAGGGGGGGACGAATTTTGTATATCGCTGTTATCTGTCGATGGGAAGGTCGGAGGGGAAATTGTGTTTGCAAGAACAGAGTTTATTGAATCGTCTGTCTTCGGAATATTTATTGAAGTTTCTGGAATGGTCGAAGGCGCTGGAGCCGTAAATTCAGAAGAGGGCGATGAGACAACCAATGTTGTACCTGCAGCGGGTTCAGCCTCTAAGATATCCTGTTCAGGCACGTCCATATTGATTCTGGATGACAGAATGGGGATTTGGGATTGAATATTATCGGCCGCGCGCGTGAACAAAATTGATGAATCGGCAGAATTTGTTATATCAGTGATGGATGCGACAACAGAATCGAGATAGTTGGGTGTCGGATTTACGTTGCTTGATCCATAAAACATTAATGTCATTTTGGTGGCGTTTGTATTGAGATCCATCGTATCTGGAACGGCGACAATCATCAACGCGCGATTGGTTTGATATTTAGCCATTAACATTTGAAGTGATTTTGGATTGACTCGAATTCCGTAGGCTTCATTTAAGATCTGACGGTCATCCATGTCGCCTAAGGGGACAACGGCCAAGGTTGAATGGGTTTGAATATGCGTGATCAACGCATCGCGTAAGGGATTTTGCCCAGCCCATAATATTTGTCCTTGGGCTGTTTGAAAATAAGGGAGAAGGAGAACTTTATAGGGTATCGTGGCTGTATGAGCGGGATTTAGAGACGAGACAGGCGGATGTGGATTATTTGCTGATTCGCCTGTGTTTGGGGTGATTGGGGATTTTATAGTGTGATCTGTGGCAATCCTAGGTTTATCCGCTGTTCCTGCAGATTGCAGATATTTTTGAACACGGCCAGGGCGGAATCGCAATTGAAATGTCGCTGCATATTGTTTGGGACCGACCTGTTCATCGCGCGTGGTAAAATCTTGAAGCATGCGTCCCAGCTCTTGAGTTGAGGGTGTTTTGATCGTTTCACGGGCCTGTGAATCGGGGTAAAGCCGTTCAAGAATAATTGTAAATCCGGTTTGTAACGCGCGTTCGAATGCTTGTTCACGGGCGTGCACAGCATTATCCGAATCGATTGAAATCGGAAGATCATCGACGGTATAGGGGGTTGTCGAAATTTGATTAAACCCAGGGATTGTTTCGGCCCAGGCAATTGAAAAGGGCGCGATTAAAAGGGGGCATAAAATCATTAGTACGATTTTTCTTTTGATGAAAAACAATAATTCCTTCATCACATCTCCTAAATTGTCTTGGTAAGGTCACACGAAGTAAGGCCATACTATAGGCAGATCCGCGGAAATTTGCCAATGTTTCAGCATGCCGCAGGGAATAAAATTAAAATATGTGAAATAATTCTTCTTTCATTTCTATGGTATTATGATGATAAGACCTTTATTATAAATCTATGAAGTCCTCGAATATGGCAGAATGCCGTTTTTACCCTTGTTTTATAGTATATTTCTCCTTGCTTATCTTTTTGATGGGTGGGGGATCTGTTGTTTTCGCGCAAGAATCATCGGGGGTGGGGCAACTCGACTTAAATCAAAATATTCAGGCGGTCGGGACCAGAATTGATTCTCAAGAGGTAATGGGGAGGGGCGTCGAGGTTCCCGCCGCGTCTGAACCGCTACCCGGATTTGATCTTCAAAAATTTTTGGTACTCGATCCAGGGACAGTAAAACTCTCGGGTCTTGAAACTGTCAATGTTTTGGATGTTGGTGCTGTTTATCCCGATCCCTCTGGACAGTTGAGTGCACAAGAAGTCGCAAATAGATATTTAAAAAAGGACCGCCCCGAATTTTCGACTGAAATGGTTGCAAAGACAGGGGGGACTGAAGCTTTATGGATTGTGCTGTCAGTTTATAATCAAAGTGGGCCTTCTGATTGGGTTCTGGATTTCGGGGATCGATTGTCGGGGCGTTTAGGTCGGTTACAGTCTTTTAGTCTTGAAGATATGATTCTGCAGAAAACTTTATTTCAACATCAAGTTCCGTCAGTTGGGGATCAAGCATCTTTAGGGGTATCAAATATCGATCATTCAACGGTTCGTTTCGCGTTAAAGGAAGGTCAGGCCGCATTGTTGGTTATGAAACTTGTGACTGAATCGTCATCGCCTTTTGTATTCCCTATAAAACTATCGACGAAAGAATCAGGGTCTGTTTTATTTTTAGGCGTTCCACTCGCGGCTATTTTGTGGTTCTTTGCCGCCTTTGTTGCTGGTGGGTCGTTGTTTGCAGCGATGAGTACAAGGCGCTATGCGCTTATTTATTTTTCGGCCCTTGCGGCGTCGTTTCCTTTTTGGCTTTTAATTCCTGGTTCCTTATTTCAATCGGTGACATTTGATTATTCACGGGCGGTTTTCTTGTTATTGGGGGTGCAGTCCATTCTTTTGGCTCTGTGCGGGTGGGTCGTTGTTCGTTCTTTAAACATAGCATTTAAAGAGATGATGTTTCAGGGTGTGATATTGATTACAGGGATTATTATTGTTACGGGGTGCATTGTTTTATTTTCGACACAGCCGGTTATGGGATCTTTGT
>CAZLPZ010000045.1:0-9583 GCA_964561535.1 uncultured Pseudobdellovibrionaceae bacterium | reverse complement strand
GGGCCTAAGTAGCTCAGTCGGTAGAGCAAGCGACTGAAAATCGCTGTGTCGGTGGTTCGATTCCGCCCTTAGGCACCATTACTTTCAATGACTTAGCATGATTTAACCATAGGTTCCTGGAACTACGGGTAACATATGGGTAACATTCAAGACACCTAGCCTTCTTCCATTTTTAGGACGCGAAAGCTCCTCAGGAAGATGAAGGATTTCATAATTTTGGGGTATCGGATCTGGGCGTTAAAATCCTACCCCCAGAAAATGCGCTGAAACGGGAATCGCACCGCCGACGCTGGTCTCTCGGGCGAGGCCATGTTTTAAATTTATCCCCTTTTTTAAGTGTCAGAAAAATAGTTGACTTGACGGAGGCCCTTCTTTAATTGTCAGAAGATATAAATGAGAATTTATGAGGGTCCTATGAAACAAGCTGTCCTTTCTTTTGATACACCACCTCAGGTTCCCCGGAAAACCGCCGAGCGGCACTATAATCTTTTGGTTGAACGTGCCGCCGACTGGGGAATCAATTGTCTTACTTCCACCTTCAATTCCAATGCGCAGGGTAACCAGGCCCGTTTTATATTCTCTAATCCATTTGAGGAAGCAAAGTTCAAGATTGCTATTAATGCGGATGGTACAAGCCTTGTCTCTCTTTCAACTGGCTTCACAAATGCAACGGATAGAAAAAACCGATGGCTCGATAACGTAAAATCATTCTGTGATGCACTCCGTATCGAGCACACCCGTGTTGATGACCCGCCGAAAAATATGTCGACATTCTGGTTCTATCGTTTGGCAGATCTTCTGACGTTCGAAATTGCCATCAAAGAAGGCCTTTTTCTCGGAGAGCAGTTGGACCGCCAATCACCCGTTTTCCTAAAATGCAACGACCTGATTGATTGGTCCAGGGTTCGCGCTGTTAGGTTTGGTCGGGAAGAAAAGCTTGAGGTCACGAAAACCTAGATATGGACTTGGACTGAACGCATTACGGCGTCTAATCCATCCATTCATTCATTACTTTGCGCTTGGAGTAGACTCTTTTCATTTATTCAGCCTTCACACTAGCGATAGCGCGTTGCTTTGGCTTGAACCTCTTCATTTCATCGATAGTACAGTAGAATATCTATATCCCTCGCGCGCGCGTATTGGTCCGAAAATTCCTTCTAAAAAACCATTGTTAGCAAATGTTAACACATTGATTTTTATTAATTTTGATAATGAGATCAATTTTCTTGAAATTCTTCCTGTTATATGAATAGATTAAATTCTTCCAATAACGCATTTTTAATAATCGAGGCTGTAAATGAAAGTCGATTTTAATACCGCCCAAAAGCAAATTATTGATGTCGGTCAGTGGCTTGATAACCGTGGATGGGTTCCGGCAACGGGGGGTAATTTTTCGGTCCGACTTGATAACGGTACTGCCGCGATTACAGTATCTGGTGTTCATAAAGGTGAATTAGTTCCAGATCATGTCATGACAATTGATATGGATGGCCAATCATTGGATGGTAAAAAGCCATCGGCTGAAACCTTGCTACACACAGGTCTATACAAATTATCCGCTGAGGTTGATGCAATCTTGCATACTCACCCGCGCGCCTCGATTATTTACACGAATTTGTTTAACAATAAATCGAGCATTGATCTTTCCGGATACGAACTTCTGAAGATTTATCCTGGCATCAAAACCCATGAGACTACGGTAACACTACCGATTTTCAATAATTCACAAGATATGCCGGCATTACAAAAAGAAATCGATGCTTGGTACACACAACATCCTGAAACACCCCCTGTGTATTTGGTGCGTGGGCATGGCCTGACGGTTGGCGCTGGCAATATCGCTATGGCGCGCTATATCACCGAAGCTACAGAAGAAATGATGGCATATGAACTGGCCAAAACAGGCATGCCAAAATTAAGTTTTTAGCAGGAGTGCTAAGCATGAGCGCCTTGACCATTTGTCAAACATCCAACCCATCTCAACCGATTTTCTTTGCCGTTGAACCTGGGGTGATTGCCGCGAAATTGGCCGCAATCGGGGTGTCATTTGAACAATGGATCCCAGGGAGGGCATTCTCAAAATCGGTGGATGACCAGGCCGTTTTGGATGCCTATACAAACGACATTAACCGTTTAAAACAAACCGAAGGGTATCAATCGGTCGATGTTATTCGGGTGTTACCGGATAACCCCAAACGAGACGAAATCCGTGGAAAATTTCTGGCTGAACATACCCATGATGACGACGAAGCCCGATTTTTTGTCGAGGGGTCGGGGATGTTTTATCTGCATATTGCCGACGAAGTGTATATGATTTTGTGCACTGCGGGGGATTTCATCCGTGTACCGAAGAATGTCCGGCATTGGTTTGATATGGGGCCGACGCCGTTTATTACCGCCATTCGTTTATTCACACGCCCCGATGGATGGGTCGCCGAATTTACAGGGGATATGATTAGTGAGACGTTCCCGAAATACATACCAGAGCAACTGGCGGCCTGAACATGTATGAAAATATCAAAGCCGTGGTGACAGATATTGAAGGCACAACAACATCTGTATCTTTTGTGTATGATGTTTTATTCCCTTATGCACGCAAAAATTTAGCAGATTTTGTACGGAAAAATTCTGATCAGCTCGATGATATTTTTTTTCAAATCGCGCAAGAAGACAATGTTCCGACCGTTTCGATTGATGAGGCCATCACCTATTTAATCGGGTGGATGGATGAGGATAAAAAGATAAAACCCCTTAAAGATATTCAGGGGCTTATTTGGGAAGACGGGTATAAAACAGGTGCGTTTAAAGGTCATATATTTGATGATGTAGCTTCACAACTTCAACGTTGGTATCAAGACGGCATTAAACTCTATGTGTATTCATCGGGGTCGGTTCCGGCCCAAAAATTATTATTTGGGTATTCAATGGCTGGTGATTTAACGCCTTATTTCTCGGGTTATTTTGATACGAGTACAGGCGGGAAAAAAGAAGCATCATCCTATATAAAAATTGCATCAGAAATTGGTTATCCTCCCGCATCAATTTTATTTTTATCCGACAATCCAGATGAACTTGATGCCGCCAAATTCGCGGGTTTTGAATATTTGGGCCTGCAACGTCCTGGCAATACGTTCGATGTATCGGAC
Source organism: uncultured Pseudobdellovibrionaceae bacterium (assembly GCA_964561535.1). Classification (GTDB taxonomy): domain Bacteria; phylum Pseudomonadota; class Alphaproteobacteria; order Micavibrionales; family Micavibrionaceae; genus CAZLPZ01. The sequence continues at coordinate 6,437 of CAZLPZ010000045.1, read as the reverse complement.
CGACCATTTGTAAAAAGTTTTCAAGAAATTAATATTGTGATCAATAACAACGAAACCCTTTTAAGGAAAAAATCATGAAAATCAACGGCACCCCCTATCGCTCCATTACACCGACAGATGATTTTGCAAATGCTGTACGGGTCATTGACCAACGTCTCTTGCCGTGGGAACTGAAATTTGTGCCGCTCTCATCTGTCGATGATGCGGTCACGGCCATTAAAGATATGTGGGTGCGCGGCGCGCCGTTAATTGGTATGACGGGGGCGTATGGGTTGGTGTTTGCGACCCGTCAAGATCCCACAGATGCGGGGCTTGCCGCTGCTTATAAAGTGTTGGTCGAGGCACGGCCCACCGCCGTTAACCTGAAATGGACGCTCGATCAAATGATGACGGCCATTTCCCCTCTGCCCCCTGAACAACGTTTAACTGCGGCGATTAAACGCGCGGCCGAACTGTGCGATGAAGATGTCGAGATTAATAAATCAATCGGCAATCACGGCAAAAAAATTATCGAAGAACTCTATCATAAAAATCCGGGCCGTCCGGTTCAAATTATGACCCACTGCAATACAGGGTGGCTCGCAACCGTTGATTACGGCACGGCGCTTGCCACCATGTATATGGCGCATGATGCAGGCATTCCCGTTCATATTTGGGTATCGGAAACCCGTCCGCGTAATCAAGGCGCGTTTTTAACAGCGTATGAGTTGGGTCAACATGGCGTACCCCACACCGTTATCGCCGATAATGCAGCCGGATTGTTGATGCAACGGGGGCAGGTTGATATGTGCATCGTGGGGGCCGACCGTGTGACCCGTAATGGCGATACGTGTAACAAAGTCGGAACGTATTTAAAGGCGCTCGCCGCCACCGCGCACAACGTACCGTTTTATGTTGCGCTACCGTACACAACGTTTGACCCGAATATTGAACATGGCAGCGAGATTGAGATTGAAAATCGTAAAGGGGACGAAGTTGCGATTATTCCGGGCCTGACCCCCAACGGCACAACGGGCCAAGTGCGCGTGATGCCGGAAACATCAACCGCCCTGAACCCCGCGTTCGACATCACTCCGGCGCATTTGGTGACGGCATATGTGACCGAACGCGGGATCCTGAATGCGGCGCAATTGGGGCTTACCCTCGCGGCTTGATGATTCCTTTTAGATACCGTACACGATCGAAATTTAGATTATAAGGAATAGTTCTGTTTTAATAATAATGCTATTATTTAATATAAGGGGCTGTACCAGATAACGTAAAAATATGTTAACCTTAACCGTTGGGCTTTATCCGGACGAGATCTTGCGTTATGATCAAGAATTCCTGACCAGGACGTTTTTAACGGGGCACCTTTGAATGCGGCTTTCGATCCTTTTAACCCTACTTTTTTTGTCTTTACCGGCTTTGGGTGTGGCTTATTTTGATTACACGCGGGCGCAAATCCATCGAGGGCCAGAACCTTATGAATATGCGACGGCCTTTGATGTGTGGTTGGCGTATGATCGTCAAAGTTTTATGGAATTTAGAAATCAGTATTTAGGGCGCGGGGCGGAATGGGAAAATGATGTTAAACCTTATCTTGAGATAAAAGTTTTTCCTTATGCCATTATTCCCTCTATTTTATATCTTATCTGGTTGTTTTTGGCATGGATTTTTGGTTGGGGGCCGTTTCGGGTGGATACTCAAACTTCTTTTAAAGCGGTTCATTCGTCTTCACGGTTCTCACGGCCGCATGAACAAAATAAAATTCATGACCTAAAATATAAGCGAAAATAAGTTTTTTTGTGGTAAAATTTCAAGTGTCTTTGTCTTGTGCTGGATGGTTTTTATAACACTTAAGGATAAACTCTATGGATCTTTCTGAAATTGCGGAACGCGTGCGCGCAAAGTTTCAAGAATCGCCCAAGATTGAGGCGATGGTTTTATTCGATTTTGACGAAGACGGTACAATTTTATATAATGGTACAATTGATCCCGCGACATCGACGCCGGGGGGGATGGGTGATGCCAAAACTGTTTTTCGGTGCTCGCTTGAAACATTTCGCGGATTTATGAATGGCACGAAATCACCCGATCTTGCTTATATGATGAGGCAATTGAAAATTGAAGGATCGTTGGGTCTTGCAATGAAGTTAAAAGACCGTCTGGAAACCTAGTCCTGATTTTTTGTGTTTATTCAAATCGTCACAATTTCATCGAATTCCATTTGATGTCGGAACCAGGTTTGTTGTCGCTTAATATATTGGGTTGTTTGGGCGAAGGCGGCGGCCACGGCGGTATCTAAATCCATCACCCCATCTAAATAATCAACAAACGCAGTGTACCCGAGTGCGCGCGTGGGCGGACATTTTGGGTTTAAACTGTCACGTAAAATTTTATCGCGAAACGCGGCCACCTCGTTAATCATGCCGTTTGTGATCATGTCCCCCAATCGGCTTTCTGCCCGGGCACGTAACGTGGCCCGCGGACCGTCTACCAAAATTTTATGAAACCGGGCGTGGGGCAATGGCGGCACGCGCGGAGCGTCTTGAAACGACGCGAGTGATCGGCCCGTGCTCATAAATACTTCGACCGCACGAATTAATCGTTGGGTATCTGTGGCGCGTAACCGGGCGGCCATCACGGGGTCGATCGCCGTTAAATGCGCGTGAAAGGCGGGGTTGTCCATTTCGGCCTGCATCGTGCGGGCGGTGGCACGTATATCGTCCGGCACATCGGGCAGGGGCGAGAGGCCGTTGACCAACGCGTTTAAATACAATCCCGTGCCGCCGACAATGATCGGGTGTTGCCCGGCGGCCCACGCGGCGTTGATTGCTGCAACCGCACGCGTGGTATAATCCTGAACATTCAGCACAATATCCGGGTCCAAAATACCGTATAATGCATGCGGCACAGCAGAGGCGTCGGCCGCCGCCGGACGCGCGGATAAAATCGGCAAATCGGCATAGATTTGCACCGAATCGGCGTTGATGATTATGCCGTTTTTTTGTCGCGCCATCTGCATTGCAAATGCCGATTTCCCAACGGCCGTTGGGCCAGCAATAATGGTGATGTTAGAGAGCGAGGTCATAATTCATGAGCCCACGGAAAACAATTTCCCATGGGCGACCCTTCTGTGCCGTGAAAAATCGCAATTTTCATGACGATCCATGGGGTTGTTTAATATGAGCTGTTTGTGTCATTTGATGTGTGCTGACATAGGCTAATACATCGATATCGGGATGATACAATTCAATCATATCCAGATCTGCACGTGGGAAAATACGCGCATTCTGAATTATTTTTCCGTTTAATAAATCTTTTTTTAAGACGGTATATTCATTGGAAGGCAAATAAAAATCGATATCCCCCACATGATGCCGATAAGGGTCTGGCGCGCGAATATACAGATGCGTGTAAACGGCCGTCGGGATTTCGGCGGTTGCCGGAATATTGATAGGCGTATGCAGGGTAAAATATTTCTGGTTTGGATGATCCCCGGGTTGTGTCAACCGTAAGCGTATATCGGTTAAAAAAGAATATTCATCGGGGTAATGGCAGAAAATACCGGCATTCCCACTGTTCGGTAGAAAGCGACCGAATGATGAAAAACAGAGTTGGTAAGATTCGTGATGTAGATGATGGATTGCTTGATAAAGGTCACCTTCGGTTTTAATCGGACTGAATCGATACAAGTTCATTTTTATTTTACCCGCTGAAAAAAGTCCGAAGATGACGCCGCTGGTCCCGCCCGGGATGACAGTTTTTTACTTCCCAACCTTTAACGCCACAAATCGCACATCGCCCTTGCCTTGCGCATCGACCAACAATAATACCGATGATTTGCCATCTTTTTTCGCGGTGCGGATGATGCGGTCGACTTCTGCCGGGTCGGTGACTTTTTTCTGGTTGATTTCAATGATGATATCCCCCAGCTCCAGACCCTTTTGGGCAGCTTCAGAATCGGGTTTGATGGCCAAAATAATGACGCCGTTCGTTCCGTCCGGCAATTCCATTTCGTCGCGGTCTTGCGCCGTGATGATCCCCAGCTTTAATCCGGTGCCGGGGATATCAATGCCGTCACTGTTGGTTTTATCATCGGCTTTTTTCGGCTTTTCTCCCGTGATTAACCCATCGGCTTCGGCCCGTTCCAGTTCGGCAATTTTAACGGACAGGGTCATTTTTTTACCGTCGCGCCAAATGGTCAAGGTGCCGGTCGTATCTGGCATGGTGTCGGCGACCAGTCGCGGTAATTGTTTCATGGCACCTAATTTTTGGCCGTTATAATCGGTGACGATATCGCCGGGTTTTAATCCAGCGGCCTCGGCCGGGCCCTTGGGCGTGACGCCTGCAACCAACGCGCCGCGTACGGACCCCAATCCTAAACTCTCTGCGATATCATCCGTGACAGATTGAATGCGCACGCCAATCCATCCGCGCTTAGTATGGCCGTATTTGACGATTTGATCGGCGACGGGTTTCACGAGCGCCGAAGGAATGGCAAATCCAATGCCGACTGACCCGCCGCTTGGGGAAAAAATCGCCGTGTTGATACCGATAATTTCACCTTTTAAATTAAACATCGGGCCGCCCGAATTGCCGCGATTGATGGAAGCATCGGTTTGAATGTAATCATCATAAGGACCTGATTGAATATCTCGCGCACGTGCCGAAATGATTCCGGTGGTGACCGTTCCCCCTAATCCGAATGGATTGCCAATAGCGACAATCCAATCGCCAACGCGCATGATATCGCTATTGCCAAAAGGCGCTGATGAAAATGAGTGGCCTTTGACGTCAACTTGTAAAACAGCAAGATCAATTTTTTCGTCAATCCCCAGGACTTTTGCGGGTAATGTTTTATCGTTGTGGAAAGTGACACGGATTTGATCAGCGTCTTTGATAACATGATTATTTGTAATGATAATACCTTTTGCCGCATCGATCATAACGCCGGATCCAAGTGACGCCTGGGGTGCAATTAGCCCATCGCCATTCCCACGCTTATCCATAAAATCTTGAAAAAATTCTTCAAAAGGGGATCCGGGTGGAAATTCGGGCATGTCGGGCATATCCGCTGCTGTTAATGCTTTTTGTGACGACGAAATATTGACAACAGTGGGTAATAATTTTTCGGCGAGATCTGCAAATGAGGTGGGGGGGGATGAGATGGCAACAGTGTCGGTACGCTTTCCAAATCCAAACGATAAATCGCCCGCATGTGCCGCCGGGGTGGTCCCGAAAATCACGGATAAAAGTAAAACGGGTATTATTCTTTTGAAATTTTTTTGGTGCATGTCTGATATTTTCTTAAGGTGTTGATAAGCGCCGATTAAAATATTTAAAAAAGCCATTTTCAGGAGTGAGGACCAATGTGGTTTCTGGTTTTGCCAGGGATGTTTTATAGGCTTGAAGAGACCGATAAAACCCATAAAATTCAGGGTCCCGACCAAATGCTGCACTGTAGGTTAAGGTTGCGTCATGATCCCCTTCACCAATAATAGTTTGGGCTTTTTGTTGCGCTTCGGCAATCAAAACGCGTCGCTCTTTATCCGCCTCGGCCCGGATTTTTTGCGATTTTTCGGCGCCTTCGGCTCGAGCTTGAGTTGCTTCTTGTTCACGTTCTGATTTCATACGGGCGTAAATGGAATTGCTCGTTTGTTCAGGCAAATCGGCGCGTACAATACGGACATTGACGACTTGAATACCAAAACGGTCGGCATCGTGATTGACAGCTTCTTGAATTTCTTTCATCAGCGTCGCGCGTTTTTCAGACAAGACAACAGACAAAGGAACTTTACCCAAGATGTTGCGCAAATTAGCGTTAATAATATTTTGAAGTCGATCATTCGCGCGTTGTTCGTTGCCCAAAGCCTGAAAAAATTTCAGCATATTGGTAATGCGATAACGAGCAAAGCCATCAACGACCAATCTTTTTTGATCCGATAATAAAACTTCTTCTTTTGGGGGGTCTACATTTAAAATGCGTTTATCAAAGAGACGAACGTCTTGAATCATCGGGATTTTAAAAGCAAGGCCTGGTTTAGTGATTTGTTGTTTAACTTCTCCGAATTGTAATACCAACGCCTGTTGTGTTTCATTCACTGTAAAAATACTGGCAGGAATCAGAAACATAAAAAAAGCCAAGACCCCAAGTCCGGCAAGAATATAGGGATTTTGAGATGAAAAATTCGACATGATAATTATTCCGCTTTAAGAGGTTGTGGAACAGTGCCGCGCAAAGAAGACCCGGTATTTAAAGGGAGAAAGGGGAGTGCATTACTTGCGCCTTTCCCATCGAGTAAAACCGTATGAGCATTTGAAAGAATATCTTGGATTGTATCCAGATAGAGACGTTCAGCCGTTACATTTTTGGCTTGAGCGTATGATTCATAAACAGAAATAAATCGTTGGGCATCACCCTTGGCTTTTGCAATAACTTCTTGCTTATAGGC
>CAZLPZ010000044.1:0-9711 GCA_964561535.1 uncultured Pseudobdellovibrionaceae bacterium | reverse complement strand
CGTTGAGGTCGCTGTGGGGCAACCCGTGGAAGTTCGAGTCTTCTCGACCGCACCAATTTATACGAGAAGAAAAATGACAATTTTTCACGATGGAAAAGATATGACCATAGGCTTCAATCGAGCTTCTGTTAAAGGCGAGGATCTCGAATTACCCGTCCCGACACTCGATGAATTAACCTTAAGCAGCCTTAAAGAAAAATCTTCTCAACTTGCTATGGATATGTCTGATGGAGATGATGAATACGCTGCTTGGATGAATATCTTCTTGGAAAATCAAGTTCGCATGTTATTTAGAACTGAAGGTGCAGAAAGAGCATATGATTTTTTACGAACAATTGCTCTTTATTCGTTGCAGAGTCAAAATATTGGAAGATCTTTGGACGAGTTATCTAGAGATTACTAACGCCTTATCCCCTCCCCTGCACCGCACAACCCTTGAGGCTTGAATTTCCCCCCGTTTCGCGGCATACAGGGCGCAGTATTTTCCTGCTTTCAAAAAAAGAAAGTTTTCCTATGTCAAACGATGATGTCACCTCTGACACCCCGAAAAAAGATGGCTTGCGCGAAGCGGCGCTCGATTACCACCAATTCCCACGCCCTGGAAAAATCGCCATACAGGCCACAAAAACAATGGCCACACAACGTGACTTATCGCTCGCCTATTCCCCCGGCGTTGCCATTCCGTGCGAAGAAATCGCGGCCGACCCGTCCAAAGCCTATGATTACACCTCGCGGGGCAATATCGTCGCCGTGATTTCAAATGGCACCGCCGTTCTGGGCCTGGGGGCCATTGGTGCGCTCGCGTCCAAACCCGTGATGGAAGGCAAGGCGGTTTTATTCAAAAAATTCGCCGATATTGATTCAATCGATATCGAAATTGACGAAACTGATGTCGACAAATTGGTCGATACCATCGCACGGTTGGAACCATCTTTTGGCGGGATTAACCTTGAGGATATCAAGGCCCCCGAATGTTTCGAAGTTGAACGCCGCCTGCGTGAACGTATGAAAATTCCCGTGTTTCACGATGATCAACACGGCACCGCAATTATCGTCACGGCCGCGATTACCAATTGGATTGAATATTCAGGCCGGAAATGGGGTGATGTGAAATTGGTGGCGTCCGGCGCTGGGGCAGCCGCCATTGCGTGTCTGAATTTATTGGTCCAAGCCGGGCTTAAAAAAGAAAATATTATTGTTTGTGATCGCGACGGCGTGATTTACAAAGGCCGCAATAATAATATGGACGCCGAAAAGGAAAAATATGCGGTCGATACAAAAGCCCGCGATTTAAACGATGCCATTGCGAATGCCAATATCTTCTTGGGCCTATCGGCAGCAGGGGCGTTAAAACCCGATATGGTCAAAAAGATGGCCAAAGATCCCTTAATTTTGGCACTCGCCAATCCAACACCTGAAATCTTGCCGGCCGAAGCCATGGCCGTACGGCCCGATGCATTGGTCTGTACGGGACGATCCGATTACCCAAACCAAGTCAATAATGTATTATGCTTTCCGTTCCTATTTCGTGGCGCATTGGACGTTGTGGCCACGACCATCAACGAAGAAATGAAACTCGCTGCTGTCAAGGCACTTGCCGCCCTCACACGTCAAGATGTCCCGGCGGAAGTTGCCAGCATTTACCCCGAAGAAAATCTGGTTTTTGGTCCTGGATATTTAATTCCCAAACCATTTGATCCACGTTTAATCGTCGAAGTTGCGTCCGCCGTCGCGCGCGCTGCTATGGAATCAGGGGTGGCCACACGACCTATTACAGATTTCGAAGCCTACCGGCATAAATTACGCGGGTTCACCGTACGCACATCATTCTTGATGCGTCCCATTATCGCCCGTGCCCAAGCCTCCCCGAAAAAAATTGTCTATGCCGAGGGCGAAGAAGAACGCGTGTTGCGTGGGGCCCAAATCGTCGTGGATGAAGGTTTGGCAAAACCCATTCTGGTTGGCCGAAAACATGTCATTGAAACACGTTTAAAACGATTAAACCTGCGTCTCAAGATCGGTGACACCATCGATGTTGTTGACCCCGAAGATGACCCTCGGTACCGCGATTTTTGGCAAACATACCACGATATTATGGCGCGCGCGGGGGTCACCCCGGCTGTTGCCAAACAAACAATGCGTACCGATACCACCGCGATTGCCGCCTTACTGGTCCGCAAAGGCGATGCCGACGGTATCATTTGCGGCACTGTTGGCCAATACATGTCCCATTACCATCACATTGTCGATCTGATTGGCCTGCGCCCCGGTGTTGAAACCGCTGCAGCTCTGTCCTGTGTTGTCATGCAAAAGGGAACATTTTTTATCACAGATACGCATATCAATCCGGATCCTTCCATTGCACAAATTTCCGAGATGACGCTTCTTGCCGCCGAAACGATCCGGCAATTTGGGATTGAACCTAAAATCGCCTTGATCTCACATTCTAATTTTGGAACCCACCGCGACGAAGCGGCATATAAAATGCGTGCAGCATATTCAGACATTCGCTCGCGCGATCCTAACCTTGAAATTGATGGCGAAATGCATGCAGATGCAGCATTATCAGAAGATGTCCGAAAAATGATTATGCCGAACTCAACCCTAACGGGCACCGCGAATTTACTGGTGATGCCTAATATAGATTCTGCCAATATTTCATACAACATGATCAAAATTTTGGGGGATGGCATCACTGTCGGACCGATTCTATTAGGTGTTGCGCAACCCACCGTAATCATGACCTACACAGCCTCTCCCTTGGGAATTTCGAATGCCACAGCACTCGCCGTTGTATTCGCGCAAATTCAAGATGCCGAACGGGCAGACACCACACGCACCACTGGGGCAAAACAACGGGTGATCAGTTTGCAAAGGTAAGTAAACAATAGGAATGTCGCCCCGGGCGTTGGCCGGGGCCTCCAGATAACTGGATCCCGGCCTCCGCCGGGATGACACCTCTTTAACCCCAAAAATCCCTAAAATTTATCCTATTTTTCACTTCCCCTTCACTCAAAAAAGTTTAGAATAAAGATGAGAATGGGGATCTATATATGTCATCGGTCATTGCCAGTTTATATTTACTCGCATCTGCCTTAATGTTTTATAATCTGTACACACGGATTACATTCTCTCATCTTTTAGTCGCCGGATTGGCCCTGCTCGCGGCTTTGGAAGAACAACATTGGTTCTTAACTGTCTTATGGGGAGATGCCGCCCTTGATTGGCCGGCCCGAAATCTCACCGATATTTTCGCCGTTGCGTGGGCAGGTGCCGATTCTTCGGTTACTCTTGTCCAACTAGGAATCATTGGGTTTGGACGACTAGTTGTTGCTTTGATTATTCTTTATATCGGAATTTATATCATTCGATCAGGGATCACGCCCCTTCGAACCCTGATCGACCGTATATCGTTACCGACCCTCGCTTTAATCGGGCTATGGGCCGCGTGCATGATTTTAACAGTCTCCATCCAAATTTTTGCGCCAGGCTTATTACCGCGTATCGAATACACCACGCGCCTTATGGGCGCCGTGGCATGCCTCGCCTATACGATACGCGAGTCCCTGCCCGCCAGCCTGCGTGCCGCTATCCATTGGCCACGCGTTTCGATTTGGGCTTGGTTGATGCGACCGGCGACTTCTCCAAAACCGCAACAACATAAATCTTGACTTTATTACATTAAACATATAGCTGATTTCAGGACAAGGATCCAACCATCTTGGCCGAATTTTAATGGATATACGATCAGAAATTTACAGAGAACTTGAAATCAAAAGAGATAATAGGAAATCACTACAACTATTTCCAGCATAGTTTTTAGGGCCTGTGAAAAATTGAAGGATTTTAAAGCGAAAATTCTTTAATTTCGAGGCATAAACGACAAAAGTGTGTTTATGTTTTTATATATAATATATTTTATGTTATCGGCATAGAAAATATAAAGGTGTGTCATGTCGGCAATTTTATCTGAAGAACCCTATATATCCCGTACAATCGGTCCGGTTGTGTATGTGAACGAACCACACGAGGTCGAGGCGGTTTTTAAAAAGGATCCCCAAACCGGAACGGTGATTGTTCAAACGTCTCTACCAGAAAATGTTCGGCGTGAACTTCCCAATATTCACCGCCTGGCCAAACATCATACGTTCCGATCCAGTTTCGATCGAGCTTGCCAAAATACAGTATTAGCTAGATGGATTGACAATCAGATTGATGAATTAGGACATCAATATCCGGGAGCCAATCTATTTCGTACACAAGATGTCATGACATCGTGGCATGTTGACTTAATGCATGGGCGCCGTCGAGCATTTATCCAAATTGATGGAGTAGGATTAAAATGTGCAAATCCCTCATCCGTAATGCAACTAGCGTTTGATTGTGCCAGAGATCGTAACCCATATTTTCCGCCTGATATTGATCAAGATAATTATCTACAGACACAGGGGATTTCAGTTGTAAAACTGCGACAAGGCCAGATGGCGGTGTTTGGCGATTATGGGCTACATGCCTCTGGTGAGGGTGAAAAACTTCGCGCAATTGCCTATTAAAAAAAATCACGCTCCATTATCACATCATAAAATCACCCCACCTTACGTCGCTTGGGAACAGCAACAGCTCCAGCAGCCAATAGAGGTTTCAAATACGCGCCCGTATAACTCGCAGCGACCTTGACGATCTCTTCCGGTGTGCCGGCCGCCATGATTTTTCCGCCCTTGTCCCCACCTTCAGGGCCAATATCGATCACGTAATCGGCGGTTTTAATAACTTCCAAATTATGTTCGATCACCACCACCGTGTTACCCCCATCCACCAGTCGGTGCAACACCTCGAGTAATTTTTCAACGTCCGCAAAATGCAGCCCCGTTGTTGGTTCATCGAGGATATATAACGTTTTTCCGGTCGACCGCCGCGCAAGTTCTTTCGACAATTTGACGCGTTGCGCCTCACCGCCCGACAATGTCGTCGCGGGTTGCCCGACTTTGATATACCCCAGGCCCACATCCTTTAACGTTTCCATCTTGTCCCGAATGGACGGTACGGCTTTGAAAAATTCAGCCGCCTCTTCAATCGTCATGTCCAAAACATCGGCGATGGATTTCTCGCGGAATTTCACCTCGAGTGTTTCGCGGTTATAGCGTTTACCGTGGCATTCTTCACATGTCACATACACATCGGGTAGAAAGTGCATCTCGATCTTAATCACTCCGTCGCCTTCGCATTTTTCACATCGACCACCCCGCACGTTGAATGAAAATCGTCCAACGTCATATCCACGAACTTTTGATTCCGGAAGTCCCGCATACCATTCGCGGATCGGCGTAAACGCGCCTGTATAGGTGGCCGGATTAGACCGCGGTGTCCGACCAATCGGCGATTGATCAATATCAATCACCTTATCGAGATATTCCAACCCCTCGATCGATTTATGAGGCGCCGGTAAATCGCGCGTGTTCATCAACCGACGCGACGCCGCCTTGTATAACGTATCCAAGGTGAAAGTCGATTTTCCAGACCCCGAGACACCGGTAATACAGGTGAATGTGCCTATTGGAATTTCGCCTGAGATATTTTTTAAATTATTCCCCGTTGCGCCAATGACCTTGATCAGCTCCGGTTTTTTGCCGTTCATTTTGGCCGTACGGCGCGTTTGCGGCACCGGAATACCCCGCTCTCCCGTTAAATATTGCGCGGTGATCGAATTTTTATTCTTGATAACTTGATCCGGTGTGCCCGCGGCCACCACGTGCCCGCCCAATACGCCAGCGCCCGGGCCCATATCAATCAAATAATCCGCAGACCGGATCGCGTCTTCATCGTGTTCAACAACCAATACGGTATTGCCCAAATCACGCAGGCGTTTCAACGTGTCGAGCAACCGATCATTATCGCGTTGATGCAGCCCAATCGAGGGTTCATCGAGCACATAAAGAACACCCGTCAACCCCGATCCAATTTGAGACGCCAGTCGAATCCGTTGTGATTCGCCGCCCGATAACGTGCCCGATGCGCGTGACATCGATAAATAATTTAACCCCACATTCATTAAAAATTGCAAGCGATCATTAATTTCTTTCAGCACGCGTGCAGCGATTTCATTGTGGGATTTATTTAATTTTTTGGGCAATGCTGCAAACCAATCCTGACAATCCCCAATTGATAATTCACACACCTGGCCAATATGTTTCCCCGCAATTTTGACGGCTTGCGATTCTGGTTTTAACCGATATCCGTGACATTCTTCACACGCGGCTGACTGTTGGTATTGCGATAGATCTTCACGCACCGAATCCGATGTACTTTCCAACAAACGCCGTTCCAGATTATGCATGACCCCTTCGAATGGCTTTTTGGTTTTCATCATGCGCGAGGTATCTTGATATTCAATCGTAATGGCAGCCTCGCCCGTCCCGTATAAAATCATGTCCCGCGCGGGTTTCGGCAAATCTTTCCACGGTGTGGTCACGCGCACGCCCGCGTGGCGACATACAGCCTCAAGCGCTTGCATATAATACGGGGCGAAATTTTTTGACCAGGGCTCAACCGCCCCCATGACGATCGACCGGGTTTTATCGGGGATGACCAAATCTTCATCAAAGCTCATCTTCATGCCCAATCCATCACACGCCGGGCACGCGCCGTGGGGCGAATTAAACGAAAACAGCCGCGGTTCAATTTCGGCAATCGTAAAGCCGGATACGGGGCACGCAAATTTTTCGCTGTACGTGGTTTCGTCGCCCGTTGTTGCATCCTCGACCACCAATAATCCGTCCGCCAAACGCAGCGCGGTTTCAACCGAATCGGCCAACCGATTTCCCAAATCATCGCGCAAGACCAGCCGGTCCACCACGATTGAAATATCGTGTTTCACTTTTTTATTCAGATCGGGAATATCATCCAGTTCAACAATTTTACCGTCAACCTTGGCACGTTGAAACCCTTTTGACCGTAATTCGGCCAGTTCTTTTTTATACTCACCCTTACGACCACGCACGATAGGGGCCATGATGTAAATTTTGGATCCTGGCTCCATCAATTTAATTTGATCGACCATTTGCGTGGCCGTTTGGGATTCAATGGGCAGACCCGTGGCGGGTGAATACGGCACCCCAATCCGCGCCCATAATAACCGCATATAATCGTAAATTTCCGTGACGGTCCCAACGGTAGAGCGCGGGTTTTTGGATGTTGTTTTTTGTTCAATGGAAATCGCCGGCGACAAACCTTCGATCGCATCCACATCGGGTTTCGACATCATTTCCAAAAACTGACGCGCATAGGCCGACAGGGATTCCACATATCGGCGCTGCCCTTCGGCATAGATGGTGTCGAACGCGAGCGACGATTTACCTGACCCCGATAACCCGGTAATCACGACCAGTTTATCCCGCGGCATCTCGACCGTGATGTTTTTAAGGTTATGTTCCCGCGCGCCGCGCACGGTCAGATTTTTGGTGGTCATGGTGGCCCCTGTGAAAAAATAAAATCTGATATGATATAGGGGGTTGCGACCTAAAAAGCCAGTTTATTTTAAAAGGAACTGTCGAATTTATTATTCAATGAATACACCAAACCCCGCAAGGGTCAAACGATCCCAGCCTTTTTCACCTAAAGGCCGTGAGCGCAATACTGGTTTTCCTTCGGTGAACCTATTATTGGCACGTTGCCAGGCGTCGCGGGCGTGTCGAATGGCACCGGCAACATCGCCAAAATATTCCCTATCTGCGTTATCATCGGCTTTATGACGAGCAACCCGATACTCTCTCAAGGTATCTCTGAAGCCCTCGTTCGTGGCAGAAAATTCAATTTTTAAACCGAATGTAGTTGATTCAACTTGATCACGAATAAAGACTTTTCCATCTTTTAATTCCCAGACAATCTGATTTGTATTTGTTTCGGTCATAATGCACCCTTTTTTAGAATTTATTTGTTTATACATAAATATATAATATATGTCAATATATATGATTAGTTTATAATACCTGTCAAATCATACTCATCCGATCCGATGATCTTGACGTTCACAATATCCCCCGGTTTGACCGTATTCGGCAGACCCGAAATATGCACCACGCCGTCGATTTCCGGGGCGTCGCCCATGGTGCGACCCACCCCCACGAGATCCCGGCCTTCGCCGGGATGACACTCGTCTAGAATCACGGGTAACATGCGCCCGACCTTCAACGCCAACCGCGCAGCGGAAACCTCTTGCTGGACCATCATAAACCGATGGAAACGATCTTCTTTGACCTCTTCCGACACCTGGCCCGGCAACGCGTTTGAATCGGCACCCGAGACGTCTTCGTATTTGAAACAACCGGCGCGATCGATTTGCGCTTCGCGCATGAAATTTAACAAAATCTCGAAATCTTCTTCGGTTTCGCCCGGGAACCCCACAATAAAGGTCGACCGCAGGGTGAGATCGGGACAGATTTCCCGCCATTTTTTGATGCGTTCGAGAACCTTATCTTGGCTTGCCGGGCGTTTCATGGCGCGCAACACATTCGGCGCCGCGTGTTGAAACGGAATATCCAAGTACGGCAAAATTTTGCCCGCGCTCATCAACGGAATCACATCATCAACATGCGGATACGGGTACACGTAATGCATCCGGACCCACACCCCAAGTTCGCCCAAGGCGGTCGCGAGATCGATAAATTTCGTTTTATATTCGGTGCCGCGCCACATGGACGGTGTGTATTTCACATCAATGCCGTATGCCGATGTGTCTTGGGAAATCACCAAAATTTCCTTGACCCCGGCCTTGACCAGTCGTTCGGCTTCCATCATCACATTACCGATAGGACGCGACACCAAATCGCCGCGCAGTTTCGGAATAATACAGAACGTGCAGCGGTTATTGCACCCTTCGGAAATTTTCAGATACGCATAATGACGCGGGGTCAGTTTAATGCCTTCTGGCGGGACCAAATCGACATAGGGGTCGTGGATGGGGGGCGCTGCCTTGTGTACCGCCGAAACCACCGATTCATATTGTTGCGGGCCGGTGATTGCCAAAACATTCGGGTATTTCGCAAGTATTTTTTCGGGTTCGGCACCCAAACACCCGGTCACGATGACTTTGCCGTTTGCAGACATGGCATCCCCAATCGCGTCCAGACTTTCTTCGCGCGCGGAATCGAGGAAACCGCACGTGTTCACAATCACCACGTCCGCGCCATCATAATCATTTGAAAACGTGTACCCTTCGGCCCGCAGTGACGTCAAAATGCGTTCGGAATCAACGAGGGCCTTGGGACATCCCAATGATACAAACCCGATTTTCGGGGCAACAGGAGCTGCGGGAATTTTACGTTTGGTGGTCATGCGGGATCCTTTATTACATTGTCCAAGCCAACAGACAGGTGCCACCCCGACGAAAGTCGGGGTTCAGATTTAATTCTAGATCAAGTCTGGACCCCGGCTTCCGCCGGGGTAGCAAATTTCTCTTGCATTCATTATGTTTCAAAGCCGCTTGGTTATGACGGTTTTGGGGGTAAAATGCAAGGAAATTAGGGCAAAAGCAGTCTTCTTTCTCTCCTTCCTTATAAAACAGCCCTTTTTTACCTTTCCCCTTGCAATCCCCCCAAAAATCCGCCATAAACGGCCCAGATTTTGTCGCCGGGGATTAACCATAGCCCCCCGGCCTCAGGTTAGAAACGGGGTGATTATCATCGTCAGTGTAAATGTCCGCGACAATAACGTCGA
>CAZLPZ010000043.1:7083-10090 GCA_964561535.1 uncultured Pseudobdellovibrionaceae bacterium | reverse complement strand
GAACTGGAAACGGGGATCGAAGGTTTGGTCCACGTGTCTGAAATGTCCTGGACCAAGAAAAATGTCCCGCCGGCAAAATTGGTTACGATTGGCCAACAAGTTGATGTCCAAATTTTGGAAGTTGATGCCGATAAACGCCGGATTTCATTGGGCCTGAAACAATGCACGCCGAACCCTTGGACAGCTTTTGCGGAAACATATAAAGTTGGCCAAGACATCGACGGCACCATCAGCAACGTGACCGAATTCGGTCTGTTTGTTGCGTTGCCGACCGGTGACATGGACGGTATGGTTCACTTGTCTGATTTGTCATGGAGCGACAATGCGGAAGAAGCATTGAAAGCGTACAAAAAAGGCGATGCCATCAAGGTCCGCATTCTGGACGTTGACACTGCGAAAGAACGTGTGGGTCTGGGCGTCAAACAACTCGCCGATGATCCCAATGCCGGCGCATTTGATGGCGTCTCAAAAAACAGCATCGTGACAGGTACCGTAACGGCTGTTTCGGATAAAGGCGTCACCGTCAAGATCACCGACACGGTCGAAGGCTTTATCAAAAAAGCTGACCTATCGCGTGAACGTTCCGAACAACGTGCCGACCGTTTTGCCGTAGGCGAAAAAGTCGACGCGAAAGTCACCGGTATTGATGCCAAAGCCAAATCGGTTCAATTGTCGATCAAACAAATGGAAATCGATCAAGATAAACAAGCGATGGACGCCTTCGGGTCAACCGAAAGCGGCGCGTCACTTGGCGACATCTTGGGCGCGGCGTTGAAATCGGCCCCTGCCTCGGCACCGGTTGCAGATGCAGCTCCTGCCAAAAAACCAGCGGCGAAGAAAAAAGCCAAGGATGACGCGGCGGAATAACAAAAGCGTCATCCCCGCCCCCGGATCCGCGCTTTGCGCGGTCCAAAGGTAAACTCCGGCGGGGATCCGGCTTAATCTCTTTTAAATCAGGCCCTTGGGACCCCCCAAGGGCCTTTTTTTTGTTAAGTAACAGGAGCGTCATCCCCGCGCAGGCGGGGATCCGGGGAAATGAATAAAGTCAGCACTTAGCTGCTGTCGTCTTATGGGCCAGATCCCCGCCTGCGCGGGGATGACGCCGTTTTAATAATCTTACCAACTGCTTGACGCGCTTGTCATTTTCCCCTAAGTTCATCTAATTACACGACAAATTGAACGCGATCTTGAAACGAGCACGGGGCCAGACACGTCCCATGCCTTTGAAAGGATAAACCCCATGACGAAATCAGAATTGATTGCAGTGCTTGCGGAAAAAAACCCGAACCTGTATTTGCGTGATTTGGAACGCATTGTGGATACGGTGTTTACCGAAATCATCGGCGCGCTTGCGAATGGCGACCGTGTTGAACTGCGCGGATTTGGCGCGTTCTCGGTTAAACGTCGCGCGGCACGGACCGCACGCAACCCGCGCACAGGTGCATCAGTCACCGTTGGCGCAAAAGCCTTACCGTTCTTTAAATGCGGCAAGGATCTGCGCGATCATTTAAATTCAGGCAAGAAGATGGTTGAGGAAGCGTAATTTAAGAACAGTGGAACGACCAGAGATTACCCCTCTTCCACCGGGAGGGGAGGGGGCCACGAGCGATAGCGAGTGGGAAGGTGAGGGGAAATAAATGAAACAGATATCAAGTCAATCTGTCATCTCTATCTATAGAACTCTTTTAGATTCTGGCATTCAAATTTGGATAGATGGTGGATGGGGTGTTGATGCACTTCTTGAACAACAAACAAGACCACATGACGATGTTGATATTGTTATCCAAGAACGTGATTTAGAAAAGTTTAGAAAAATCTTTCAGGATAAAGGCTATTCCGATGTCACTCGCGATGATACAAGCTCTTGGAATTTTGTCATCGGGAATAGCAACGGTCATCTGATTGACGTTCATGTTGTTACCTTTGATGGTATGGGTAATGGAATATATGGCCCGATTGAAAATAATATCATGTACCCAGCATCTGCATTTAAAGGAACCGGTCATATTAATGGTATTTCTGTATACTGTATTAGTGCAATGTATCAAATTGAATCTCATACGGGATATACGTTAAGAGACAAAGATTATCAGGATGTCTATGCACTCTGCGCAAAATTTAATATTGATCTCCCAAACGAATATAAATCTAGAAATACCCCCTCACCCTCCCATCCGTTTACGCCCTTACGGGCTGCGCCGGATGGGCCCCTCCCTCTCCCGATGGGAGAGGGGTAAAACCCCGGTCGGTCCGCTGTCTTAAACATCTAAATATCCAATCATCTCATGACCCAATCTCTCCCCTCCTCCCGCATGCACCTCCCCGTTCCCGCCAACACCACGGGCGTATTGTTGCATTCGTGCTGTGCGCCGTGTTCAGGGGAAGTGATCGAGGCGATGCAGGCGTCGGGCTTGGATATTACCGTGTATTTCTACAATCCCAATATTCATCCGCGCGAAGAATATGATTTGCGCAAAAATGAAAACATCGACTTCTGCAAAAAATTAAATATCCCGTTTATCGATGCCGATTACGATACGTCGAATTGGTTTGCCCGCGTGCGTGGACTGGAATTTGAACCCGAACGCGGCAAACGCTGTACAGAATGTTTCGATATGCGGTTTGAACGCACGGCATTATATGCTCACGAAAATAACTTCCCGCTATTCACGTCTTGCCTGGGGATTTCACGATGGAAAGACATGAACCAAATCAATGGGTGCGGGCACCGCGCGGCGGCGCGATATGAGGGTTTAGACTATTGGGATTATAATTGGCGCGCGGGCGGCGGATCATCCCGCATGATCGAGATTTCCAAACGCGAACATTTCTACCAACAGGAATATTGCGGATGCGTGTATTCATGGCGCGATACAAATAAATGGCGCCTATCCAATGGCCGCGACAAAATCGAAATTGGTAAACGATATTACGGGACAGAGACAGAAGCCACGGGACGATAAATTTACCCCCGTGCACAAAGTTGCCACCCCGGCGCAAGCCGGGG
>CAZLPZ010000043.1:0-6983 GCA_964561535.1 uncultured Pseudobdellovibrionaceae bacterium | reverse complement strand
GCCGGGGTGGCACTGTGAGAATGCTTTTAAGTTGCGATTCCTTGACTTTCCCTTAAATTATGGTATTATCACCCCGTTGATGCCGTTTAAAGCCGCACAAAGGATATACCCCCATCATGTCATACACCCCCGATACAACCACCTGGTTCCACGCCGCCGAAACCGGAAATATCGCAAAAATTCGCGAAATGATCGTGATGGGCATAGACGTGATGATGCGTGACAGCCAAGAACGCACTGCTTTTCATATCGCCTGCCAAAATAAATACACCGATATCATGACAACCATTTTAGCCGCGAAACAAATGGCCTATCTGAAATCATTGGGCATGGATATTTTCGCGACAACAAATCTGTCGTCGCAAACATCAACCACATCCGACCGCCGGCACGCCTAATATTCGGTTGGATAAGGCCCTAACCTCTATTTTACAATTCTTACCAAACACGATATCCTGAACGGGTTAGATATTCCTCTTGCTCGGCGTCCCGCCCGAGAATTTCCCGTATTGTCGTCCAGATGGCCCTGATTCACGTTCCCCCCATTCCTGATCAAAACCAACTTTCCACAATCAAATTGGGGGGGCGCCTTGGCCATTTAAGATCTGATTTCGATGTTTTTTTCGATCACCCCTTGCCGCGGTTTGCCCCCTCTAATGTGCATGTATACCATGCAAAATCCAGCCGCGGACACCCTTGCCTTGCCTATATTTGCGACCGAACGACAGTCCCGCGGTTAAATATTTCTGAAAAATACACAGCTCTTCAAAGTACGCATATCCCCCGATTGGTTGGGCGGGGCATTATTACCTCCCCTGAAGGTGTTGAACGATATGGATTTATTTATGAAAATACATTTGGGAACCCCATTATCCCAAACACCGGTGAGCCTGAGGCTTATGGATGGCGCCCCGATACCGTTTTAAATATTGTCATTAAACCGTTGGTCAGCCTCCTTCAAGAAATTCATAATGCAGACATGGTCCATGGCAATATTCGGGCATCTAATTTATTTGATGGAGGTACAACCCCGCTGCAGCGGATCATTGTTGGGGATTGTTTATCCGGTACCTATCTATCCTCCCAACCTGAATTATACCTCCCCCCCCCTCTGGCAATCGCACAACCCATGGGCCGAGGGTTAGGAGCAGCTTCAGACGATCTCTATGCATTGGGTGTTACATGCGCTGTTTTACTTCGAACACAAGATCCCTTTTTTGGTAAATCAAAAGAAGAACTGTTGATGAGTAAAATTGATCTTGGAACTTTTTCAACCCTCATTGAAAATGAACGAGTTCCAAGTAATCTTTTGGAACTCTTGCGCGGACTTTTATATGATGATCCCGAAACAAGATGGACAATTGCGGATATTTTAGAATGGGCGGACGGCAAACGCGTTGGACACCGTCAGGGCAGCAAACGATTAAAAGGATCTCGTCATATCATTTTAGGCACTGAGAAAATTCTGCTTCCCAGCCTACTCGCCCATCACGCGGCGCGAAATGTATCCGGGGCCATGAAATTGATTGAATCCGGAGATATTAAGCAATGGATTCGCAGATCCGTCAGTGATGCACGCCTTGAAACACGATATGATGAAGCGGTTGAATCTGGGCATGAACACGTCGCACATCCCAATGGACCTGAACGCACTGTCGCACGACTTTGTGCCGCGATGGAACCTCAATTTCCTATTTTATACGAAAAGCTGGCCCTTTTTCCCGATTCATTTGGATTAGTTCTTGGAGATCTCATTGTTCATGACCAAAATGTCAAACCCATCGTGGAACTCATGAATGATCAAATCGTCCCCTTTTGGATGAACATGCAATATGAATTGCCCGCTGACTTTAATATGATTATCAATAAATTTGAGCAGTGTCAGCAATTTATTAAGCAACGATTGATCGGGTACGGTATTGAACGCTGCCTATATTTTCTTGCTCCTGATATACATTGCCTCAGCCCTGCCCTTCAAAATTTTTACGTTCACACATCCGAACAAATGATTCATGCTCTCGATATCATATCGGAAACGAAAAGCCGTCCTGAACGATTATTAGATCGCCATATGATTGCTTTTTTATCTATGCGTGAACGGCATGTCATTGAACGTTATCTCCCAGAGTTAGGTGCAAATGAGCCCTATCGCACAGCAACCGGTGTCATCAGTGTTCTCTCGGCTATTCAACTCACCTCTCATAAGACTCCTTTACCTGGCCTATCCAAGTGGGTCACAGAAATTGCCGAGCCCTTATACGCACGTTTTCATGATCGTGATATACAAAAATCAATCCGGAAAAAAGTTGAAGACCTGAAAGAATCCGGATCCATTATCAAAATCGCAGATACCTTATTTGATCAAGATCGAATAAGGCGCGATCAAAATGAATTTCGTCATGCCATGAACGAATATTATAATTTATCTATTCAAAAAATACAAATGACAGAGGCTTTAAAAACACAAGGCCGGTTCGGCGTACAGGCTGGACGAGATCTTGCAGCCCTCCTTGCAGGTCTTTTAATGTCGCTCTCCGCCGCCGGATTTGTATTAATGCATCTTTTAAAAGGAGGAATGCAATGGTAGATGTCCCCTCTCCCCCTCCTCAAAAAAAATATAAAAAAGGCCCAAGTTTAAGTGCTCGACTTTTTTTAATGATGACCACCCTGATCGGTGCTGCTTTTTTACCGGTTACTGTTGTTTTAATTGTGGGTATGTTGCCCACGATTGCAGCCCTATTGGTGGATACCACACGCGATAAAACCAGAACCTTAACCGTTGGCCTTATGAATTTTATTGGATGTATGCCATTTCTCATGGATATAGCCCTAAAAGTACAAACACTTGATACCGCCTATGCTATTTTGACAGAACCTCTCAATATAATCTTAATGTATTCTGGCGCTGTTGCCGGATATTTCCTTGATTGGACAATGTCAGGAATGAGTAATGTCATTATGACGGCCCGCGCCAAACAACAATTGGACATGATGATCAAACGTCAAGCGGAATTAAAACGTCGATGGGGCCCCGAAGTCACGGGTGAGATTCCCCTGGACGGCAACGGATTTCCATTACATCAAAATGAATCTTAATTTCAGAACTTCTTTACCCCTTGAAGCGCAAAATAAGGAATGAACATGCCCATGGGTATGTTTTTTTATGCCAGAATTTTGGTATAAATTTGATATAAATTTGGGGATAAATGATGTTTAATTACTTCATCCATTCGAAAAAAGGGTCAACCGCCGTTGAATTTGCGATCGTCGGCATTCCCTTTGTTTTTGCTTTGATTGGATTGATCGAACTTTCTTTAATGTATGCGGCAAACAGCGTTCTTCAAGACTCAACCAACAGTGCCGCCCGCCTTATTCGAACCGGCCAATCTCAACAAAGTACCGGTGACCCTGAAACTGTTTTTCGTGATGAATTATGTCGTGTCGCAAGCGTATTCTTAAATTGCAATGCAATCCAATACGAAGTCATGACCTTGAATGGGGGGTTTGATGATGTCGCAAATTCTCCCCCTACATTTGATGTTAATGGAAATTTATCTTCAAGTGGGTTTAATCCTGGCGGATCTAATCAAGTTACCTTGATCCGGACCGTTTATTTTTATCCTCTCTTAACGCCTCTCATTGGAACATTAATGGCAGATGGACCAGAGCAAACAAAATTTATGATGTCCACCATTGTATTACAAACAGAACCATACGAATTTTCGGGAGGATGATAAAAATGTTATTCTTTAAAAAATGGAAAAATCAAACAGATGGGGTCGCTGCGATCGAGGCCGCATTAATTTTCCCAACCCTTGTTGTTATGATGGTTTCCCTTGTTGATCTTGGAAACGGATTGATGTCAAATCAAAAATTAATTAACGCTGCACAAACAACAGCCGATTTAATTACACGATTGCCCAATCCCAGTTTAGTTGATCGACAAAATGCTATTCTTGCGGGACAAGTCTCTATGAACCCCTACTCCTTGGATACATATGAATACGCGATTGCAAGTTATGAATTTGATGATTCCGGTAACCCAGATGTTGTTTGGGAAGAAACCAGCGGTACAAGCCTTCCAGACTCAATGTCAAATGGGTTGAGTGAATTAGGTAGTCCCGGAGAAGGAGTCGTTGTTGTTCGAGTTACCTATACCTATGAACCATTTTTTACTGGATTTATTATTGGCCCAATTAATATGGAAGAAATTTCGTATTTACGCGGCAGACAATCTGCTGTTGTGGGATTACCCACATAAAAATTCTATTCCAAAAGGGGGATGCTATGATGACATCTATTAAAAATATTTTTAAACGTTATGTGGATAATACATCCGGGGCAACCATGATGGCGTTTGCCTTGGCCATCCCTGTTGTTGTGGGTGCCATGGGTGTCACTGTCGATATTGCCCGCAGTTATCTTGAAAAAGAACGTTTAACGCATGCCCTTGATGCGGCAGCTTTGGCCGGCGCAGGATCTGCAAACCTGAGTACGTCAGAGCTTGAGGCGCGCATACGCGCCTATTTTGAAAAAAACTACGAGACATCTCAAGATATTTCTCTCGTTATTGAACAAACAGGATCTATTTTACGGGTGTCCGCGGCGGTTGAAATGGACACATCTTTTATGCAGGTCCTTGGTATTTCTGAAGTCAATATTAACGGTAATACGGTTGTTCAACGCCAAGTCCGCGGTGTGGAAGTTGCGATGGTTCTCGATGTTACGGGATCGATGTCTACAAATAATAACATTGGAACATTACGTACCGCCGCAACAAGTTTTACTGACATATTATGCCCCGGTACCGATTGTTCAAACCTTGTTCGAATTGGACTTGTTCCATTTGCAACGACCGTGAACGTTGGCCCCTATGGCCTGGGGAAAAACCCCAACGGGACAACATATGATACGGCGTTTGTTAACAACCCCTCAAACCTTTTATTTAAGCAAAGTGGTTCTGGTAGCACCACCGCATGGTGGGGATGTATCTTAGAACAAACCCCCAATAATGACGTCGTCGATTCCGAAAATAATTGGAAATGGAATATGTACCGGTATGTGTCCAACAGCGGAAGTACATCAGCTCCGAATACAAACTGTAATAAGGCCTATATTCTGCCCCTCACGGCGGCAAAGGCAACGATTAAATCAAAAATTAGCGGTTTAACCGCCAATGGAAACACCTTAAGCAATATCGGTATGGTATGGGGGTATCGCCTGCTATCTCCGAACGCTCCCTTTCGGGAAGGAACCGATTTTAACGATGAACAAATTCGTAAAGTCGCCATTCTTATGACGGACGGTGATAATAATATAAACGGGTCCTATAGTGCCTATGGGCCTTGGGCGACCTTGCGCCTGACCGATGCAAACCTGGATACAAAACTGCTCACAACATGTACGAACATGAAAGCTCAAGGAATAAAGGTATATACGATTACCTTTACTTCAGCTATTAACGATACAACAAAAGGATATTTTCGTGATTGCGCGACGAACCCCTCCAACTATTATGACGCGCCAACCCAGGAAGAATTGATTGATACGTTCCAACGGATTGCAGCGGAACTCAGTAATTTGTATGTCGTCGAATAAATAAAAAGAGACTATAATAAAGCACGGCCCTCTGAATCAACCGGAGGGCCGTGCTTTATTCAAAGGTCTATTGCACATGATTTTTTCTTCCCCCAAAAACCGAATTATTTTATTTCTCGTGATCGCGCTCTTGATCCTTATGGGTACGGCCACTCTTATAATTTTAAAGAACCCATTAGAACCGGGCCGCCCTGACACACTCATCGACACATCTTACATCAAGGGGGCCGCCGGATTAACAGGCGACTTTACATTAACCAATGAAAATGGGGTAACCGTCACCCCAGAATCATATGCGGGACAATACAAAATAATCTTTTTTGGGTTCACGCATTGCCCTTCGATCTGTCCAACCGAACTGCTTAAGATCGCTGATATTTTATCTGCCTTACCCGCCCCGCTTGCGACCCGGATCACCCCTCTTTTTATCACCGTGGATCCAACGCGTGATACAGCAGAAATCCTTAAAAAATACACCGATAATTTTGACCCGCGTATTATCGGGTTAACAGGCACGCCGGCACAAATTCAGGCCGCGATTAACGCCTTTAAAATCTATGCCGCGCGCGTGGATACCAGCCCTCATGATTACACATTTGATCATTCAACGTTTTTATATTTATTTGGCCCAGGTCACGATTTAATCAAACTGTACCGCATGAATGATACAGCAGAAATAATTAGTGCTGACCTAAAGTTGCTTGTTCGGTGATATGGTGAATAAGAGATACTGTGTTGCCGGCCTCTGTCTCCTCAAGATGTTCCAAAGACTTAGGCGTTATTGAATAAGTATTTTGGGAAATTATCTTTAATTTAGGAATGGGGTTCCCTAAAACCGTCGAACCGATCCCTATATCTTCTTGATCCGGGGGCAGATTATTCCCGTTGATTTTAGCCTCATGATACCATGGCTTCCTTCCCATAAACGTATAATCCGCCCAATCACAAAAATTTTTCCAAACTGATCGCAACACCCCTCTAACCGGTTCACTCATTTATTACCCTCCTGTTTTTGATTTATATATTATGTAAACGATTTGCGCGATGGTGTCAAGCCCAAGTTTCCCCTTTACAACATTTCGAAACTGACGTAAATATCCCTCGCGGTTCGGCCCCGTCGTTTTGTGGGGGTAGGATCCACCGGCGCCGTTGTAGCTCAGGGGTAGAGCAACGCATTCGTAATGCGTGGGTCGGGGGTTCAAATCCCTTCAACGGCACCATCCTACGCCCCGTTGGGGCTTTGGGTGGCAGGCCGCCCTTAAGTAATAGGGCGCAAGACACATATGATACCCCTTTAATGGGCCTGTAGCTCAGCTGGGAGAGCGCGTCGTTCGCAATGACGAGGTCGTCAGTTCAATCCTGATCAGGTCCACCAATTTTTCCCT
>CAZLPZ010000042.1:0-10843 GCA_964561535.1 uncultured Pseudobdellovibrionaceae bacterium | reverse complement strand
GCCGCCATCGATCTGTTCATCGAAAACCACGCGGACAAGAACGGCCATGTCACTTTCAAATATAGCGAACAAACAACATTACCCATGACCTTTACATCCCGCGCCATCAACCCATCCGAGATGGTGGATTTTTCAAAAATTGACCCAAAAACAATCCATTACACCGGTATTTGTAATCTTTTAAAACCGCGCCTCCTCGCTGGATTATCCCCAGCCGCAACGGCGGGAACAATAAAACCCCTCAGCGATTGGGTTTGCGTCCCGTTTTCGTCCCCCGCCCCATAACCCTTTGCATTTTATGCTTGCGTTTCCTCTCCAAAACCCGCTATAACCCCCATGAAAGTTTGGTGGGAGGGTTCATTTTTGCCCGTTAACCACCACCCTTTTGGGTTGAGCAATCGTGTCGCCCCAGGCGTTGTGCCGGGGCCTAGAGACGACAACGGGATCCCGGCCGAAGTTTATCCCCGCGAAGGCGGGGGCCGGGATGACATTGTTGTTTTGGGATGACACTTTTGTTCATTGTTTAACACTTAAACCAAAGGTTTATAAAAATGCCGAAGAAAATTACCGGTTATATCAAGCTCCAGGTTGGGGCAGGTAAAGCCAACCCCTCCCCCCCTATTGGCCCTGCATTGGGTCAACACGGCGTCAATATCATGGAATTCTGTAAACGGTTTAACGCCGAAACAGACAAACTGGAATCCGGCATGCCGCTTCCGGTCGTGATCACAGTGTATGAAGATCGTTCGTTCACCTTCATCACCAAAACGCCACCCGCGACCTATTTCATCAAAAAGGCCGCGAACCTGCAAAAAGGGTCACAAGCCCCGGGTAAAACCGTTGCCGGATCGATCAAAAAATCGCAATGCAAAGAAATTGCGCAAACAAAGATGAAAGATCTGAACGCGACCGACCTCGACCAAGCATCCATGATGATTCAAGGATCCGCACGGTCAATGGGCATTCAAGTGGTGGAAGGGTAATATCATGACCAGCAAAATAATGAAAAAATTGGATACTCAAGTTGACCGGATGAAATTTTATTCGGCCACCGACGCGATCAAATTGGTACAATCCATGGCGAGCACCCGCAAATTTAACCAAACGTTGGAAATCGCGGTTGTCACGGGATTGGACACCAAACACGCGGACCAACAATTCCGCGTCATGATCGAACTGCCCCACGGGACAGGTAAATCACGCCGCGTGGCCGTATTTGCCAAAGGGGCCAAGGCCGACGAAGCCAAAGCCGCCGGAGCCGACATTGTGGGCGCCGATGATTTGGTCGAACAAGTCACCGCCGGTAAGATTGATTTCGACGTGTGTATCGCAACCCCGGATATGATGGGTGTTGTCGGTAAATTGGGGAAAGTCTTGGGTCCTAAAGGCCTGATGCCAAATCCGAAATTGGGCACCGTCACGATGGACGTGAAAAAAGCGATTGCATCCGCCAAGGGCGGCGCGGTCGAAGCCCGGGCCGAAAAAGCCGGGATCGTTCAAGCTGGCATTGGTAAATTGTCGTTTAAACCCGACCAATTGATGGCGAACTTTCGCACATTTATGGACGTCGTGAACCGCTCAAAACCGTTGGGCGCCAAAGGCGTGTACATTAAAAAAGTCACCGTCTCGGCATCGATGGGCCCCGGGGTCAAAATCGACCTGGCCTCAATTACCGACGCGGCGTAAACACCATAACCAAAAACATAAAAAACCCGCCATCATGGCGGGTTTTTTTATAAACTTCTGACTAAATCATCTTTTACAGGTTTCTCTGATTTCCTTCTTTTTAAAATAGCATTCAATGTCTTTTGATGCCGAATATCTTGTGACGTTATGATCATTTCTTCAGGAGAAATAATCCTTTCTGTTGGCGTTGGTGAAATCGTTTGGAATGCTGTCCAAACGCGAGGTTTTTGAACGTAATTCCCTGGAACATCCGGATAATCTTTTGCTTTCCACCGCTTATCTAGGGGCCTGCCCTGCTTTAACGCATCCCGACAAATCATCAATCGTTGCAAATCCCCCGGAAGATGCGCCCCCACGCCAATTCCGGCATCAACGTCGGCGATGATGGCCAGCATATTTGCGGCGATAATCCGTGCGGTACCATTTATAAATTTGCCCTCATGTCCCGCAATAGCCGAACAGATAGAATCCCGGATATTTTTTTTAGCTTGGTTAATCGCCCAAACAATAGGGGAATTAGTCCATTGATATCGGATTTCGGACATATTTTGTCCAGATACGCCAATACCCAAAGGAAAAACGCCCTGAGCTTCTTGTTCAACCAACAGATTTACAAGTGGGGACAGTTTTAGAACAGCTTTTGTAAACCGTCCAGCCTCGGCATCACGCCACAATGATTTGGTTTCTGGAACAAAAGGTAACTCGTCATTTAAAGTGGAATATTTATATTTTGGATCACGTGGCGTATAGGGTTTGTCCGAAAATCCATGAATTTCTTGAACCAAGGGTCGAAACACACTTCCAAGAATATCGTGGCGATTATGGTCATTTGCAAGAGCGCGCGCCGATAAGGCCCTTGATAAAGGGGCTTGATCATATTTTGGATTTGATGCAGCGAGCCCAATAAGACAAGCCATGCGATAATCACTATATTCGGTATTCAAATGCAGACATTGACGATGAGCATCCTTAAAGGCTTTTGTATTTGTACGACCAAGGTAATCAAAAGCAGAGTATGTAAAATCAAAAGCGATCTGAACATCACCTTCCTTTACATCTGCCTCAACACAAGAAACAAGTGATCTTACATCAAGATAATCAAGCCCACGATTGGGTATATAACGGGCAGGGATATTAAATGAAGTTGTGTTTTTCATGAAATTTCACAAAGATTATGATAAATATCATCCGTTTATATAATCACTTTTATAAGAAAGCAATAATAATCCATATCTGTACTTTCTTGTTAAGAACTATCCTAAAAAAACAAAGTTATATAATGAATTTATATCTTTTTTATAAAATATTATGTTAATAATAATCCTCTCGACAACCGGAAAACGTTCCCGTATGGTTGCCCGCACGTAAGGAGAACAGGCCCTTTTATGGGCTTGTCAAACCAAACGGAGCACGACAGAATACAAAAACCGAGGGCCATACCAAGGATCTTTAAAAGATCCCTGCAAAAAGCCCCTGATGAAACTGACGTCGCTTTTAAAATAAAGACAACACACAACCAAGGATTCACCATGAGCACCGTTGCCGACCGCGTTAAAAAGATTGTTATTGAACATCTGGGCGTTGAAGATTCAAAAGTCGTCGAAGCCGCAAGCTTCATCGATGATTTGGGCGCCGATTCACTCGACACCGTTGAACTTGTCATGGCATTCGAAGAAGAATTTTCGGTTGAAATCCCCGATGATGCTGCCGAAAAAATTCAAACCGTTGGGGACGCTGTGCGCTTCATCGAAGGCGCCGCGAAAGCCGCCTAAAGAGACGAAAATTAATCAAAAAGCAGCAGAGCCTTTATCGGTTTAGCTGCTTTTTTGTTTTAAAAACAGATCAAGGAAATTACGTGTCATGCAAAAACGCCGCGTCGTCATCACCGGAATGGGGATTGTATCTCCTTTGGGCACGGGCCTTCCAAAAACATGGCGCAATCTCATTGCTGGCCAATCCGGTATTCGCAAAATAACACATTTCGAAGCCAATGATATGCCGTCCCAAATCGCCGGCTATATCCCACGGCCTGGATCTAATGGATACGATACCCATGGGTTTAACCCTGACGATATCATGGATTCAAAAGATCAACGTAAAGTTGACCCCTTTATTATTTTCGGCGTCGCTGCCGCCGAAGAAGCCCTGCGTGATTCCGGATGGGTCGCCAAAACCGAAGAAGACCGACAACGCGCCGGCGTCATGATTGGATCCGGCATTGGTGGCCTTCAAAGCGTCTATGATGCGTCTGTGACCTTGCATGAAAAAGGGCCACGCCGCCTGTCGCCCTTTACCGTGCCCATGATGTTGATTAATTTGGCATCTGGCCATGTGTCAATTCGCAATGGATTAAAAGGCCCGAACCATTCGGTCGTCACCGCCTGCGCCACCGGTACCCACGCGATTGGCGATGCGGCACGCCTGATTGCCTTTGGTGATGCGGATATGATGGTCGCCGGGGGGGCCGAAGCCGCCGTCAACCGATTAGGCGTTGGCGCATTTGCCGCGGCACGTGCCTTGTGTACCACCTATAACGACCGCCCAACCGAAGCATCGCGCCCCTTTGATACCGCCCGAGATGGATTTGTCATTGGGGAAGGCGCGGGGATTGTTGTATTAGAAGAATATGAAAGTGCCCGTGCCCGCGGCGCC
Source organism: uncultured Pseudobdellovibrionaceae bacterium (assembly GCA_964561535.1). Classification (GTDB taxonomy): domain Bacteria; phylum Pseudomonadota; class Alphaproteobacteria; order Micavibrionales; family Micavibrionaceae; genus CAZLPZ01. Next base: position 6,505 of record CAZLPZ010000042.1, on the reverse strand, counting down.
CGCATCTATGCCGAAGTCATCGGATATGGATTGTCCGGTGATGCGCATCACATCACAGCGCCTGCCGATGATGGCGATGGGGGATTCCGCGCCATGCAGATGGCCCTGAAGAATGCGGGGATCACCCCGGATCAGGTTGACTATATTAATGCGCACGGCACGTCCACTCAACTCGGGGACGCCATTGAAGCCGGGGCCGTTAAACGCCTGTTTGCAAATAATTTAAAAACTCTCGCGATGTCATCCACCAAATCAGCGGTTGGCCATGCGTTAGGCGCGGCCGGCGCGATTGAAGCGATTTTTACAATCAAGGCAATCGAAACAGGCACATTACCCCCAACCCTGAACCTAACAAATCCCGACCCCGCGTGTGATGAATTAAATCTGGTGCCCAATATTGCCCAACAGAAAACAGTCCATATTTGCCTATCAAATTCATTTGGATTTGGCGGCACAAACGCCTCGATTATTTTTCGGAAGATTTAATTTACGCGTGCGGCTTCAACCAATATTGCGCCCAAGATGACAAGAGTGCCAATCGCCAGACTGTTTCTTGAGCCCTGGCCCGTGACGTAATAAAATTTTGCCATACCGTTTCAAGCTCAACTGCATCGAACCCAAAAACTTGAACCATAACAGGATCATGAATCATATCATCAGCCCAAGACTTTAAGGACCCCCGCATCCACGCCCCAATCGGAACTCCGAAACCTTGTTTCGGACGATCCACCAAAGGACGCGGCACATGACGGTATAAAATATCCTTTAAAATACGTTTCCCCGACCCCCGATAAACACGGTCCGATTGGGGTAAACTCCAACTTTCTGCAAAAATCCGCATATCCAAAAGAGGCGCGCGCGTTTCAAGACTAACCGCCATACTGGCCCGATCCACTTTGGTTAAAATATCATTCGGCATATAATGAATTGTATCCGCAAACATCGCCCATTCGGGAACCGTCAAATGTGTGGGCCATGCATTCGATTGATAAAAAGGCGCGCGTGATTTTGAATCATCCTGCCCCGTAAACGTATTCTTTTCGGCCCCCCCAATCAAGAAAAGATAAAGGCTGTTCAAATCCTGTTGATCCAAAAGTGTCACCAATTTTTGATAGCGCCCATAGGCCTGAACATCCCCACGCGCCAATAACGGCACAAGACGTTTTAAAAGCGGTTGAGCCAATCGTCGTAATGATAAGGGTAAAACAGACAACATCGTCCAAATCCGCCCCATCTGAACATGCCGGTGATATCCCCCAAAAACTTCATCACCCCCGTCTCCTGATAACGCAACCGTCACATCCGCGCGCGCGAATTTTGACACTAAATAAGTCGGAATGATCGACGCATCCGCCATCGGTTCGTCCAAAATCATCGGTAATCCTGGAATAATATCCCGCGCGCCAGCCAAGGTCAAAATCTGTTCATGATGATCCGTTCCCAAATGATGTGCAACGGCAGCCGCATAAGGGGCTTCATTAAATCCATTTTCTTCAAATCCAATCGCATATGTTTTAATGGGAACATGTGAATTTTTCTGCATGAACGCCACAACAGTTGACGAATCAATGCCCCCTGATAAAAATGCCCCCAAGGGAACATCCGATACCATACGATCCTTAACACACACCTCAATTAAATCTTCTAAATGTTTTTGACGTTCGATATAAGACATTTTAGACATGGCAAAACGGCGTGTCATGGCATCATCGACAATGCGCGCTGGCGCCCAAAACGGATCCATTTCAACAGGCATAATTCCAGGTCGTAAAGAAGACAAATCCATCATCACCCGACAACCGGGTAATAGCATATGCACGCCTTCAAAAATACTATAGGGCGCGGGGATCCACCCCAACCGTAAATAATGCGCAAGGCCTTGTCCAGAAATGATCCGTTTAAAATCTGGATGCGCAAAAAATGGTTTTAATTCTGATGCACATAAAAAATCAGAACCTGCCCACCCAAAATAAAGCGGTTTCTTCCCAAATCGATCCCGAATGAGATGAAGTTTCCGGTCCACTTGATCGTATAAAATAATTGCAAACATGCCATTTATTTTCTGGCACGTTGTATTTAACCCCCATTGCTCAATCGCGGCGAGCAATACTTCCGTATCCGACCGTCCACGAAACACAATACCTCGCGCCCGCAATTCATCACGTAACGCCGGAAAATTATAAATCTCACCATTAAACGACACAATATAGCGGCGTGATTTAGACACCATTGGTTGCTGACCATCTGATGATAAATCCACAATGGCGAGACGTCGTTGCCCTAACCCCAGAAACGCCTGATCATCATGCCATTCGCCCTGATGATCGGGACCGCGATGTTTAAGCGTCCGCGTGAGGGCCGAAAGCATGCCACGACGCACATCCCCCGACCGGGTCGGCGCATACAATGCAAAAATTCCACACATTTTTTAACGCTCCGATACAGACTGACCCGCAAGAGGCTCATCAGCAGCTTTCTCGGATTGAATTTTACGCCATTGCGCGACATTCTTATTATGTTCATCAAGTGTCCGCGCAAAAATATGTCCGCCCATTCCATTCGCTACAAAATAAAAATAATCCGTCTGAGCTGGCAAAAATACAGCCTCAATACTCGCACGCCCCGGATTAGCAATAGGCCCCGGCGGCAGCCCCGCCGCCCAGTACGTATTATAAGGAGAGTGTGTTTCAACGAGATCTTTCGTTAAAAGGGGACGGTTTAATTTACCTTGCCCTTTGGTTAAGGCATAAATCACCGTCGGATCCGATTGCAATTTCATGCCAGTTTGTAACCGATTAAAAAAGACGGACGCGACCTGAGCTCGTTCGGACGATACGCCCGTTTCTTTTTCAATGATCGACGCGAGCGTCAATACTTGTTCAATATTTTTTAAAGGAAATTCAGGAGGACGTTTTGCCCAATATTCCTGCACCACACGGTCCATATCGGACACCATGCGCGCCATCAAAGCATCCCGGGTTACTCCCCGCGTATAAGCATACGTTTCGGGTAAAATACGCCCTTCTTCAGGAATAACCGTCACCTCGCCGCTCAACCCCTCGGCCGCACTCACAACCCCTAAAATTTCAGATACCATCAGCCCTTCAGGGATTGTCACATATCGTTGATAAACACGCCCATCCGCAATTTGATCAATAACCAGACGCATCGACGCCCGGGCCGAAAATTCATATTCACCCGCCTGAAGTTTTCCCCAATTTCCCGACGTCAAAACGGCGACCATAAAAGCCAAATCATTCTGAATAATTTTTTCGTCTTTTAATCGATCGGCAATGCCGCGCGTGCCCGTGCCGGGATCAATCACCACAAGACGCGGCATGTCGAAAGTCCCCGGATCTTTGGATACCCCCACCAACCACACAAAAGTCAAAATGCCGGCCAGCCCAAAAAACAAAGCCACGGCGCACATAAATCTGAAAAAACGTCCGACCATAGGATAACTATGCCATGGGAAAGAAAGGCTGACAATGCGGATTGAAAACGAATAAACGTCCGAAATGGCGCGCCCGGCAGGACTCGAACCTGCGACCCTTGGTTTCGGAAACCAATACTCTATCCAACTGAGCTACGAGCGCGTGGCCGCATTTAAATCATGGGCCGAGGTCATTGTCAATTATTGACGCTCTTATCCCCCATAACGCCATGGTTTAAACCTTTTAAAATTTAAAAAATTTACCTCTTGATTTGATAAATCATTTTGTTATAAATTGTTCATGTTTTGTTTTAAATAAAAAACAAAAAGGGTACAAATAAATGGTCGCCACTGTCCGCACGGTTGCCTTCCAAGGATTAGACGTCCTCGATATCGATGTTCAAGTTCAAGATTCGCCGGGCCTCCCTCGGTTTGACGTCGTCGGATTACCGGATAAAGCGGTGGGGGAAAGCCGCGAACGCGTCCGCGGCGCCCTGCACGCCATGGGCATTTCCATGCCTCAAAAACGTGTGGTCGTTAATCTGGCTCCGGCCGATGTGATCAAAGAAGGATCTCACTATGATCTCCCCATTGCCCTCGGGGTTTTGGCCTTGATCGGCGTTTTGCCAAAAGATGAAATTGCCGAATATATTGCCCTGGGAGAATTGGGATTGGACGCCGGAATCCGAAGTGTAAACGGCGTTTTACCCGCCGCCCTACATGGGGCCGAAACAGGGGCCGGCATTATTTGTCCATTTGACAATGGGGGCGAAGCCGCCTGGGCCAGCACCGATATGAATATCCTCGCCCCAAAAACGCTCTTACAAATTATTTCTCATTTTCGAGGGTCTCAAGTTTTAAAACGTCCGACCCCCTTAATCGCCCCCCAAAACGTCGCAACAGGGCCCGATTTATCCGACGTACGGGGTCAAGAAACCGCACGCCGAGCATTGGAAATCGCAGCAGCCGGAGGGCACAATTTATTAATGATGGGCCCCCCAGGCGCTGGGAAATCGATGCTGGCCGCCTGTTTACCAGGGATTTTGCCCGAACTTTCTGCACGTGAAGCTCTGGACGTCTCGATGATCCATTCATTAGCAGGGACCTTACCCGACGGGGGATTGGTACGTACACGGCCCTACCGTGATCCACACCATTCGGCGTCGCTTCCCGCCCTTATTGGCGGCGGGCACCGCGTCAAACCTGGGGAAATTTCACTCGCCCACCATGGCGTCTTGTTCCTGGATGAACTGCCTGAATTTAATCGTGATGTCCTCGAATCATTACGCCAACCCCTGGAAACAGGTCAAGCCGTGATTGCCCGGGTAAACACCCATGCCACCTTCCCCGCGCGGTTTCAAATGATTGCCGCCATGAACCCCTGTCGATGTGGGTATTTGGGTGACCCGGGTCGCGAATGCCCCCAGGCCCCCCGGTGCGGCAGCACGTATCAGGGAAAATTATCAGGACCTCTCTTGGATCGCATTGATATGCAAATTGATGTGCCGGCCTTATCCGTGGCTGAACTCACCACCCTTCCACGCGGTGAGACATCAAAAGACGTACGAGTACGCGTACAGACCGCCCGGACACATCAAACCGTACGTGCCGAAACCCTGGCCGAGGGCCCACGTACAGGCTTGAATGCCCATCTTTCCGGAACCGCTTTGGAACAAGCCTGCCCCATGACCCCATCGGGAAAAAATATTTTGGATCAATCGGTTGAACGATTTAACCTCTCGGCCCGGGGGTATTTTCGCCTGCTGCGCGTGGCACGTACAGTTGCCGATTTGGACGGCGCCCCCGATCAATTGGCCGACTATCATATCGCCGAGGCCATCACCTTCCGCCGCCTGTCTTATACCAACCAAACTTTGGTTGCCGCATAAAAAAGAACCTCTCAAAATTCAAGAATATTCGCCACATTGCCGTGCGATTTGACCTACTGCCGATCGAATCTGAATGCTTTTCGATAAATCCAAAAACGGCCGATCAAATCCATAAGGCAAATGCACCCGAAATAAATCTTTATCATCATCCGGATTGGCGACATCCACAAACCGCTCGATTTGAACGACAAGATCCCATTTATCCCGCAATCGCCCTTCAATTTCAAATATGCGCTCATTTGGCCGCATTGTTTTTTTGGTCGCCATTATTCCCCTCTTGCTTTTTGTCTGTAGAATTGGTTTTATACCGGCACACGATCCTTTGTCCAATTTTTTATGGACACGGTGCGGGTGTAGTTCAATGGTAGAACTCCAGCCTTCCAAGCTGGTCGCGCGGGTTCGATTCCCGCCACCCGCTCCATTTTTTCAAAAGTCCCTTCTATAAAAAATCAGCCCGGCATTGCCGGGCTGTCCTCATTTTCAATTATCAGATTATTTTTTAAGACGCCCGGGCAATCACGACCTGAGGATGCGCATCAATATAGGCCCAATTTTCTTTGGCCCGGACGATTTCAGCCAGAATGTCTGTTGGCGAGATTGAGAAAACTCCTTTTTCAACGCCCGGCGAAATCGCCGCCCCCCGAGGGCGGATCAGATTTTGCAACGATGACTGCACCTGATTGATCGCATCACGGCATCGACGATACAAGGCCAATGTATATGCCATCTTTTCAGGTGCCGGCGCCCCATCCACATACCGATTCCATTCCGCCATAAGTTCCTGATGGCGGACCATCATTTGCTTTCCAATCGGAAAACTGGTGGATAACCCGGCACGTTCCAAATCATCCTGCATGCGCGCAACAAGACCCAACAAGGCAACGCCTTCTTCAACCGCGGTTGAAAGTTCAATTCTTTTTGTCTTTATTTTAGGTGTATGCGCCATCTTTGTTTTTGATTTTGTTGTATTCATAATTTCCCTGCCCCGACTAAATCGTTAAAAATTCGTTTATCCAATTCCTATTATAAACTGCAAAAAGTAAAAAAGTGCTGAAAATACGGCTTGACAGGCGCGCCGCCGCTGCGTAATCACAAGTACTCGTTTTTTTACAGTTCATTTAGGTCCAAACAAAGGAGAGAAAACATGGGAAAAGGGAAATTTGAGCGGAAAAAGCCGCACTTA
>CAZLPZ010000041.1:0-12162 GCA_964561535.1 uncultured Pseudobdellovibrionaceae bacterium | reverse complement strand
TGTATCAAGGGCAGTTTTACATTGGCGTCATTAAACCCGACGGGTCGGGCGAACGGTTGATCACCAATGCCTACCACGTCGAGGGTCCCACCTGGGCTCCGAATGGCCGGGTCTTGGCGTATTTTGAAGAAAAACCAATGGGGGCAGGGGGCGTGGCCGGCCGGTCGGCCAAGGTGTACACCATTGATTTAACCGGATTTAATGAACGCATGATGCGGACCCCCAGTGATGCGTCGGATCCCGCTTGGGGGCCAATTAATAAATAGGTTTTTGTTGGGGGATCTTATGGCGAGAATAGTTTTTGTTTCAGATGATTTTTTGCCGGCCATAACAGGTGCGGGGCGATATCTTCAATCTGTCGCCCATGCTTTTAAAAATAAAGGGTGTGATGTTTTCGTTCTTCCCTCTGTCATTGAAACATTAAGTCTTGCGGCGATCGAGGTCATGTCCTTTAAAAAGCCCATCATTGTGACCAATAAAATTAGTTGTGCCGAGGAGCTGGTGGATCATGGGCAAAACGGATTTATTGTGGATTCAGAAAATGTATCTGATTGTACTCAAAGATTAATTGAGCTTTCTAAAAATTCCGCCTTACGAGAGGGAATGGGGCGACGTTCTTTTGAAAAGTCTAAACTGTATAATTTTGAAAATACTATTTCTAAAATTGATGACGTATATCATCGAGTCTTGGATCATCGGTCAAACTTATGACACGCCCCCATTTCAAAGCTGTATTTTTATCTCCTCATTTAGATGATGTGGTTTATTCATGTGCGGGAGAATTGTCCAGATTGGGACGCGTGGGGGACGTTTGTGTCATTAATATTTTTACGAAATACCTTGATTCCGCTGTGGATTCTCCGGTGCCTTTGGATCAAGGGCGTTATGACGAAGAAAATCATGCCGCACAATTATTTGGCTATCAAAGTATCCGTTTAGAGTTCTTGGATCTCTTTTTTAGAGATCCGCGGTTTAAGCATATGGGTCATATTTTTAAGCCTGTGTTGCCAAAAGACCGATCCATCGTACCCGATTTGAAACAGCGATTAGAGGATGTTTTACGGACGATGACTTTTGATTATTTGTATATCCCTTTGGGGATTGGATGGCATATTGATCATATGTTGTGTCATGAAATAGGAATTGAATTATGCGAATATTCGAAAATTATTTTTTATGAAGACGCTCCCTATTGTTTGATCAATGGGGCGACAGCCGCGCGATTAAGTCAATTAAAAGGGGAGAAATTCTCTTTTTGGAAGATATGGTTCAGGGTTGTTCAATCTTTTTGGTCCCAGGGGATGTACACGATCTCGATGAGATCATTTGTGGTCCGTCTATTGGCTTATCCTGCGGTGATGGGATATTTTGGAGTACTTTTACGTGCGCAGAATAGGGATCGTGTTCAAAATCCTTTAAAATTAACCCCCCTTCTTGTGGATGTTTCGGCCGATATTCACCAAAAATGGGCGGGGGTATGGGTTTATAAAAGCCAAACAGCCCATTTTTTCGAAGATATATCCGATACCATCCGAAAATACACTGATTACAGCCGAGAAATCTCCGGTGGGCAAGAATATACAGAGCGGTATTGGATGATGAAATCGGGTATTTAATCATTGTAGTGAAATGCAATTTTTTGAAAACATAAGAGCATATAATTGTGACGACAAAAAATATGAGGGGGCTATATGATTGATTTTTCTTTTTGTCCCATCGGAATTTGTGTAAAGTTAAGCTATGAATCGTAAACTTATTATCGCAAATTGGAAAATGTCGGTTGATCGCGCCGCAACAACGGTGCTGGCGCGCGCGGCTGGGGCGACATTGGGTAAGTGTCAAGGGGGCGCAGATGTGATTTTATGTGCACCGTTTGTCTATTTGGAACACGTCTCAGGTATTTTGGGGGGTGGGGTGATGTTGGGGGCTCAAGACGTTGCCGTGCCGCATCATCCTAAAGGCGCTCAGACGGGGGATGTGTCACCCGCAATGTTGTGTGACATCGGATGCACCTCTGTTATTATTGGTCATTCCGAACGTCGCACGGGTCATGGTGAGGTCAATGATATTGTGCGGGCCAAGGTGACGGCGGCTCTTGGTGCAGGACTTCAGGTAATATTATGTACAGGAGACACCGCAGAAGATCGTGCCGCAGGTCGATCGCGCGAAATTATATCGTCACAAGTTCATGCAGCCTTGTCGGGTCAGCCAAATATCACTTCGGATTCGGTCATTTTGGCCTATGAACCGGTCTGGGCCATCAGTGGCGGGGGCGGGCAGGTCGCGACTTTACAGGATATAGAATCAATGCATATGTTTTTGGCGGATTATCTCTCAACCACTCTTGCGCCCTTGGGGGGAATGCGGCTAGTGTATGGCGGCTCGGTAAAGCCTGATAACGTTGCAGGAATCTTGGCGTTACCCCATATTGATGGTGTTTTGGTGGGGGCAGCGTCTTTGGATCCGGTGGCATTTTCGTCGATTATTCGGGCGGGATGTGCCCAAAATGTCATTACGGCCTAGGCCGTAATCTCATGATGATAAGAGCGGGATCGTTGCCGTTATATACACGACATAAAGTTTTGATAATTTAATTTTTTAAGGTGATGTATTTATTATGACACAAGTTTTATTAGTTATTCATTTAATTGTGACGATCGTGATGATTGGGCTGATCTTGTTGCAACGCTCGGAAGGCGGGGGGTTGGGCGTTGGCGGCGGCAATGGGGGATTAGGCGGATTTGCAGGGCCTCGGGCGACGGCGAATGCCTTATCACGGGCGACGATGACCTGCTTTGCTTTGTTTGTAGCACTTTCATTGATTCTGGCAATTATGGCGGGGTCGGGATCCAACAAGGCTGGGTTAATCGATCAATTATCTGTACCGGCCGCGGCGGTTCAGGACTCATCCGTTCCTCCTGTGACTGAACCTGTAAATGCGGCTCCTGATATTAAGAGTGAACCGTTACGAACCCCTGTAAAATCAAGCGTTCCTATTGGTGACTAGGGTCGTTTTAGGTTCATGCGACTAAAAACATAATATAATTATAGAAGGTGACGTCATGAAACATGTTCACGCTGGGTCTGTTCTTTTTGCCAATGATGCTCCATTTTCTTTGATTGCGGGACCGTGTCAGATTGAAAGTCACCAACATGCCCATGATATGGCCGGGGTGATCCATGACGTTTGTAAGGATTTGGGTATTGGCTACGTGTATAAATCATCCTTTGATAAGGCCAACCGCTCGTCGGTGAATACCCAGCGCGGGATTGGGATTGATCAAGGGCTCGAGATTTTATCCTCTGTGCGGAGCACGTTTGGGGTGCCGGTTTTGACGGATATTCATGATGCGGGTCAATGCGCCGTTGTGGCGCAATATGTCGATATCCTTCAAATTCCAGCGTTTTTATGTCGTCAAACGGATTTGTTATTGGCTGCGGGGGCGACCGGGAAAGTCATCAATGTCAAAAAGGGTCAATTTTTGGCACCGTGGGATATGAAAAATGTTGCGGCGAAAATTGCCTCGACGGGCAATGAAAATATCCTGCTCTGTGAACGCGGTGCATCGTTTGGGTATAATACATTGGTGTCCGATATGCGATCTTTGCCCATTATGGCGGCTACCGGGTATCCTGTGATTTTTGATGCGACCCATTCGGTGCAACAACCGGGCGGAATGGGAGATCGGACGGGCGGTGATCGCACCATGGTGCCCGTTTTGGCGCGTGCTGCGATCGCCGTGGGCGTCGCAGGCGTGTTCATGGAGGTGCATCAAGACCCGGATCATGCACCGTCAGATGGCCCTAATATGTTGAAATTAAAAGATTTGCGTGACACACTTGAGACGCTTTTGGCGCTCGACCATATTACTAAAACCTATCAGAAAAGGAATGCCGCATGAGCGCGATTATTGATGTTGTTTCACGTGAAATACTTGACAGCCGGGGTTTTCCCACGGTTGAGGTTGATGTGCACCTCGAGTCGGGGGCCTGGGGTCGTGCGGCGGTCCCGTCGGGCGCATCGACCGGGTCACATGAGGCTGTAGAATTGCGTGACAATGACAAAAAACGTTATGGGGGAAAGGGCGTCCAAAAGGCCTGTGCTAATATCGTTGGTCCAATTTTGGATGGATTGATTGGGATGGAGGCCGAGGATCAAATGGGGGTCGATGCGACCTTGATTGAGATCGACGGCACGGATAATAAAAAGAAATTGGGAGCGAATGCGTTGCTCGCCGTGTCCCTCGCGACCGCCAAGGCCATGGCCAGTGAATGTGACTTGCCGCTCTATCGATACATTGGCGGGGTACGGGCGTGTCAGTTACCCATCCCTTTAATGAATATCCTGAATGGCGGTAAACATGCCGATAATGGGTTGGATTTTCAAGAGTTTATGATCGTGCCGCATGGCGCCCCAACATTTGCCGAAAGTTTACGGTGGGGGTCCGAAATTTTTCATGCCCTGAAAGCCGATTTGAAAAAGGCGGGCCTCGCCACATCGGTAGGGGACGAAGGCGGGTTTGCGCCTGTGGTCAAAGGCACGCGCGCCGCGATGGATCTGGTTCTGAAATCGATCAAGACGGCGGGGTTCAAGGCGGGTCAAGATGTGTCATTGGCCCTTGATTGCGCAGCGACCGAATTTTATACAAAAGGCAAATATACGGTTGAAGGTAAAGCCTTGTCGACCGATAAAATGGTCGCCTATTTGGCCACATTGGCAGCCGATTACCCTATTGTGTCAATCGAAGACGGGTTGGCCGAAGATGATTGGGACGGATGGGCCGCGTTGAACGCCGTCATGGGTGATACAGTTCAACTGGTGGGGGATGATTTATTCGTGACCCACCCCGAACGGTTAAAACGCGGTATTGACAGTGGTTCAGCAAATGCCATCTTGATCAAAGTGAACCAAATCGGCACGTTATCCGAAACGCTGCAGACCGTCGAACTGGCCCAAAAAGCGGCCTGGGGCATTGTGTTTTCGCACCGATCGGGTGAGACAGAAGACACGACAATTGCCGATCTGGCTGTCGCGACAAACGCGGGTCAGATCAAAACTGGGTCATTATCCCGCACGGATCGGATCGCGAAATATAACCAATTGCTCCGGATCGAGGCGGAACTCGGTCCATCCGCACGGTTCGGCCCAGAGTAGTTGAGGGCCGCCGCATGGCATCATTTGACCCCACAAAATATCGATTAAGGCGTGCGACGCCCGATGACGCGGCCGGAATTGCCGCCGCGCATTCGGCGTCTATTCAGGGGATTGGCCCAAAATTTTACCCCCCCGATGTGATTGAGGTCTGGGGTGAACCGCGTGACCCATTGAAATATATCACGCATATGCAGGCTGGAGAGGTGTATTTCGTGGTTGAACCGGTTCAACCTTGCACCGTTGACACCCCTTTGCACGGTCCCGTTCCCTATATTTTAGGCATCGGGTCATATGGTATGCAAGGGGCCGAGCATCATTTACAAATGTTGTATATCCGACCCGAGGCCCAGGGGCAGGGGATCGCGCGGGCGTTGTATGACACGGTCGAGGCGTATGCGCGGGACCAAGGGGCAAAAACACTCCATATTGACGGCAGTTTCGCGGGGCAGGGGTTTTATGAAGCTATGGGTCATCGGGCGGTGCGCGAATATGACCATGAATTTAAACGTTACCCGGGAAAAACGATGCGCGCGGTCAAGATGGTGAAGGATTTATCCCTTGGGTAATACCCGTTACCGCAATGTTATGATGTGATTTTACCGAAGAAAAAATTGACATAAGATTATTCATTCACTATATCTTTTTCAAATATATTTCAATAGGAATCCCAAAAATGACTGCATGGCCTTGGAATAATTTAGATAGAATTGATGGTGGATCTCCACGTGGAAGTCAGGGCAGCGCAACAAAGGCGCGTGGGTTAAGAACCAAAGAGCCGAACGCCGCCGGCGTGGTGGTGCCAAGATCTACACCCGATTGGATGAAAAGAGATATTGCCGATGTAACGGAAACAATGGAGGCGCAGGTTCAGTGCCATCAAGATCCTGTTGATTTTCGTAATTCATTTGATCAGAAATATGATATTCGAGACATTGATGGACAACGGGTCGCGCATATGACCCCCCGGCTGTTTCAAGATAGCATTCCATCTGGAAAATTTAGGATATTGGAGAAAAATGTTGCTCGAATTGTGATTTCTGATGGGGAGAGGATGCATGTTGAGTTGGAATTTGAATCGATATACATGCCAAGAGATGTATTAGCCGCCATTTCGATAAGAGATCTTCAAAGGCATGGGATTGCAGGTGCTCTAGAAGGAAATAGTTCTGCCCAGATCTTGGATGGCCAATCTAAACCCATTGGGTATATGAGAGTTACGGGGATGGCTTCCGAACTTAGGGCACATGGGAATGTGTCGAGTCAGGGTCTGTCTGTTGTTCATCATTCAACAGCGGGTCTGCACCGGGGTAATGTTACTGAGGTATTCAAGAGTGCAAGCAATTTAAGTCGGCTGATTGCAGAATCTCCCCAAGGAATAGAGATTTTCACGAACCATCTGAAAACTACTTACAAAACGGATGTTCGATTGGGACGGGTCTTGCCATATTCAAAAAATAATCCGACAGAGCTTTATTCTCATCATAGTACGCTTAAGAATTTTCGTGATACTTGGATCATGAAATTTATGATGGCCGCTAGACCATCAAGCAATAATCCGATAGAGGAAGTAAACGGTATTGTTTTGTACCCATTTAATTATTCATGGGATAATCGTTCTGCTGAAAAATGGCCTATGGATAAGGCTATTGCCGTTTTCATCCCTGCGGACTATCAGGCGCCTGTACACAGTCCTTTGATTTAGGGGACGGGAGAGAGGAAATTATCTTCTTAATCACGAAAACGCCTGGGATCCCGTAATTGCCCGGCCCAAGATCAGGGCATGGATATCGTGCGTGCCTTCGTAGGTATTGACAGCTTCCAGGTTTAACATATGCCGAATGACATGATATTCATCGGAAATCCCGTTACCCCCCAACATATCGCGTGCGGTGCGGGCGACATTTAACGCCACGCCGCAATTATTGCGTTTCAACATCGATATCGCCTCGACCGGCCCGCCATCTTCGCCGTCGCGCAACCGTCCCAACCGCCACGCGGCCAAGGTGCCCAAGGTAATATCGGTCGACATATCGGCCAGCTTTTTCTGGATCAATTGTTGGGCGGCCAATGGCTTGCCAAAAATCACGCGGTCCATCGTGTACCCCCGCGCAATATCCAGGCACGCGGCCGCCGCGCCCATCACGCCCCAACAAATGCCGTACCGGGCAGAATTCAGGCACATAAACGGCGCCTTGATCCCGCGCGCGCCCGGCAACACATGATCGTCGGGCACGAACACATCGTCCATATTGATCCCGCCGGTGATCGAGGCGCGCAGGGCGAATTTCCCGTCAATTTTCGGAGCGGATAACCCGTCCATATCGCGGTCCAGGATGAGACCGATGATTTGGTCATCGTCGTCTTTCGCCCAGATGATAAATACATCGGCAATGGGGGAATGGGTGATCCATTGTTTGTTGCCCGACACGGTATATCCGCCCGGTGTTTTGCGCGCGCGGGTGGTCATCGCACCGGGGTCCGACCCGCCATCGGGTTCGGTCAGGCCAAAGCACCCAATCAATTCACCGCGGGCAAGACCCGGCAGGTATTCTTGTTTTTGCGCGTCCGTGCCGAACATATAAATCGGGTACATCACCAGGGACGATTGTACGGACAGGGCGGAACGATAGGCGCTGTCGACGCCTTCGATTTCACGCGCGATCAATCCATACGCCACGGACGATGCCCCCGCGCACCCGTATCCATCGATAAACGACCCGAGTAATCCCACGCTACCCATATCGCGCAAAATATCGGGGTCGAACCGTTCGTGGCGGTTCGCGTCCACAATGCCGGGCATGAGGCGGTCGGCCGCAAAGTCATGCGCGGTTTTCGCAATCAGGCGTTCGTCATCGGTGAGGAGGTCATCGAGGCGGAGCGGGTCTTGCCAGTTATATGTGGCGCGAGATTTTTCGGGGGCAGGGGGTATAGTCATGGTTATTTGTCCTTGATAATCATATAGTCGCCGGGTTTTTGAAGTGTAGGGGGCATTTGGGCTTCCCGTGGAAAGGAATAGCCCAAAGGTGAAATTCGGGCCTTTATTAAAATGCGCTGCACCCCTTTATCTTTAAAATTTTCGTAATATTCCATGATGCCTGGACGAATAAAGTTAGCTCCGAAATGCTTATTTAACGCGACCATTCTAAATCCATGATCACAGCGGCGCATTCTTAAACTTTGACAGCCATTGCTCATTGTCTCTTCAACTTCAAAAACGCGTTCTTCTTCAGTGGAGATTTGACGATGAATAACATATCCCACTGTTTGAGTTAAAAAAACCCAATTTAATATAAAAAAACATACCCCCATGCATAGTTTTCCTTTAAAAGTAAAACTATCTTCGGGCGAAACGGAATAACGCCAAATCAGCTTAGATAACGTAACAAAGGGGATGTAGAAAGAGAGAAAGATTAAACTTATATTTAAAAATAAAAACCAGGCGGTCGAGGGATAAAAAACAGGCCCATCATGCACCCAGTAGCCAGATGCCAACACAACCAGAATTGTCCAGAGCATAATAAGGTCATAATATGGCCCACAGGCGTCCTTTAGATATTGTCTATAAACATCAAAGTTACTATTTCCCGTTATCATACTGGCACCTTATGCAATTGTAATATTACCATCCGCCGCCCCCGCCGCCGCCGCCACCCCCACCGGAACTTCCGCCACCCAGAGAGCCACTTTTGGATCCGGGCGGGGTACTGGCACTTGAAATGGTGCTTTGAAGACTTGAACCGAGAGAGGAACTTAAGGCCGAGAGAGCGAACGATTGATTATTAACGCCACGATACCAAGAGGGTGATCTGTCTGTATTATATGTGGCATGACCTGATCTGATCAGCCGTTCAAAACGCTGACACCATTCTTGTTCAACGTCCAAGGCAAAGGCATAGGGCAGAAATTCTTCAAATTTTTCAGGTGTTATGGTTTTCGGGTAAAGTTTGTTTAAACGTGCCTGTTCTGCGGTCGTTAAGTATAGTTTTAATCCATCGGCATAATCTCTTAAACGTTGACCATTGTCTGTATATTTATTAAGTGGTTTGTAAAAAATGAGAGAAATGCATATTTGCGTGATTGACGTTGCGATCAAAACCATAACCTGTTGGTCTTTATTCCAAGAGAGGAAATAACCAGAAAGTAAACTTAGGGCGATGATCGCTACGCCAATAATACGTATTCCCCAATTTTTAGTGAAATAATTTATGCCGAAACCTGATAAATATTTAGCATGTTCTATTTTAGCACGTTGCAGAGCCACTGCAATTTCTCTTCGTTTTTCTTCGGTAAAAGAGGTACTGCCAAAAAAAGTCTTCTTTGGCAGTAGAATACCACCCCCTGCACCAAACAGAGATTTTAAAATCTGGACGGTTTGATGAGTTGACGATTTGGGATCAAATAAATCTTGCCATCCGATTTGAATACTCGATTTTGTATCCGTTATTTTAATATAACCCTTTACAGCGGCATCGATAAATAGAATTGTAAATGCGCCGATGTCATAGTCTTGCCGATAAACATATCTTAGAAAATCAGGTCGTAATCCCTTCAACAGTTCAAACCGGGGGAATATGGTACCAGGGACATCACGCCCCCATTGAAACCAAGCGAAAAAAAGGAATAGAAATAGACCAAGACTTGAAACGCCGTACATCAACCAGGCGATGTTATCTTTTAAAAAGGCGATCTTTTTTTGGAATCCGGTTTCAGGATGAATAATTAATTTTGGGATCGATGCCGCAACTGTAAATCCTTCATACGGGTTTAATCGTTTCGTCGTTTCGGCGGTCAAATAATGGCCATGAGAACTGGCCCGATAATTTTTATATTGCGCTCCTTGTGGCCCCGTATATCCCGCGTAATTCTGAATAGAGGCCTCATCGGGAAAGTTAATTTGGACCGTTGCATGCTCAATCGGAAAATTCCATCCATTCCCTGTAACATTCCAATATAATTCATCATAGGTTTCAAAAAAACCAATCACACGGGATACGGAATAGAGGAGAGTATAGGTATGTTCCCCTCGTGGAACCAATGTATCTTTATCTCCAATATAAATTCGAAGACCATTGGACATTGTTTTAATATGGTACGGTTCCCACACGCCGTCCCGCTGTATGCCTAATAAAGAAAATCGAATATTAACATGATTACCCATCCGATCCGTATATTCCGTCGGGATATCACGGTAAATGCCGTGGTTTATTTGGGCGTGTTCAACCGTAACGTTAATTTTTTCTTCGATATTCACATTTCCGTTTGGGTAAACAGACAAAGATGCCTTAAAATCCTTGATGATTTCTTGTGCGTAAGCAGAAAAAAAGGGAACTGACGCAAGGATTAATGTCGTAAAAAAGATTCTGACATTTAGGAAGAAAACATAGACCACGATCAAAATTGTACTTTAGGGGTCTCACGTTCAGCAGGACTATCAACTTCAAAAAATGGTCTTTTTTCAAATTGAAAATATTGTGCAACGAAGTTACTTGGAAACATTTCGATCAATGTATTCAAATCACGAACTGTCCCGTTATAATACCGCCGGGCCAATTGAATTTGTTCTTCAATTTCGGCCAGTTGCCCTTGAAGTTCAATAAAATTTGTATTGGCCTTTAGATCTGGATAATTCTCGGATACTGCAAAAACATTTAACAATGCTTTCGATAGAGCCGCCTCGGCTTGAAACCGATCTTGAGGATTTGTAGCACCTTGCGCCCGTGCCCGCCATTCCGTCACGTTATCAAGTGTCTTTGATTCATGTGCGGCATATCCTTTGACGGTTTCAATCAAATTTGGAATGAGGTCATATCGACGTTTGAGTTGAACATCGATACCACTGTACCCCTCTTCCGAGAGATTCCTTTTGCTGACCAGTTTATTATAAATAATTATGGCATAGGCGAGGATAAGGCAGGCAAAAATTATAATACCAAAGAATGTGTTCATTTTATAGATCTCCCTGAATAATTCTGCATTCTATCGTGCCGATAAGGTATTAATATTATCTTTATGTCACTTGGGTTATTTTCAAATAAGCCCCAAAGGGTCCACCGCCATATTTTGAGAAACAGGTCATGAATGAATGACCCTACACCATCGAATGTGTCTACTTGGATAAATGAATGGATGATTTTGATTCCGCCTATTTTATCTCTCCCTTCCGCCGCTTCGTCACCTTAACGGCGGCGGGCGTGCTGGCTGTTCTGTTGATCTGGGGGCCCCTCAGGGACTTATGGCCCGTGTCGTTACTCGCCATTGGCATGGACATGATGGGCACATTTTTTCACGAATTGGGGCATACGATTTTTTGGTGGTTATTTGGATATCCAACTTTACCAAGTTTTGATTTTCAACATGGTGGGGGGATGTCGTGGTATTTCGGGAGGGAACCTGTTCTTGAATGGGGATTGATCATCGCCGCTGCCTATGGTGTTTGGTTTGTATGGCGGCATCATAGGGGGTTAGGCATTGCAGCAGCAGTAATTTTTATATTGTACGCCGGGGCGATGTTTACGGAATTTCATCATATCATCAGTTTATTTATGGGGCATGGGGGTGAAATTGTCGTCGGGTCTTTTATTCTGGCCCGGGTTATTTTGGATGCGGTGCCCCCAAGGCCCGGCGAGCTTGAGGTTCATGCGTTGGCGGGATGGTATTTGATATTTCATCCCATTCAATTATCGTGGGGGTTGATTTATGACCCCGATGTCCAGGATTCTTATTGGGCACAAAAAGGATCGGAAGGGTTTGGCGATTTTTCAAGGATTGCCGACTATTTCGGATTTGCGAACGAAACCCCCGTGGCGTGGCTTTGTATCGGGGTTGCCGTTTTAGGGGTCATGGTACCCTTTAGCATGAAATGGGCTATGGGTCGTTTTTATTGATAAAATGAGTTATAGAACTGGTTTGTATGCATCATTATAGGAATAAATTTATTGTAATGGTGACCCCAACTGGATTTGAACCCCCGCGCGCGACGGCGCGCCAGATAAAAACCCGATGGTTCA
>CAZLPZ010000040.1:0-12703 GCA_964561535.1 uncultured Pseudobdellovibrionaceae bacterium | reverse complement strand
GGATTCCCCTCCCCCCTCGTGGGGGAGGGGGTCTGCGCGCAAGCGCAGGCGGGAGAGGGGGGTTAATTTAACAAATTTTTATTTGTGAAAACAATTTTTTTAAATGGCCATTCAGATAGAAATTCTTGAAGAAATTTATAGACAATCGGGTACATCCCTTGGTCATATGCATCCTGTGTTACCCAGAAACTGACATCCACATCCGCATTTTCTGACATCTCACTCCGAAATCCAGGAGGATAAAGATAAGCGCATCCCAAACATTTTATTTCGTCCAAAGTCATGATGGTATAAGCAAAAGAGGATCGGTTTTCAAACTCACGTTGATGCCAACCCAAATCAATTTGATCATCTAAATATGTTAGTTTGTCATCAGGCCATGTTCCCCCACGTGTTTGATGAATAATATCGATACTGGACATAACGGCATCATAATCAAGCCGAGCATCCAAAAAACAGAGTTTTCGAAAAAGAAAATAATCTGTTTTTATATTATCTGGCGCTTGAAATGTATCTGGAATATTAATCATCTTGCCCCCTCACCCGCCTTCGACTTTGTCTCAGGCACCCTCTCCCACAAGGGGAGAGGGGTTCTCTCATTCCTCGCTTAATCTTACCGCACGACCAATGTCCGCGCGCCACCCGCAACATCATTATAAATTTGACCTTGAGGACGATTTGGGTCACGCGCATATTGCGCAAATAAATCGGCAACCGCGCTGCCAAAATCGGTAGATTTATTCACCGAATACCGAACAGCATAATCACGTTGAGATGACCACATAACGGTAACCTGGGCTTCTTCCGCCCAGGCCAAAATCACCTGGCGCATGCTGGCCCCTGACAATGCCCGCCACCGTTTTACCGGACCAATGGGGGTTGGGGGGGACGCCGGTAATACCGGTGCCGCTACATCACGCGGGGCGGCAAGTGATGGTAACACAACGGGTTGCATTTGCTGTTGTTGAGACAAAGGTGTATTCACAACACCTGCATCATCAAACACCGGAGCGGCCATCATCGCCCGGCGCGGAATGACTGGCACCAATGATCGAACCTGAGGAGCCGAAACTTCAGCTCGCACCGGCGTGGGTACAGCAGGCGAAATTCCCTTTACATTCGGTGCAAAATCATCCAAAGCCGGCCCCGGTAAAGAAGATGGCGGGGCCGTTGGTGCCCGCGTTTCCTCAACGAAAGGTTGACGTTCAAACCCCATACCGTCCGCCGCAAACGTTGTCGTAATCCCCGATTGCGGGTACGCCGCGACCAACCCCTTCAGCGCATCTTTAAATGCACCAACATGGGAAAAATCTTTATCCAGAACAACATCCCCCGGCATATTCCAAACCAAATCAATCCCCCCCCGATCCGCCCAACGGCGCAACACATCACGTAACCGTTCACCTGTCCGCGCCCGATATGTTTCAACCGTTTGCACATCAAACCGATGCTCTCCTGCACGCCACGTAATCGCAGGGCCAGAAGAGATACGTGGTGATTCCTGTACCACAGGCGCCGGCCCCGATATAATAAGGTTCTCGCGGGCAGGAGAAATCACAGAAGGAGGGGCCGCATCTGGAGATGCCGCAATACCCGAAGATTCAGTTGCGCGCATCATTTGTTTTTGAACCCGTGCCCGCGCAGGAGAATACGCCTCACCTGGTATAAACGGACGCTCTGTATTCACCTTATTTCCAACCGGAAGAACAACCGAAGGTGCAACATCAGGAAGGACAGTCGGTTCAGACGACGGAACATCCTGTTCTGCAACAGGGGCGGCCCTCATCCGCAACGTTGGGGGATCAATTTCAGGCCAATCCAATGCCGGAATATTTTTCATCCCCACCGTAACATCGGGACGATCCCCTTTTACCATCGACGAGTCTGAATTATTGTTTGGCCCATTTGATTCTTTTTGTTCAGCCTCAATTAATGCCGCCGGTGTCCGCATGGGCACCGGCGGCGGTGATGCCATTTTAATCGCATCTGACATGGGCATTGATACAGGTGTTGCAATACATGTTTCAAGATCGGCCAATGCTGTACGCAAACCCGTTAAATCATATAACGCTGTCCGAACCTCAGACCCCAGTTCCACCCCCACGCGCATCGCCGTCGATTGATTGAACTGATCATATATTGCCTTTGGATTTGGAACCCTAATCACCAATCGAGACGATGATAATACAACACCTGTTGTACGAAGGTCCCCCAATCCTCGATTAAACGAAATCATAACAGGAACCGTTTTTACACGGGGCAAAACCAACCGATCCGATATAACTTCAATCTGAGAAATCGCGAAATCGCCACCAGTTAATTTAAGTTCAAAACGTGGCGCGATATGTTTTGTAGCCGTACATTGAAATACGGGTTTATCTCCGATCACCGCAACAACGCCGTCCGATTGTTTGACATCCCAATATAATCCAGATACGCCCCCTGTTCGAGGCGTCCCCCCCGGCACACCCGCATTCGACAAAACCAAAGGTTCGGCGGCCAGAGCGTTATTAGATACAACCAAAAACCCAACGCCTCCTCCCATTAAAAACGATAAGAAGACGAGCCGGGATACAGTGATGTAAGAAAAGACCATGGGATATACTCGTGGATAGACAGATAAAGTTCTGTACAGAGAGTAAAGCCCGAATCTTTCAAGGACA
Organism: uncultured Pseudobdellovibrionaceae bacterium; assembly: GCA_964561535.1. Classification (GTDB taxonomy): domain Bacteria; phylum Pseudomonadota; class Alphaproteobacteria; order Micavibrionales; family Micavibrionaceae; genus CAZLPZ01. The sequence goes on along the minus strand of CAZLPZ010000040.1, from coordinate 10,040 downwards.
AGTCAAAATTTATAAAGATACAGAAAGGAAGTGGAGAGCCTGAACCGCGGGATTAGGCTGTAATCAAAACAGACGATGGGGCTGGCGCACTGGAATCGGCTGAATCAGAGGACGACGATGATGTATCATCCCCAACGACACCCCCTTGAGATGAGGATTGTTCAATGACTTCAATATCCGAAGATCCTGAATCAGAAGAGGTCGATGAAACATCACCCGCAGATGAATCAGCATGACTCGCAACATTTTGTTTCAAAATCTGACGTTGTGAGGCTTGAGAATAAGCCCGAAGCTGATTATCGGATGGAATTTCTTGAACAACATCCCCCGATTCCCGATCACGGATTTGTAAAACAGTCTTATTATTCGCATTATCAACAAAGATATACGGGGACACATACGGCGCCTGAGGCGATTTCTGAACAGGCTCTATACTTGCACTTTGACCGCGTGCATGGGCCGCCTGATCCACAACGGGACGGAGAATTGAACTTACGGCAACTGAACTGTTGATGGCTTCAATCATGTTCTTTGTCCTAAAAATCAGATGACGGACTTGTCACCCTTACCTCTCATGTTACCTGATTCTCGATAGGCTGTCAAGAAAACTTGACAAATATTCAATCTCTTAATATTCCTCTTTCTTCATACTTATAAATAATTCATTAATAATTTTATAAGAAATATAAATAAAATTATTTATTAAAATAAAAATATATTATACATATAGTATATGTATACGTTACAAGTGTATAAATACTCAATCTAAAATATAGTTAATCTATTAAAGGTGAATTTTATTTATATAATTACTATTATATATATAAAATAATTATATTTATTCCTTATTTTTAAAAAAATAAAAGCATAGGCATATTTTTATACCCCATGCCTTCGCTTGACCTGTGGTATAAAGGTTAAAAAAAGGCTATACTTTACCGCAAGGGGTCCCTTTTACACCCCTCTCTCCCTTGCCATGGCCAGCCTCCTTCGGGCCCGGTGCCTTTAATGATTTAAGAAATATGGTGTTACCGTGAACGGATTTTTTGAAACGATCAAACGGTTGGGGCCCTTGCGTCTTGCGGTCTTAAGTATCGTATTAATGACCCTTATTGGATTTTTTGTATTTGTATCCTTACGCGTCTCGACGCCGGCAATGCGTATGCTTTATACCGAACTTTCAAGCGCCGATAGCGCCTCTGTTGCCGGAAAGCTTGAAGAATTAGGTATTGCATACCAAGTATCAGCGGACGGCGCAAAAATCATGGTCGCCGAAAACGAAGTCGGCCGCGCCCGCATGGTTCTTGCCGAATCGGGGCTGCCGAATGGGGGGTCATTAGGATATGAAATCTTTGATAAACAAAATGGTTTTGGAACAACAAATTTTGTCCAAAACATCAATCAAGTTCGTGCGCTCGAGGGCGAGCTTGCCCGCACAGTAGCGTCCCTCGGATCGGTCGCGAGTGCGCGCGTTCACCTTGTTCTGCCCCAACGTGAGTTGTTCGCTCGTGAAAACCGCCCCGCGACAGCCAGTGTCTTTTTAAAACTAAAATCCAATGCCCGCCTGGCCAGTGAACAGATTCTGGCCATTCAATCTTTGGTCTCCTCGGCGGTTCCAGAACTTAAAACGGATCATGTATCAATCATTGACAGCAGCGGAAATTTACTCGCGCGGGGCGCCGGTATGGACGGCGAAGCATCAACCTCCCTAAAAGCCGAAGAAGCCCGCCGGAGTTATGAAGCAAAACTGACCACTGCCATCGAAGATTTGGTTGGACGTACTGTGGGATACGGTAAGGTACGCGCAACCGTCACAGCCGATTTAAATTTCGATCGCATCAGCACAAACGAAGAGCTGTTTGATCCCAATCAACAGGTCATCCGGTCAACCCAAACAACGAACGAAAACAACACGGAACGAACACCTGCGGATAGTGGTTCTGTGGGTGCAGATGGTAATCTTCCAAATAACCTGTCAAACGCGCTTGTCGAAACGGCCCCCAGTGCCCAAAATAATAAAACAGAAGAAACGACGAATTACGAAATTGGAAAGACCGTTCGCAACATGGTCCGAGAAGTGGGCGAGGTTAAAAAACTCTCGGTCGCCGTTTTGATCGATGGCAGCACAAGCACAGATAAAGACGGTAAAAAAACATATGTCGCGCGCCCAGATCCTGAACTAAAGCAAATTGAAACACTCGTAAAATCCGCCATTGGATTCGATCAAAAACGCGGCGATCAAGTCAGCGTTATCAATATGCCATTTGCCGAGGTTGAAGTCGGCGATATAAAAGCAGTCGATGAAATGTTCGGATTTCAAAAATCAGATCTTCTTGATGCAGCCCAAGTTGTTGTTGTCGCCATCATGATTATGTTGGTTGTTATGTTGGTCCTTCAACCGATGATCAGTAAATTGATGGCAACCCTTCCCCAATCTGGGCCAGATGGTGGCCTAGGGTCGGATGGAATGGCCATGCTGACGGGACGTGGCACAGCTCCTGCCCTCATGACTCCTCAAATTGCAGGCGCCTTGACTGGACCAACCGATGGCGGCATGGCCGAACTCCCCCCGCCTCCTGATACAAGCGAGGAAACAAGTCTAATCAATATTAAAAGCATCGAGGGCAAAGTGAAAGCATCTGCCGTAAAAAAAGTTGAAGATATCGTGACCGCATACCCAACAGAAACCGTGTCGGTCCTACGCAGTTGGATGTCACAAGAATAAAGGGAAAAGAATATGGCTGGCTTACGCGTCCGCGAAGATTACCGCACCCTGACAGGCGTTGAAAAAGTGGCAATTTTTTTATTGTCCCTGAACGAAGAACATACGGCAAAACTTTTGGAGCAAATGGAACAAGACGAAATTCTTGAAATTTCACAAATCATGTCAACGCTTGGGAAAGTCAGCTCGAACGTCGTTGAACGCCTGTTCCTGGATTTTGCAGAACAAATGACATCGACCAATTCACTGGTTGGGACATTTGATTCAACCGAACGCTTACTGGGCCGTGTTTTAGGCAAGGACAAAGTTAACCAAATCATGGAAGAAATCCGCGGTCCCGCGGGACGCACCATGTGGGAAAAATTGGGCAACGTCAGCGAAGAAATGCTGGCAAGTTTTCTACAAAAGGAATATCCCCAAACCGTTGCTGTTGTATTAAGCAAAATTAATCCCGACCATGCTGCGCGCGTAATGGCATTATTGCCCGAAGGATTTGCCACCGAAGTTGTGTTGCGCATGCTGAAAATGGAAGCCATCCAAAAAGAAGTCCTCGAAGATATCGAACGTACCTTACGCACCGAATTTATGACGAACCTGGCCCGAACCCAACGCCGGGACAGCCACGAAGTTATGGCCGAAATTTTTAACAATCTGGATCGCGCGGCCGAGGCCCGATTTATGGATGCCTTAGAAAAAGCCAGGCCCGAATCGGCTGAAAAAATCCGCAGTTTAATGTTTACGTTTGAAGATCTTGGTAAACTGGACCCTGCCTCGGTACAAACATTAATCCGGGCTTGTGACAAAGAAAAACTGCCTCTTGCGCTTAAAGGATCGACAGAAACGATGCGCGAATTATTTCTTAAAAATATGTCTGAACGCGCCGCAAAAATTATGCGTGAAGATATAGCCGCCATGGGACCTGTCCGATTAAAAGACGTCGAAGAAGCCCAACAATATATTGTGAATACGGCAAAAGATCTTGAATCACGGGGTGAAATCACCCTATCCAAAGGCCAACTGGAAGAGGAAATGATTGCGTAAAAGAACCCAAACATCGTCGCCCCGGTAAAAGCCGAGACCCCGATATCGATATCATCCGATCCCAACCTACGCCGAAATGACGCTGTCCTATAACTTTCTTTATTGATTAAGCAATATATGACCCAAGAACTACAAAAATTTTTATTTGACCGACTGAATTTCGATCACGGTGCAGGATATCTCCCAGAACATCCGCCTGAACCGACCTTTACATCCCATGAACTAGCCGATGCCCATGCGCGCGGTATAACCGAAGGCCGCACCCAGGCATTCAAAGAATCTCAAGACAGCCGCGACCAAAAAATCATCGACCTAACCCAAAAAATTACAACAGCCACCACCGCGTTGCTGTCCCAAGAATCTGAACGATCTGCTTTATACCAAAACGATGTTTTAAAACTCATTGGCGCCTTATTTCAAAAAGCCTACCCTTTATTAAACAATACCTATGGATTACCGCAAATCTTAGAAACGATAAAACAGGTTCTTTCTGACCTTGACGAAAAAGCTGTGGTGATCATCGAAGTATCCACCGATGATGTAAATGAACTCTCTGATCGCCTTAAATCTTTTATTCTTCAACATAATGGCCAAATTACGATTCTCCCTCATACGGACCTGGTGGCCGGCACATGCCGCATGAAATGGCAAGATGGGGGCATGATCCGAGATCCACAAGAAACAGCCCAAAAAATGATAGATGCATTGCAAGAAACACTAAAAAACGCTATTTAATATGAAACGCCGCAATCAATAGAAAAGGCCTTAAATATGACCGAAGAAAACCTAAATCTCACTGAAATTTCGGATCCAAATGCTGATAAAAAAGAAAACCCCTATGCCATTGGTGAAGCAATGGTCGGGGATGTCACTGCAATTTATGATATCCCGGTTCAAATCTCGGCTGTTTTAGGACGATCGACCATGCAAGTCTCCCAACTGTTGAAACTGGGACGCGGTGCTGTTGTTGAACTTGACCGTAAAGTCGGTGAGGCCATTGATATTTATGTGAACAACCGCCTGGTCGCACGCGGTGAAGTTGTCGTCGTTGATGATAAATTGGGTGTGACCATGACAGAAATCGTCAAATCAGATCGAACCTAAAGGCGCGCAACGCATAACTTAAACAGGACTTCAGATATTATGGCCGACGACTTCGGACGCACTCCTCCTACTTTCACTGGATTTTCGGGAACACCTAGCGGATCTGGCGGCTCCCTCGGTGGTGCTGACCCTATCATCCGCATTGCACGTCCCCAGATGCATCTAGACCTGGTGACTATTCTCGCGCTGCTCATATCAATAGGGCTTGTTTGGATTGGTATCGCCCTTGGGAATCAAAAAGCCAATTTTTTAGACATCCCCTCGGTCTTAATTGTCGTATTAGGAACCATCACCGTTACCTGTATTTCCTATACCGGGCGTGAGCTCATCTTGGCCTTTCCAATGATTAAAGGATCAATCATACGATCTGTTTTTAACCCCAAAAAACTGACCTCAGAACTTCTCGATATCGCCGTTTTAACCCGACGTCGTGGAATTCTTGCAATCGGCCAATACTCAAATGAACTGAATCACAATCCATTCCTGAACAATACGCTGCAAATGGCGGCCGATGGGATGGGTCCCCAAGATATTGAACGCATGACCCACCACGATATCGATGTGATGCTGGATGGATATAAAAAGGCAGCGGGGATGTTGCGCCGTGCCTCTGAAATTGCACCTGCCATGGGTTTGATCGGAACCTTGATTGGTTTGGTTCAAATGTTGGTGTCCCTCGATGACCCCTCGGCCATTGGTCCTGCAATGGCGCTTGCATTACTGACCACCTTTTATGGTGCGATCATGGGATCGGTTGTGTTGGCGCCGCTTGCCGCAAAAATCGAACGCAACGCGAATGAAGAAGTTATGTTGAAAACACTTATTCAAACAACAACATCAGCAATATTACTTCAGTCGAACCCCCGTAAACTGGAACTGGAACTCAACGCCCTTTTGTCCCCCGATCAGCGGGTTCAATATTTTGACTATGGCCGATAAGGAATAAAATTTATGCGCCTCATGATCATCGGACAACTGGAAGGATATATCAGTACAGCTGGAAAAATCGCCCTTCAAAAAGGGGCCAAAGTCATGCATTGCGAGGATTGTGACACAGCGCTTGGGGCATTACGGTCCGGCAAGGGTGCGGACCTGATCATGATCGATGTCAAAATGAAAATCGCGGCGTTTATCGACACCTTAAAAGCTGAACGATTTGCCTTACCCGTTATTGCATGCGGCATTGGCACCGACGCCCGGGCAGCAGTCAAAGCAATCAAAGACGGCGCAAAAGAATACGTGCCTCTCCCCCCCGATGCAGATCTGATCGCAGCCGTATTATCCGCCGTGACGGAAGAGAATAACGCGATGATTGCGGATGATCCCGCCATGCAAAAGGTCATTGCCGTTGCGGATAAAGTTGCTCCATCCGAAGCCACCATCCTGATCACCGGTGATTCGGGCACTGGCAAAGAGGTGATGTCGCGCTATATTCACCGAAAATCGAAACGCGGAAACGGCCCGTTTATTGCCTTGAACTGTGCGGCAATCCCTGAAAATTTACTTGAATCCGAATTATTTGGGCACGAAAAAGGATCCTTCACAGGAGCATCTGCCCGCCGCATCGGTAAATTTGAAGAAGCCGCGGGCGGCACATTATTGTTGGATGAAATCACAGAAATGGCCATCGGGCTTCAGGCAAAATTACTCCGCGCAATTCAGGAACGTGAAATCACCCGCATCGGCAGCAACGACACCGTTAAAACCGATGTGCGCCTGATCGCAACGTCCAACCGCGATATGGCGAACGCCGTTAAACAAGGTCATTTCCGCGAGGATTTATTTTTCCGATTAAATGTTGTAAACATTGGCTTGCCTTCCTTACGCGAACGTCCGGCGGACATTGCGCGCCTCGCCCAATTTTATGCCGATAAATATGCTGATGTGAACGGCGTTTCCAAAAAGAAACTCGCGGTACCTACAGTGCAAAAATTACAAGCATACGCCTGGCCCGGCAATATCCGCGAACTTGAAAATGCGATGCACCGTTCTATTCTGGTGTCCATCGAAAATGAGATTGAACCCGATGCGGTCGCGATTGATGTGCCTGAATTTTCTTCCTCTCATGGAGTGATAGACCATATCGCTGCTAACACCGACCGCTCTGTGTCCTCCTCTACCCTCAAAAACCCAGGCGCGGTCGAGGGCCTAATTGGCCGTAAACTGGAAGACGTCGAACGCGATATGATTTTAAATACATTGACCCATACCTTGGGCAACCGGACGCACGCCGCAAATATCTTAGGGATATCCATCCGCACGCTACGTAACAAAATATCCCAATACCGCGACGAAGGCCGCGATGTCCCGATGGGGGCGGAGGGGTGATAAAGAACCCTTCTCCTTACAGGGGGAGATGCCCGCCCCGAGGCGGGCGGAAGGGGTGAGATTAATTCTCCCTTTTTTAAGGCCCGGATGCGGCAAGAGCAGGGCCCTGAACAGAAAGCCCTTGTGCCTTCATTTGTTCATTTAAGGGAACGGGAATATGCCCGCCTTGATTGGCTTTCCATGAAAACTCACGGGTAATTCCATCATCTCCACTTACTAACGCATGACAGTCACCTTTGGATATATTCGCTTCTAATGTAATAGTTTTCATTCCTTTGGCAGACACAGGGATCCCGCGAAGTGCGGCCTCTGGTCTAAATTCCTTAACACATACCCCCTTCTCAATCCAAGGCGAAATAAGAGATGGCCATTCAGAAACGGTTGCCTTTACAAAGATCACCCCACCAATTACGGTAGCCACAGCAATTCCTACAAGATCAAAAAGGCTTAATCCTTTGTTTGAATCATTTGCCATTTACAACTCCTTTTTCTATAGTAAGAACTTGCGAAAAAGTAGCATAATATAAAAGTTATGTCAACATAAAATCCTATTGCTGAGCATTTCACACTAATGCCAGATAAGAACCGAATATGCCGATAGGCTCCTCCCCCTGTAAAGGGGAGGAGAGGGTGGGGGAAACGCCGCAAGAACAGACGTTTTATATTTAAGAAAAATAATTCAAGAATACTTTTTTTATGGATCTTTTTGTTCAAAAAAGGAGAAGCCTGTTTTCACCTCATCTCCCCCACCCTGCCCTCCCCTTTACAGAGAGAGGAGCCCTGCGGCACCTTTTGTACTTTATTGAAAGCACACAAATAATTTCCGGGATGACACTAAACCCTAAACCTTGTCGCCCGCATCCGTTTCGGAATACCCAGCAAGGTCATTTAAACCCCCTTCGACGGGGGCATCTTCTTCATCGTCATCATCGTCATCATTATCCACCAAAGGACCGAATTCAGATGCCATCGCTTCGCGCGCGGCTTGGGCGGCCAGGGCCTCCCATTCTTTTTCGCCCTTCATAATGGCGGTCAAATCAGCTTTATCATCATCGACATGAATCACCCGTTGGTTATTACGGATCAAATCTTCATTCAATTCATGAACGGATACCTTATCATTCGCGATTTCACGCAGAGCAATAACTGGGTTTTTGTCATTATCGCGGTCAACCGTCAACGCGGCGCCCGATCCAATTTTACGCGCCCGTTGGGCCGATACCATGACCAATTCAAACCGATTGGGAACTTTTCCGATGCAATCTTCGACGGTAACGCGGGCCATGGGGGGTCCTTTCAAAAAAATGACAGATCCAACAGTGGATTTCGACTGAATTGGTAATGGTAAACGGTTCAAAAATCAAGTAGAAAGTATAATAGATACAAAAACGCCCTCTTCCCCTCTATTTGTTACCATAGTATGTTTAATCATGTCTGACACACGTCCTGACCCTTCCCCCCCTGGGCCGCCCCCCGCCCCCGTACGGGTTTTAATCCTGAATCGGACATACCCACCAGCGCGCACATCATCGGCACGATTGGCAAGGGAACTGGCCAGAACCCTCGCCCGCGATGGATTTGAGGTGACCGTATTGGCAACAGACGATACACGTGGTCAAGATACAGACGGCGCGGTGACGATTAAACGATTAAAATCCACCCGCCCCCCGCGAACAATCCCCACCTTAATGGCTTTACTCGCTCGATTCGGACGATCGGCCCTGTTTGGCCCGAGAACGGATCTCATTATAACAATGGCCGATCCCCCGATGCTTCATATCGTAGGGGGGTGGGTTGCACGGTTGAAACGGGCTCGACATATCCACTGGGCGATTGAAGTTCACCCTGATTTATTGCCCACGATTGGAATTTCCCTGCCCCGCCGGATCTATACCATTTTTGAACGATTATCCCGCCGCGCTATGAACACTGCTGACCGCGTGATTGTAACAGGTCGATGCATGGCACGTTATTTATCACAAAACGGCGTTGATCCGGGCCGAATGACCCTCATCCCTAATTGGCCTGAACGTGCCATGGTCCCCTCGAATGCAAGCAACTCGACCGGATTTACCCTCGCGCCAGTTGACCAAAACACAACAAATGCATTATCCCAACAAATCAGTATATTAGGCCCCGTTTCTAAGTTTCGAGTTTTATATATAGGATCGGTCGGACATGCCCAACCTATTGAAACAATTTTGGACGCCGCCACCATCCTTGATACCATGCACCCTGAAATTGAATTTATTTTCGTCGGTCCAGACGAAACACATAATACCGTAACAACCGAAAAAGCGCGGCGCGGGCTGTCGAATGTCCGCATCCTCCCCTTTCAACCTGCGGCAAGGTTACGTGAAATAATGGAAAGTGGCGATATCCATATCGTCACCCTAAAAGAAGACGCCAGCGGCCTTGCTGTGCCTCCGAAATTCTATGGCACACTGGCTGCTGCGCGACCTGTGATCTTGATCGGGCCTCAAACATCTGAAATTGCCCGCGTCATTATTGATTACGGCGCAGGATCAGTCATCCCAGAACGTGCCGCACAACAATTGGCCCAAACCATTATGGATTATCGATTCCGCGAAGATCTCTGGTTTGCAGCTCAAGACGGCGCGATCAAAGCCGCCGCCGCCTATACAGCCGAAGACATGCTGCGCCTGTGGGTCAAAAAAATAAAAGATGTGATGGGGACATAGATAATCCTCCCCCTAAAAGGGAGAGGATCAGCAACACAAAATTCCCCCTTGCGCGCCCCTTAAAAACCAACTAAAACACATCACACTTTGCCCCTGTGGTGGAATCGGTAGACGCGATAGACTCAAAATCTATTGTCCGTAAG
>CAZLPZ010000039.1:0-13603 GCA_964561535.1 uncultured Pseudobdellovibrionaceae bacterium | reverse complement strand
GGATTTGAACCCCCGCGCGCGACGGCGCGCCAGATAAAAACCCGATGGTTCATGGAGGAAATGTAATGGTGACCCCGACTGGATTTGAACCCCCGCGCGCGACGGCGCGCTAGATAAAAACCCGATGGTTCATGGAGGAAATGTAATGGTGACCCCGACTGGATTTGAACCAGCGGCCCGCAGTTTAGGAAACTGCTGCTCTATCCACCTGAGCTACGGGGTCTAGCCTGTCTTATCCCTATATTTTACCGAAGAAGAGATAACAATTCCATACCAACTTCTCAATGGTTGTTTTTCACCCTTTGCAGATCAGTGCCCCTCGTATAACGTTTTGGATATGAGTGCCGTGCGTCGTGGACCCCGAATATATTGCATTATAATTATGGTAATCTTTGTCTGGTGCGGGGCAGGGGGGGGAGGCGTGCGTGCCGCCAATGCCCAGAAGTCGGCGGATAATGTCCGTGCGATAACGGTCAAAAACAAGGGGTCTATTGTGGACGTTAAGGGAGAGGACGTGCCCAAAGACCCGTATAATATCTTGCCCCCTCCTGACAGTTTCGTGAACTTATCCGCTGATGAATTGTCGCATGATGACCAAAGCCAGACGGTGACGGCATCTGGCCATGTTGAATTTATATATAACGAGCGTGTCTTAAAGGCCGATCGTGTGATCTATCATTTGGTGACGGAACAGGTCGAGGCCGACGGTGACGTTGTGATGATGGAGCAAAATGGGGATGTGCATTTTGCTGACCGTGTTGAAATGTCACGGGATATGAAAGATGGCTACGTGCAAGCACTGCACAGTACCCTTGCAGATGGATCGCGATTTGGTGCGGTTGAGGGCGAGCGAATTGATGGCCGGTATATTATTATGAAGGCCGCAACGTATACGCCATGTATTCCTTGTAAAAATAATCCTGATCAAAATCCATTATGGATGATCCGTGCAAAAAAGGTAACACATGACACAGTTCTTAAATCAGTTGCTTATAATAAAGCGTGGTTGGAAGTCGCAGGGGTTCCTGTATTATATGTTCCCTATTTCTCGCATCCCGATGGCACGATTAAACAGAAAAGTGGGTTTTTGACCCCCGTTGTAAAACTCGATTCTCAAAATGGGGCCGGTGTTTTAAATCGGTATTATTGGGCGATTGACCCTACACGAGATCTTACCGTTGGTGCACAAGTGTTTACAAAGCAGGCACCGCGTTTGACGGGAGAATATCGACAACGGTTTGATATTTCTGAAATTGAGATTGATGGGTCAACGACCTATTCCAGTCGACGTGAAAAACAAAATAATACAATTGTAACCGTTCCTGAATCTTTACGGGGTCATTTATTCAGTAAGATGAGATGGGATATGGACGATCAATGGCGCAGTGGGCTTAACCTTGAAGTTGCATCGGATTCTCAATATTTACGGCAATACGACATATCATCGAAAAATGTTCTTGAAAATCAAATTTATGCCGAACGGTTTGATGGGCGTGATTATGCATCGATCAGTGCCATTGCTTATCAAGATATTCGGACATCTGACCGTCGTACAGATCAGCCTAACATTTTACCAGAGGCGCAAGCCCGATTTTATGGGGCGCCGGCCAAGATTTTTGGAGGACGGTTGATGGCAGATACATCGTTCTTGGGCTTGGAACGGAATGATGGAGGAGACGACCGGACGCGATTATCGGGGGCATTATCGTGGCAGCGTCGGGACGTCACGTCGTTTGGGCTCGTGACAACAACGGACATCATGACTCGTGGGGATATGTATTATGCGGTGAATCGGGGGGGCAGCAGCCTGACCGACAAAAATAAAACACGGTTATTTCCATTGGGCAATATCATGACGTCCTATCCGTTGGCCAAGCCGGTGGCACCAGATCTTGATATGATTGTCGAGCCCATTATGTCGATCACGTTGGTGCCGCGTCTTGATCGTCAGAATGATTTGCCAAATGAAGATTCACAAGATAGTCAGTTGGATTCAAGTAATGTTTTTAACCCGAATCGTTTTCCAGGATTGGATAGGGTCGAGGATCAATCGCGGGCTACTTATGGGGGGCGGGCCAGTTTAAATTGGCATGATGGTCGAATTGCTGAAATATTTTTGGGGCAAAGTCGCCGGTTCCAAAATGAGGGTAATAATTTCCCCCGTAATTCAGGATTGGCCGAACAAAAATCGGATTATGTTGGGCGGATTAAATATGTTGATTCAGATCGGTTTACCTTAGATTATGGGTTCCAATTGGATCAGAAATCATTTAATTCGACCCGGCACGAAATTGATAATCGAATCAAGCTTGGGAAATTTAATATTGATACCCGTTATTTATTTGCAAAAACAATCGAGGGCGTAGGCGTTATTGAAAGTCGAGAACAAATTCAATCAAATATAGCCTATCGGCTTGATGAAGATTGGCAAGCGCGGGTCGGGGCGCAATATGATTTGGGTGAAGATCAGGGGTTGCGAAAAAGTACCTTTGGGATCGATTATTTGGGCCAATGTTTGACATTCTCGACGACGATTGAACGTAATTTAACAAAAGAAAGTACAGGCGATAGCGGAACCGAAATGATGATCCGCTTGGGTCTTAAAAATCTGGGGGAATTTCAAACATCGGGTATTGGATTGTCGGCACCTGTGCCGGATAATAAGACGGTCAATTGATTGATTCGGTTTTTGAGGGTATTCCTCCTTCTTTCATGGAGAGGGCCGACCTCACTTAATTTCTTTATTTGGTTTTTATATGCCTGTTGTTTCCCGTTATGATCCGCGCACCCGTTATCGCCAACGCGCCCAACAACGCCTATCGACCTTTGCGGCGTTTGGGTTGATGGCGTTTGTTTGCGGCGTGATCGGGTATGGAGTGGGGTATCAAACGCCGCGGTTCCAAGTCGCTGCTGTTCAACGACAGCTCTCGACGGTCGAGGCAGAACGCGATCAATTGCAACAAACTGTGACGCATTTAATGGCCGATTCTCATAGCGCAACCGTTAAATATCAACAGATCGAAGAACAGCTCCAGTCCGAGCTTCCTGCCGAAGGGCCGATGAAAGATATTGTCGCGCAAATTCGCGGGCAATTACAGGCGGGCGTCCCGGCAAACCGCTTAGCTGAACTGATCAAAACATTATCGCCGCCGAAAAATTGTGTTGATTCTGAAACGCGGCGATTTATTGTGCAAACCCCAAATGCAAAATCATCGGATAGTGGCGTGGTTTTGGGGGGCGGTGCGATTACGATTAAGGCGATGGGAGACAGTGCACGTGGTAAAGATGGCGCTGTTGAAACCTGGTATGACCCATCGCGTCCGGTCCAACTTGTTTTTTCTTGGGTTGAAAGCGGCGAAACAAAAACAATCGAACGTAAAAATAATTTGCCGATTTCCCAAGTTATCGTCGTTGGCAACCGCGAATACCGCATGACATTTGCTGAAGGTGTGAAGTCGTATATGAAACTGTCGTATGATAGTTGCGATTATCCGTGAGGCCCGCCGTCATCCCCGCGCAGGCGGGGATCTGGCAGATTAAACCTTTATAGACCAGATTCCTGCCTGCGCGGGGACAAGAACTGTTCGGACGTCTTATATTTTCCAAGTGGCTATTTATTTTTACGGTTCATCATATATGCCCGGGTGGTCAAGTATAGGACCACAGCGTTCAAAATATGCCAGACGTAATGCACGCCGATCGGTACCGTATCGCATATCGCTATATCCGCCGACCGACAGGTTAGGGACACGGTGAAAATGCCCGTGGCCAGAAACAATATGCCCTGCTCGACCTTGTGTGTTACAAAATGATAAACGGCATAGGCCATTAAAAACGCCAGGGCAGGGGCATAAACAATTGATCCATTCAATATATCCCCGGCCATCGAACTGGATTGGCCCAACGCCAAAAACCCGATCATCACCATACAGACCCGCCCGCGCGACAACCCCATGACATGCCGCGCATACAGACCTAAAAACGCGATTTGATAGATCAAAATCGGGATCACATCCGCCATCATTGCGGTTGTTGTGGCGACGGTATGAAATAAAAAACTGCCCACACCAATGACGCCAATCATCCCGGATAAGAACAGGGTGTCGAGAGGCAGGGTGTGCGCGCTGCCGTCTCTCTTGGGGTGTTGTTGCCACACAAGGTACGCCGCCGCAATCGCTGCGATCAAAAAGGCCCCATTCGACAGGGCATTCAATGGTTCCGCCCAAAATGTGGGGTCGATCCGTTCGCAATAGATGTCGATAGGGTTATTCATTTCACCATGATATCTGAACGATCACTACCTGTCACGGCAAGACGATCAAAACCGATATTCGGCATAAATCGATTTTTCGTGATACCCAATGCGTTGGTAAATCGCGTTTGACGTGGGGTTGGCCATATCTGCGCATAAAACGGCCCGGTTACCCGCACTTAAAATCTGGCGCGATATTTCCGTGACGCACGCGCTCGCATATCGGTGCCCACGATATTGGAGTGGTGTATAAACCGCGCCGATACTCATGATGCCGTTGGTAATAAGGGTACCCCATACCATACAAACGGGATGGCCTTGATCTTCCCACAACATAATCTCGCTGTTTTCTACGCGCATAGCCACGCGTTCAGGAGCGGGTTTTCGCTCGGCTTCGGACAGTCCGACTTCTGTTCCGAATTCTTCTCGCCATTTATTCAACATCGGAAGATCAGATTCAATTGCCAAACGGGCTTGCCCATTCGCTATTCCGGCAGACTCGATTTGATCTAAAACATAATACTGTAGCCGCAGGGCCGGGGTGAGTGTTCGTTTTTGATTTGAAACTACCCCTGGGGTGTTGTTTGAATTTATGGCGTTCCACGCCGAGGCAAAGGCCGATGTGCTGTCTTCGGGCCCATTGATCCCTGGAAATGGAAAATTTGTGCCAGAAATCCACTGCACTAGTGCAGTGAAAGATTCACAATTCCCCGTTGATAAAATAATATTATGGGGTGCTGTCTGAATGGCGGTGGCACAAATATCACCCGACGTATCCTCCGTGATCACAAACAGATGATGATCGGGGTAATCTCCATTTTCTAGGCGATTAGTCAATCGAATAGATAAAACATTGCCAAATAAGTCACGTTCCAAAAACGGTTTGGCTTTTTGGATAAATTCATTAAGAGTTGGGCGGTGGATGGTTTTCATTTTCGTACACAGTGCATAGTTTAAGAGCCGTCATCCCCGCGCAGGCGGGAATCCGGCAAAACAATCTTAATTGTAAGTTGCTATTGCGGGTTTTTAGGGACTGGATCCCCGCCTACGCGAGGATGACGCTGTTCTGTATTACGCCGCGACGAGGCGTTTGCGTTCGCCGCGCATGATTTGTTCCAGTTGCTCAGCCGCTTTAATTTCCGTAATCTTTTGGACGGCAGCGAGTTCGCGGGCCAAACGTTCAAGCGCAGCCTGATAAATCTGGCGTTCAGAATAGGATTGTTCGGTGTCTGTTGCACTGCGTTTTAAATCGCGCAAGACTTCGGCAATCGCCAACGGATCGCCCGAATTGATTTTTAGTTCATATTCGGCGGCGCGGCGGGACCACATGGTGCGGCGCACGCGGGCGCGACCTTGAAGTGTTTTGATCGCGTCTTTCATCCGGTCAACGGTCACCAATTTGCGCAAGCCCGACGATTCGGCCTTGATCACAGGGACTTTTAACCGCATCCGGTCTTTTTCAAACGTAATCGTATATAAAGCCACTTGCATTCCGCCAATGGTTTGGGTATCAATACCATCGATTTTGCCAACGCCATGGGCCGGATACACCACGTAATCGCCGGCGCGAAAGGCGTTTGCCGGTGTTTTGATGATGGAGGCGGCGGGCTTGATCTGTTTCATGATATTCAACCTTTTTGTTAAAAACGCCCCGTAAGGCATTGTTTAAATTTATAAATCACCAATCGGGTGATTTTATTAATGGCGTCGGCTTCGTTTTATCCATCAAGACAGCTGGCCCACGGCCTTTTTTAAGGTCGAAATTCGGGCAGTTTGATTTTTGATCGTTAATAAATAATGTATTTTGGCCCAAAAAGCAAGATGAATATATACCCCTATCTTATCATTGACATAATTGTAATATTTCGTTAATCTTTTGAAGACATAGCGGGCTTAATATATCCGGGGAAAAGGGTTAAAAAAATGCAACAAAAATATGTGGTAGGGATTGCCGGGGTAGGAATCGCTTTTATTTTGGCAGCGGGTTGGTTGCAACAAAAGAATGAGACGAACCCAGGCGGGGTAGTTTTATCCGCCGCGAAGCAAGCTTTCAAAAACCCAGAAAAAAAACAACCGCTTTTATCTCAACCTATTCCTGAGGCGTCAATGGCGGTACCACCTTTGGCGGCGGGTCTTGTTCCAGCCCTATTTCCCATCGCGCAACGTGATCCATGCGACCTATTGAAGAGAGATGTTGGACAAAATTTAGAGAGATTTACCCGAGGGGAGACTCCCTTAGAGCGTTTTGTTGCAGGGGCTGCGGCTTGGCGTATTGCAGAAAATCAAAAATCGCTGAATCCAGAATTTTATAATCAGTGTGCTAAATATTTTCCAAATATTCTGGATCAGAACCAAACCAGCCAATACCAAAGTCAATTACAAGCAGCCGCCTATGAGATGATGTCAGAACAGGCGGCTATTGCTCAAAATGAATCCCTGGATATCCGAGAACGCTTTATGGCCGCCGAGAAAATGGATGGTATTTTACATCTTGTGGATCCAAAAATTGGGAAATTACCGGTTCTTATGCCTTGGGAAAATTTATTAACTCAAGTCGGTTTTAATCCAGAGAATCCCTTAGATGATTATAAATCCAAAAAATTAGTACGGGGACATGATCTTAGGGATCAAGTTATGTCAGGGTTGATTAGTCGTTATGGATTTGATCCAGTCGGTCGAGCCCTACCGAATTTGAACAGAATTAAAGGTGATTCAGAATCTTTGACTCATTTAAAAGACGAATACCATTATTTGGCAGCGGCCATTCATACGTCAGGGTTTGGTGATAGTAAGGCAGCACTTTCGGTTTGGCGACAACTTCAGAATTTTTTTGATCCTTCTCTTTCAAAAAATGAGTCGTTTGTTCCGGCACAATAGACAGTGTTGTTTCTGTGTAGTTGCAGATTCAGGTAACCATTCAAGAGGGTTCATTTTCTCTTCCTTTTCATAAGTTATATTTTCACCACTACTTTAGTGGCGCAGCCACTATTTTATGGAATTAATCGGGGATTTAAGAGGTCTCTTACTCTGCCCTTATTCCGGATTTATGTTTTCCGTTGACGTGCATCGCCACAGGATAATAAGAGTATAACCCTATTATAGGATAATAGTCAAGAATTTTCTTCAAGTAACAGTGATCATTTGGACAGAACAGGAACTTGAAGATCGTAAGTCAATGGGGTCTGGCGCCTCATCAGAGGTCTCGCGTTAAAGTGCGTTCCTTCCCGTTCAGGGACCCGGGGTTTGGAGGCTTGACCGGTTCGGGCAGGGGGGGAGAGAAGAGGGACCTCACTGTCTAGGTTATTCCCACAAACCAGTGACACGTTTCCAGAAACTGTCGGTTTCAGGGTTATGTGTGCCGCCGCCCTTGCCCAGAGATTCATCAAATTGTTTTAATAAATCTTGCTGTTTTTTGGACAGGTTTATGGGGACCTCGACATGCGTTTCGATATAGAGATCGCCGCGTTGGTCGGCCCCGCCGCGCATGATGGGCATCCCTTGGGTTTTGATGCGGAATTGTTGTCCCGTTTGGGTGCCCGCCGGAATTTTAAGCGAGGCGGTTTTGTTGGCCAGCGTTGGTACATCAATCGCGCCACCCATTGCCGCCGTGGTAAAGGGCAGGGGGACACGGCAATATAAATCAGATCCCTCGCGTTTAAAAAGAGGGTGGGGTTTGATGGCGATCAAAACGTATAAATCGCCGGGCTTGCCGCCGCGCGCGGCCTCGCCCTCGCCGGCCAACCGAATGCGTCGTCCGTGATCAATGCCAGCGGGGATCGGGACTTTTAATGTTTTGGTGCCGCGGATCAACCCTTGACCGCCGCATTTTTTACACGGGCTTTTAATAATGGTGCCGTTGCCGTTACATGCCCCGCATGTACGTTCAATTGTGAAAAACCCTTGTTGTGAGCGGACGCGGCCCTTGCCCCCGCAATCGTGGCATTGTTCGGGTTTTGTGCCTTTTTGGGCACCCGATCCGCCGCATTCATCGCAAGATGCCGCTGATGGGATACGAATAGTTGATTCTTTCCCTTTGAAGGCATCATCCAGGGTAATTTCGAGAGTGTATTGAAGGTCGGACCCTTGGCCGTTCGTGCGCGCGCCGCCCGCGCCACCCCCGCCAAACATATTTTCAAAAATGTCTGAAAAGGCGCTACCGAAACCACCGGCGAAATCATTCGGGTTAAACCCGGAACCACCCGCCCCGCCATTTTTAAAGGCATCGTGACCGAACCGATCATACGCCGCGCGCTTTTGGGGGTCTTTTAAAATTTCGTAAGCTTCGCTGACTTCTTTGAATTTTTCTTCTGATTCTTTGTTGTCTTTATTGCGGTCAGGATGGTGTTGCATCGCCAATTTGCGATATGCCTTTTTAATGTCGTCATCGGATGCCGCGCGGTTAATTCCCAATACATCATAATAATCGTGGGTCGCCATCTTATTTTTTCCCCTGTTGTACGGTCGAGGAGAGGGGGGTCGATCGTGCGGAAGGGGTCGCCATCAATCGCATCAGGCGTTCAATTGTTCGCCGTGTTGTCGTGAATAAATCAGATAAACCTGCTGTTGTATTGTCATTCGTGGATGATGGCGGGGCCCATGATTTCATCTTCAGGATCTGGTCATAGGCAAGACGTTTACGCGGATCGCGTAAATTTTCATAGGCATCTTGGATTGCCCGAAACCGCGTGGCCGCAAGGGTGGGGTTCATGGGGTTTGCATCTGGATGGTGCCGTTTGGCCAGACGACGATACGCCGACCGGATCATATCATCGGTCGCCGTTGGTCGGATTTGTAAAATGTCATAGTAGGTAATGTCGGGCATGAGTTTTTTACGGGCCTCTTTTAGAGAGTGTCATCCCCGCGCAGGCGGGGATCCAGATTTTATTTTTATACTAGATTCCCGCCTGCGCGGGAATGACAGAGATCTATTTTTTCTCGGTAAAATCGGCGTCAATTACGTCATCGGTATGGATATCGGATTCGGCTGATTCTGAAGCGTCCGTTCCTGGAGTAGATGGTCCGGATGCAGAACCGGCCCCCGCTGCACCAGCGGATTCAGACCCTTGCGCTTTACGGTATGCGAGTTCGCCGATTTTCATCGCAGCTTTTTCCAAATCAACCGTTTTGTGTTTAATATCATCTATATTATCTGATGCTAAAACATCGCGGAGTGCTTTGACCGAATCGGTGACTTTTAATTTATCTTCCGGAGGGGCGTCGCCGCCGACTTCGTCGAGAGATTTTTCGGACATATGGATGATGGTTTCAGCTTTGTTTCTGGCCTCGATCAAATCACGGCGCTTTTTATCGCTTTCCGAATTGGCTTCGGCATCTTTGACCATTTGTTCGATGTCGGCGTCTGTTAACCCCCCCGAAGCTTGGATTCGGATTTGTTGTTCTTTGTTTGTGGCCTTGTCCTTGGCCGTCACGTGGACGATCCCGTTTGCATCGATGTCAAATGTGACCTCGACTTGAGGGATGCCGCGCGGCGCGGGGGGAATTCCCACCAAATCAAATTGGCCCAATAATTTATTGTCGGATGCCATTTCACGTTCGCCTTGGAATACGCGGATGGTGACCGCCGTTTGATTATCTTCGGCCGTCGAGAATACTTGAGATTTTTTGGTGGGGATCGTTGTGTTCCGGTCAATCAGGCGGGTAAACACGCCACCCAATGTTTCGATGCCCAACGACAGTGGCGTGACGTCGAGAAGAAGAACGTCTTTTACGTCGCCCTGAAGCACGCCGCCCTGAACGGCCGCGCCGTCGGCGACAACTTCGTCCGGGTTCACGCCTTTGTGGGGTTCCTTGCCAAAATATTCTTTTACGACTTCGATGATTTTGGGCATCCGGGTCATCCCGCCGACCATGACGACTTCGTCAATGTCGGATGGTTTGACACCGGCATCTTTTAACGCCTGTTTCAACGGTTCGATTGTGCGTTTGACCAGATCATCGACCAGTTGTTCCAGTTTGGCGCGGGTAAGTTTAATGTTTAAATGTTTTGGACCCGACGCGTCCGCCGTGATAAAGGGCAGGTTGACGTCGGTTTGCACGGCGGATGACAATTCAATTTTTGCTTTTTCCGCGGCTTCTTTCAACCGTTGCAGGGCCAGTTTATCGCCACGCAAATCGATACCTTGTTCTTTTTTAAATTCATCGGCTAAATAATCGATGATGCGGCTGTCAAAATCTTCACCGCCCAGGAATGTATCGCCGTTTGTGGATTTGACCTCGAAGACACCGTCCCCAATTTCGAGCACCGAAATATCAAACGTCCCGCCGCCCAAATCATAGACGGCAATGGTACCTGTTTGTTTTTTATCAAGGCCATAAGCGAGCGCCGCGGCCGTTGGTTCATTGATAATACGCAAGACATCCAAGCCTGCGATTTTAACCGCGTCTTTTTTTGTTGATTTTATTTTATCGTTAAAGTATGCCGGCACGGTGATCACGGCCTGAGTTACCGGTTCGCCCAAGAATGCCTCGGCTGATTCTTTCATTTTGGTGAGCACCATCGCCGAGATTTGGGCCGGCGCATATTTTTCGCCGTTAATTTCAACCCAAGCATCGCCGTTGTCGCCTTCGACAATTTTAAACGGGGCTTTGGCCTTCATTTTTTGAACTTCGTCGTCGTTATACCGGCGGCCGATCAGGCGTTTGACGGCATAGACCGTGTTTTCCGAATTGGTCACGGCCTGACGTTTGGCTGGTTGGCCGACCAGGCATTCTTTGCTGTCTTTCGGGAACGCGATAATCGACGGGGTCGTGCGCGCGCCTTCAGCATTTTCGATAATACGTGATTTTTTTCCATCCATGACGGCGACGCACGAATTCGTGGTACCGAGGTCAATTCCGATAATTTTTCCCATGATTTTTAGTCCTTTTGATAATTAAGTGGCGATATATGGCAGTTGGCCCGCATGCGGCACCGACCACCGTCCCAACCGAGAATCACGGAAAGATTCTCGAGTTACAATTTATATAGCAGTGCGGTGGACTGATTTCTAGGGGGGTGGTTAAGTTTTGAACAGGAAAGAAATAGAGGCATCCGAATGGGAGCACATTGATCTTCCTGCTTGACATTCGCTCTGAAATCACGGTATTTACGCGGCCAGAGCGGCTCGGTAGCTCAGTGGTAGAGCAGGGGAATCATAATCCCTTGGTCGGGGGTTCAAATCCCTCCCGAGCCACCACTTTCCTTTACGTTTTTTCCATACCATTCTATCTTGCAAAGGTCTAGGCACCCGGTATAATCCGTTTGCTGTCTTCACCGAAAGGAACCTCTATGTCTGAAATTAAAACCATTTGCGTCCATTTGGGTAAATCTGGCCGCGTTGACCCCGCATTCAAGGAATTGGCGCGCGCAACTGGTGAATTTATTGCAAAACAAGGGTGGAAACTGGTTTTTGGCGGCGCAAAAATTGGCACCATGGGCATTTTGGCCGATGGCGCCATGCAGGCCGGCGGACATGTCACAGGTGTCATCCCCGAATTTTTAAATAGTGTTGAACCCTTTCATGGCGAGCTGAGTGAGTTGATCGTTGTGAAATCCATGCATGAACGTAAGAAGATTATGGCCGATATGGCAGATGCTTTCGTCACCCTGCCCGGCGGACTTGGGACGCTAGAAGAGTTGGCCGAGGTGTTAACGTGGCGCCAAATCTTACTGCATGATAAACCGGTCGTCCTGATGAATTGCAATAATTTTTGGGGTCCATTTGTTGATTTACTCGAACATTTTAAAAATACGCATTATATGTTACCCGAACATATGACGTTATTTAAAATCATTGAAAAAATTGAGGATCTCCCTCTCGCGTTAAGTAATAATCAACCAGATCGGCGTAATCATTATTCTCAGTGGATTTAATTTTTATCAACAAGGTAGATTGGTATGCAGTTCTATAAGGGTGAATTTGATTTGGCGCTGACAACAGCCCAGAAATCCTTGCAAGAATTGCAAGAAATCGGTATTCCCCCAACACCAGAGATGTTTGAACTGTGGTATGTTTATATTTCACATATTCATACCGATGTTGAACGAGAGATGAAGCTTTTACTTTCAACACCCTCTGGCGTCACTGTTGAGGCTTGTCAGGCCATTTATGCGAAATACCTATCCCACGACCAAAATGAGATCGCTATTAAACGCGCTGGGGAACAGATTCAAGAAACGATTCTGGGGGTCAACCAAGCCGTTTCCGATGTGCGCTCACAAACAGAGGGATACAATAAAAATCTGAAAAAGACCGTACAGTTTGTTCAGACAACCCAGGATCCAAATGCAATCCAATCTGCCTTGGGCCATCTGGTTACAGACACCCAAAAAATGGTTGAAATGAATGAACGACTTGATCAAGAACTCGCTAAATCAACACGCGTTATATCGGATCTTCAACGTGATCTTGAAATTGTACGGCGTGAAGCGATGACAGATGGATTGACGGGACTTGCTAATCGCAAGGCATTTGATCGCGAACTGAACCGCATGATTCAAGAAGCAAAAGAGAAACATGAAACGTTCACCTTGCTGATGGTCGATATTGATCATTTTAAAAGTTTTAACGATAACTTTGGACACCAGGTCGGGGACCAGGTCCTGCGCCTGGTCGGCCGCGCCCTTGTTGATGGAATCAAAGGCCGAGATTTTGCTTCACGCTATGGCGGAGAGGAATTTGCAATTATCCTGCCCCAATCCAATATGACAGCTGGTGTTGCTGTTGGTAATTCACTGCGCCGGGCTGTCGCCAGTAAGGATTTGGTTAATCGCAACACATCAGAAAAGCTGGGTCAGGTGACAATGTCCGTTGGCGTTGCTGAATATATATCTGGTGAAAGTGGAGAAGAATTGATCGAACGTGCCGATAGTGCCTTGTATACCGCAAAGCATAATGGGCGCAATCAAGTAGCCGCCGCACCGGGCCCGGCTGCACATGCCCTTGCATAATTCTTGGATATCCATGCTGCGCGGAAAAACCGTTTTAAAGAGTAACGCCTTGTTATACTTTGCGGAAAATAACGGAGGCATTCGTCCCCCCAAATCCAAAAGAATTTGATAGCGCGATATTCACCTCTTTTGCTTTTGCCTTAAGAGGGACCAGATCAATCCCCTGACAATTTTCAGACGGATTTGTTAAGTTCAAGGTAGGAGGGATCATGCCCGTTTGAATCGCCATGATACTGAAAATTGCCTCTACCGCGCCAGCTGCACCCAATAAATGTCCAACAGCCGATTTTGTGGATGACATAGAGATGCGTTCCAAGGATCCTTCGAAAAGGCGTCTAACAGCACCAAATTCAATTGAATCACCAAGGGCTGTGGATGTCCCATGTGCATTAATATAATCC
>CAZLPZ010000038.1:0-14118 GCA_964561535.1 uncultured Pseudobdellovibrionaceae bacterium | reverse complement strand
CGTTCGCCCGACCCGTCGGGTTTAATGACGCCAATGTAAAACTGCCCTTGATACATGCGGGTAAAGGCAATCAAATCGCCGCGCGGCGACCAGACGGGGTTGGCATAGCGCCCCTGGCCAAACGTGATCCGCGTGGGGTTTGACCCATCGGCATTCATCACATAAATCTGTTGCGTCCCGCTGCGATCTGATTCAAACACAATCCGACGACCATCCGGTGCATAGGTCGCCGACGTATCAATCGCCGCGTTGTTGGTCAGCTGACGCACGGTGCGCGATTTTAAATCCATCGCATATACATCCGAATTTCCGTTTTTAGACAAAGACATAATCACTGCATTCCCATCCGGTGAAAACCGCGGCGCGAATGTCATACCGGGAAACTCACCCAACACTTCTTGTTTCCCTGTGTCGATATTATACAGATACACGCGCGGTTTGTTCCCGGCATAAGACAGATAGGTGATCACGGGGGCATTCGGCGAAAACCGTGGGGTGAGCACAATGTCCCGCCCATCAGTCAAATATCGGTTATTGAACCCGTCTTGATCCATGATGGCCAAGCGTTTGACCCGCTTTTGAACCGGACCTGATTCCGCGACATACACGATGCGCGAGTCAAAATAACCATCTTCCCCGGTCAGGCGTTTGTAAATTTCATCGGATATAATGTGCGCGATGCGACGCCAATTCGTCGGGGTTGTCATATACGCCATGCCCGACAATTGTTTTTGACCCAAAACATCATACAGGCGGAATTCCACCCGCGTTTTCCCCTCAGGCGTCACCATAATCACACCCGATACCAAGGCTTGGGCATTAATCGCCTTCCATTCGGGGAAACGTGGGCCGTTTGCCTGAATATTCGCGCTGTCTTGAATGAACATCCCTTGGGACAAGGGGTTAAACAACCCGGTGCGTTCCAAATTTGCCGTAATCACCTGGGGGATGCCATTGGCCGCCTCTTGTAAAATCGGATTCGTCGTATGAAAATTCGTGATGGCAACCGGGATCGGCTCCATCACGCCTTTTGTGACGTCAACGCGGAGCTGTGCGTGCGCGGGGGTCAACGGCACGGCCACGGCCATCACCGCCATGATCACCAAAAAGATAACAGAACATAAAGGAAAACGCATAAACATGGGGGAACCAAGATCAGGGATTGGGTTTAAAAAAAGACAAAATCATCGCGGGCGAGAAGCCCCCGAATCTTACTCTCCTATTATCGCGAACGCACGTAAAATGTCACCCCGGAATCGCGACGGCGTGGCAAAAGGGGACAGACACGCCCCCTACTCATTCACCATTTCTTTTTGATCCGGGAATTCGACCCTGACCGTTCGGGACAACGCCCGGCCGATGAAGAATAGGGCAAAAAAGAGAAAAGACATAGGGATTGTTACAAATACCGAAAGATCACCTAAACCCTGAGGATGGTAGAATGTCCATACATTCATATAAGTCATGGGAATGAAGAAACAAACCCCACAAACCTGCAATAGAATCCCCAGCAGAAATTTGACCTTCCCCGGCTTCTTTACCATTTTCATGATCGTTCCGATCTTTCAATAACAATTAACTGTGAGATATTTTTACGAAACCATTCGACTAACGACTCTTCATCAATCTCACCCGCCCCCAGTGCCAGAAAAACACGATATGCATCTTCTTCCTCGGCAGTTACAAGCCAACCATTTTTTTCCACAAACGTGAAACTAACCATCATGGCGGCGCGTTTATTGCCATCAATGAAACAATGATTCCGGGCAATGCCAAAAGCATAGGCGGCCGCAAGCGCCGCAATATCTGGATTCGCATCATCCCCACTATAAGCATGGCGATGTTCGGGACGTGCCAAAGCGGATTCAAGCAACCCCAAGTCGCGTAACCCCGGACTACCTCCATGCTCGATAATTTGATAATCGTACAACGCCTGGGCCGTTTGCACGGTGATCCATCGAATAGCCGCCATTATTATTCCGCCAATTTATGCAATGCATTGCGGTAACGACGCGCAATATCTTGTCCGATTTCCATGTCTTTGGCAAAAGAATCATCATAGGGCGATAATTCAATTCCATTTGGCGTTTCACGAATATAAAGTTCTGTCCCCTCTTGGGCATCCAGTTTTGCAAGAATTTCTTTGGATAATAGTAACCCCATGGAATTTCCAACACGGCGAATGGCAATTGGCTCAAACATGATTTTTCTCCTTTTTCTTATCTAAGTATAACAAATGTTATAACATTGATCAAGGTCCCATTTTGTGATTGGGTAAGGCAGGAGACGCGAAATATGCCTGATTTTTCATTGGAACTTGCCCATAACGGCCCCGTGTGCGGGATTGACGAGGTGGGGCGCGGCCCTTTGGCCGGGCCAGTTGTCGCCGCCTGTGTGTATGTGCCGCCAGAATGTTATAACCTATCGTTTTGGGCAGATGTAAATGACAGCAAAAAAGTGATAAAATCCAAACGATTAGAACTGGATATTCAGATTAAAAATCATTGTCTATGGGGGCTCGGCCAGGCCAATGTTGAGGAAATTGATGGGATAAATATCCTGCAGGCAACGTTCCTAGCGATGGCGAGGGCGTATGGGCAAATGATTGAGGAATTACGCGAGGATTCCCTTCTCGCCCTCCTTGACGGCAACCGCACTCCGCGCCAATTTCCTGCTCCCGTTCAATGTGTTATCCGCGGTGATCAAATCAGCCTATCGATTGCCGCGGCAAGTATTATCGCCAAAGTTGCGCGCGACAGATTGATGACCGAGTTAAACGCGGAATTCCCCCACTATGGATGGGCACAAAACGCCGGGTACGGCACGCCCGCGCACCTCGCGGCCCTTGATGCCCATGGTCCCTGCCCGCACCATCGACAATCCTACGCGCCAGTGCGTAACAGTGCCCGGCGAAGGCCGGGATCTCGTTGAATCTAAACGCTTCTAGATCCCGGCCTTCGCCGGGATGACACTGACTTATAAGAATATAAGACTCGTCACCCAACCCATTGATTCCCAATAATGAATCAATATCTTCCTATTGACGGACTCCTCGAAATGAATCATGATTCCTCAAGTGAACAACTTTGAGGAACTCCTTCATGGCAAAGAAAAAATCTGACTTATCCACAGAAACCCTGCACAAATCCACGATGGCCCTTCCCCTCGATACAATTCTCGCTGGAGATTGCATCGATATTTTACGCAGCCTTCCCGATCAATCGGTTGATATGGTCTTTGCTGACCCTCCCTATAATCTGCAACTGGGAGGAGATTTACACCGCCCCGATAATTCTAAAGTCGATGCCGTTGATGACGCATGGGACCAATTTGAAAGTTTCGCCGCCTATGATGCGTTTTCAGCCGCGTGGCTCAAAGAAGCCCGCCGCGTTTTAAAACCCAACGGAACCATCTGGGTGATCGGCAGCTATCACAATATTTTTCGCCTGGGGGTTACGCTTCAAGATCACGGCTATTGGATTTTAAACGATGTCGTGTGGCGCAAAACCAACCCGATGCCCAACTTTAAGGGCCGGCGGTTTACAAATGCTCATGAAACCCTGATTTGGGCAGCCAAAGGCGCAGGATCAAAATATCGGTTCAATTACGATAGTTTAAAAGCCATGAACGAAGATATTCAAATGCGTTCGGATTGGGAATTCCCCCTGTGCACGGGCGGTGAGCGCTTAAAAGACGCTGACGGCATCAAAGTCCACCCAACTCAAAAACCTGAAGCCCTAATTGCCCGCATCATCAATGCCTGCACGGCCCCGGGCGATGTGGTTTTGGACCCATTTTTCGGCACGGGAACAACCGGCGCCGTCGCCAAAAAACTGGGACGTCATTTTGTGGGCATTGAACGCGACCCCACCTATATCAAGGCCGCAAAACAACGGATCAAAGCGGTTCAATGCACCGATGGTGATACCGAAACTTACGAACCTATCCTTACAAAACGCTCGGAAAAACGAATTCCTTTTGGATGGTTGTTGGATCGCGGCATGATCCAACCCGGTACCGTCCTCACGGACGATAGCCGCGCGATTACCGCAAAGGTTGGCGCCGACGGATCCATTATCACCCCTTCACTGCGCGGATCGATTCACAAAGTCGGCGCCGCAATGCTGGGGGCGCCGTCGTGCAATGGATGGACATTTTGGCATTACCGAGACCCCGTCAGTGGCGGGTATAGCCCAATCGATACCCTCAGGCAGCGTCTGCGCCTTGAAATGGTCGAAACACTCCCGACCGTACATTAGGACCCAGACCATCACATCTTTTACCACTTTCATGACCTGGATAAAATCTGCATGAACCACTGGTATTATTTAACTTTTTTCGGATTGACCCATCGATGCATCAAAAATGTTTCACCTTGATCTGCATAAACTTCATATCCATCCATCGTCCCCGTAAACTGAATCGTTGGGCCCTTTAATAAAGAATTCAGATCCGACCCATTATCCAATCGATCAAACCCACGAATGGTATAAAAAAATTTCACATAGGCAAAACGATCTTGTTTTTCACTTTTAATTTCTAATCCTTTTAATCGATCATCGATAAACGAAATTGTTTGACGGGCAAAGCTCGCCTCCATCGGTAAGGACGTCAGCGAAAATCCAGACCCTAACCCCACCACCGCCTGCATCGGGGCCGATATGGGTGGAGATGTTTCCGGACAAAGTGCGGACATCCGTTGAAAATCAGCAAAAAACATCCTCCGAACATTCCGATATTGGGTTGATTCTGTGATTTGAAATTTTTTCTCGTCTGGAACATACCGACCAAGCGCAATCGGCTGCACCACATAAAACATGGTCGTAAAATTCTTTTTATAATTCATCACATAATGTCGCGTGGCCTTGATCATTTCAGGCCAGGCAAAATCATCTTTAAATTTTTTCTGATACTGGTCGCATGCCGCCGTTTGAATATACTCGATAATCGCAGGCTCATTTTTGGGATCAAGGACCCCCGATTTCCAATATAAATTCAATAAACTGACAGGGGTCATCATACCGTACCCCACAAAAGGAGAAGGTCCGAATCCCCCTCCAACTTCTAATTCGTTCGGGTGCGTTTCTATCGCAGGGGCAATCTCTGGGGTTGGTTCAGCATGCACCGAAAATGACCCAAAAAAAGCCATAAAGACACATAAAAATATATGCTTCATAACGGTGCACACATTATTTTTAGACATCATTTTGACCCTTTCTGCAAAAACGCAAGCGCCTTTAAAAATAATTTTGGAAACCCAACACGTCCCAACGCCTCATGATCATACCATTCAGCCGACTTGGGTAAAACCCCTGGCTGAACCGTTCCCTGCACCACCCGTAAAATCAAATTAAAATGCGTGAAACTGTGCCGCACCGTCCCGATAATCACTTCATTTTTATAGGGAGGCGGCAAGGTATCCACACCGTCCCACCCCGTTGTTGGAAATCCCGGCATCCCAGCAAGTAAGCCTTGCCCGTCCCGCCGCACCGTCAAATACGCCCCGGATTTATTCCGTAACACATACACATCCCCCCGCCGCGTCGGTTTTTCAGACTTTGGCGCCATCACCGGATACCGATTAACCATTCCGCTCGCCTGCGCAACACACGCCAACCGAATGGGGCACAATTCACATTTAGGAGATTTCGGCGTACAGACCGTTGCGCCCAAATCCATAAACGCTTGCGCCAAATCACCGGAAAAAACATTCGGTGCGGCTTTTAAAACAGCCTGCGCCTTTTCTTTAATCAGAATCTTTGCCGCCGGTAAGGGTGTTTCCATTGCATAAACACGGGCAATCACGCGTTCGACATTCCCGTCAACAGGTACCGTGCGCGCACCAAACGCCATCGCCCCAATAGCCGATGCGGTATATGGCCCGATCCCTGGTATTTTTTGTAACACATTGATATCGGATGGGAATTCACCGCCACAATCGGCCACAACCACACGCGCACCTTTCAAAAGATTCCGCCCCCGTGCGTAATACCCGAGACCCGCCCATTCCCGTAAAACATCCGGTTCATCCGCACGGGCCAAATCCTGCACCGTCGGCCAACGCAATAAAAATTTTTGATAATATGGAATAACCGTCACAACCGTCGTTTGTTGCAACATAATTTCAGACAGCCAGGTGCGGTATGGGTCATGACACACGCCTGGTTCAGCTCGCCAGGGAAGTTTGCGATGAGTTTGACGATACCAAACGGTTAGGTCTGTGCCCCAGGCTACATTATTTTTATCATGTGGAGACGCATTCCGGGCTTTGCGTTCCGCTCGCTTTGGTTTATCCTGTAACCCTTGAGGTTTTGTATGAGTTTTTCCCACGTCTCCCGCCCTGTTCGCGCCGTCACCGGCAAGACCTTTGCCCGCAAGTTTATCACACTTGGCCGCGTCATCAACTATTGGGATGATGCCGTTGGGCCGGAACTCGCCGCAAAAACATACCCGATAGGGATGAAAGTGCACAAGGCCCCCGTGAAGAAAAAGGAACCGGGCCGTCCCGGCAAAGGCCGGGACCTCGAGAAAACAATAATCTCGTCGCCTACAAAGAAGAACATACAAACGGCACGAGGTCCCGACCTTCGCCGGGACGACACTGTTATATTAAACGCCACACTGGAAATCGCGGCCAGCAGTGCGGACGCTACCCTGATTCATTATCAAAAAGGGTTGATCCTGGAACGGCTTAAAACACTATTGGGATCAGACATGATTACGGATATTAAAATCACCCATGCGGCCCGCCCCCTGACCCGAACGCTCTATCCGGCCAAGGGGAATGGGGGGTTGACGAACCCTTTAAAAAATAGTCTATCCATGGACACTCACATCGTAACCGACGAGGGGTTGCGCTCTGCCCTTTTATCCATGGCCCAATCGATGGCCTCCCCTGTTTCTTAAACCCAAAAGGTTCTTTATCTATGCCCGGCCTATCTCCAATCCTTTCTGTTATGACCCGTGCGGCCGAAAAAGCCGCGAAAACCTTGCTCCGCGATTTCGGCGAGGTTGAACAATTGCAAGTCTCGGTCAAGGGACCAGGTGATTTTGTATCGGCCGCCGATAAACGCGCCGAACAAATTTTGCATGCCGAACTGTCCAAGGCGCGCCCTGATTACGCGTTTTTGATGGAAGAAAGCGGGGCGGTTGGCGATCAAAAAGCCGAGTTCCGGTTTATCATTGACCCTTTGGACGGAACGTCAAATTTCCTCCACGGTATTCCCCATTGGGCGATTTCAATTGGATTGGAACGCCAAGGCGAAATGGTTGCCGGCGTTATATTCGATGCCGTCAAACAAGAAATGTTTTATGCGGAAAAAGGAGGCGGCGCGTATATGAATGACCGCCGCATTCGCGCCTCGGGCCGTAAAGAATTAAACGCATCCATCACCGGGATGAGCGGATATATGCCATGGCACAAAGATTACCAGGCCTTTTCAAAAATCATGGAAAAGGTTACAACCCATTTTTATCGATACCGATCAACAGGCAGTATGGCGCTGGATTTGGCGTACGTCGCAGCCGGGCGATTTGATTGCCATATTCAAACAGATTTTAAAATCTGGGATGCCGCCGCCGGAATAGTCTTGGTCAAAGAAGCGGGTGGCAGTACAATTGAAATAGACCAAATCAGTATCATGAAAAATGAACCTGGAATGCTGGCCGCGAATGCGCACTTAATGCAAAAACTGAAAGATTCTTTGGGAGTTTAATTATTTTGACCGTGTGGGGAAAAAATAAGTTCCATTTTCACCCTTCTTGTCACAAACGAGGGGTGACAGCCTCGGCTATCGTTGCCGCTCTGATGATCGGGGCCGTACCCGCCTATTCCGCCGAATACATGCCCCCGCCCTTATTTGCAGGACCGGCAGATTTAAGCACAACACCTGCAAAGCCAGTCATACCGGTTGCTCCCGCTGAATCAATCACGCCGATTACACCCCTTGTACCCCCCGAGAACCTCCCTGAACCGGTGATTTCTGCTCCTGACACAATTCCACAACAAAAAACACCTGAACCCGAATCTGAAAAGGTACGTGTGACCGAAAAACCCCGCGTCATTCAAAAACCTCTTCCCCCTCCTATGCCCGTACACAACACGAAATCAAAAGATTTAGATCTTGTACCGACCCCTCCTCCGGGCGTGAAAGGTGATATTCCGCGGCCACCCAATGTTCTTTCGCCAAGCGAACAATCAATGGTCCCCCCTGGTTCGCCCGTTATTCTTGAACGCAGATCAGAACACCCAATTGCTCCCCTGACAGAAATTCCCAACAGGGCAATAACACCGGCCTTAAGCCCCGATGATCTTTTAAAACACCCAGCCCGCACAATTGATCCGCCGATCAGCTCGATTTTGCCTTCATCTCCATCAACGGCGGCAGACACCCCAAACCTAAAATCTTCTCCTCTTCAGAAAACGACTCCACCCATTCTTCCCCCCGCACCGCGTCGTCAAAAGCCCGCTGGCCTGGCACAACCTATTCTTGACGGTCCCGGCCTGCGCCCACTGCCAGTAGAAAATCAAAAACAAGCTCCAAATTTAAACCCAATATCTTCCGAAAAAATTCAAAAATCAGGTGACTCTATAAAAGAGTCACAAAGTTTAGAATCCGCACCCCCAAAAAACGTCCCACAAGAACCTCCTCCACAAGAACGCATCCTTAAGCCAACCCCCATTATTTCCAAAAAACCCATTAAATCCCCTTCTCCTACAATCAAACGAATTGTTGAACAAAACCCACGCGTTATGATTTACAGCCGTGATAAAGAAACAGGGGAATTCCGCGCCGTTAAAGAATCTGAACATCGCGTTCTGTTTAATAAGGGAACAAAAACAACTCTCAAAACTGCCAAGGGGAATGAATTACCTCCCCCTGATTTTATTGATGATGTCATGGATAACACAAAGTTAAGTCCACCGGCACGGTTAAAGCCCACACACCCCCCCGCTCCCCCTGCGTCCCTGGATGACTTATCAAAAGCTTTGGACGGCCATCTCTCGCCCATCAGCGAAGATGATTTAAACCGTGCCGTACTGACAATGACACCACAACCTTTTGGTTCAAAATCACCTGAAATAAAACCGATACACACATTACCAAACCCCACGCCCCAATATCTTCCCGAAACAAAGGGAATAAAAATTCCTGTTCCTTCAGAAAATACACCCAAATTATTACCATCAACGGAGAATGATCCACAAAAAATTATTTTTGAACGCGGCTTGACCGATTTATCACAAACCCAACGCAGTCAAATTGACGATGAGGCCCTGTCTCCCCTCGCCCATGATCTCACACGCCATATCGAAATCAGATCTTATGCATCGCCTCTGAACAATGAACAAAACAGTGATCGACGTGTGGCATTAGCTCGCGGTCTTGCCGTTCGTGACTATTTAAAATCGCAAGGAATTACATCAGAACGCATTGAATTAAAAGTTCTGGGAGCCCCAATCGATCTAACACCGCCCGATCGGGTTGATTTGGTTATTCGATAAAGCCACTATTTATTTTTCAAGAATTGCCTTTGCATCTTCCATCGGCATAAAATCATACTTTGATAAGGCCGCGTTCAAATGCATGGGATCAACCATCCGCTCTCCATGACGCAATTTTTGGGTCATCAGAAAAAACTTTAAAAATGTTTTCTTTTCGATCCGATGAATCCGACATAACGCTGCCATCTTTAGACCATCTTCTTCAGAAATCATTTCTTGAATTTTCTTAAACCCAAGCCCTGAAAAAACAATAAGTTGGGCGATGAAGGAAGAAATTTGATCATTCTTTAAGGCCTGAAGCACACCATCAAATGTCAGCTTACCTCTCTTTTTTAATCCTTCAGCAGCCTCCATCATCGCGTCTCCAGGAGGTTTTATTTTATCGACGACATTATCGACATGCTCGGCGATTACATCATCCACATGTTCCTTAACAATAGCCCATCGCTCCGGTGGAAGTACCTGTTCCAAATTCTCACGGATCGTTGCGCCGACATGACGATAAATATTTGAAACTAAATCCTGGGGTAAATCTTTTCGTTTTAAAAGCGGCACGCTTAAATCATTCGCTGTCTCGGACATATCACCCAAAATTGCAAATGAATCAGCAGGGATGTTAATTTCATTATTATTCACAAGAACCCGTGCCGTTGGGACATCCCGTGTTTCAACAAGGGCCCGAATGACGGCCGCGCGCAAATCTGCACGCGCTGCGATCGCTTGCCAATATTCTGAATCCCGCGTTTCAATGACCAGCATCATATCCATTTCTTCAAAAACGGGACTGTATGTTAAAATAGGACGCGCCACATCAATATCATCATTTGATAAATACAAAACAACCCGAAGGGGGGCTTGTTCCAAATTCGACAGCCTCTCGGAAATAGCCAAACGCAAATCCTTTTCGGCTTGTTTCAACATGGTTATTAAAATATCGGCAACAATATCTTGTTCGCGCAAAGACAGTTTGGCGGATATAAATAGATCGGTAACAACATTCCCCAATTCTCGCCGCGCTTCTGGATCTTTTCGCCGTGCCAGTTCATATAAATAGTCGGACCGAAAACGCGCCATGGGAATTGTCACCCCATTTTCTGAATCTGTTCCAGAATTCTGATCATACTCATTCATAATATCGTATGCCTAAGGTTATAGGAATATTTTCTATATATCCCAAGATATGTTATTATGTACAAATATATTATGACTGATTTCTGTTTAGAATTTAGTTAAAATTTTATTCATTAAACTATATTCTTTCGAATACCCCACCCCCCGGTTTATTCATTGAATTATCCCCCTCCCTAAGACCATTTTAATCGTTTAGGATGTATCCTTGTAAATGGGAATATATCTTAATAAGGGGATCAAACGATGGTTGACACAGTTCGCGCGGCCCAACAAAACGTACAATTACAATCTTCACAAACGACCTCTACCCCAAAACGGACCGAGACCGATCGATCCGAAAAAATTAAAGATGCGCGTGACCAAGAATCGCGTACTTCCGAAAGATCTTCGTCTGCACGCACGGAATCCATAAGAAATACGGCAAATTTGGACGATTCAAGCAGCGAAGATTTGCGTCAACGTGCTTTGGAATTGATTGAAAAAAGAACCAGTTCCAGTACAAATGCCGGAACATCTTCCATTCGACGCGGCAGTGTTCTCGACATTACAGCATAATTCCATCAAGACCCCCATTTGTCAGATCGATCTAAAGCCGTTATAATCAAAAAATTATAGCGAATCACTTTATATCATTGGACTTTTCTCATGCCCGCCACCCCTGATACCACAGCCATCTTAGAACATCTCGCCTCGCGTATCTGCCACGATCTCATTTCGCCCATCGGTGCGATTGGCAATGGCATTGAACTGGTCGGCGAACTGGGAGGTGGTAATGGCATGGACGATGAAGCCATGAAGTTGATCGAATATTCATCAAACCAGGCCAACGCAAAACTGGCGGCATTTCGCCTCGCATACGGTGCGGGCGGCCGTGACCCCAATATCAAACCCGAAGACGTTCAACGAACATACGCCAAATATATTTCGGGTGATGCCAAAATTCGCCAGGCATGGGACCCCTTTGGCCCATTAGGGATTGATCCCAAAGTCCCTGTGTTTTGCAAGATGCTAATGCTCTGCCTGTTATTATCGGGGGAATGTTTGCCGCGCGGCGGCATGATTTTGGTTGATGCAGGCGGAGACAACGAAACACTCTTCACGGCGATGGGACAAGACGCAACGATCCGCGAGGGTGTTGAATCTGCGCTTGATGGTACAATCGATACAGCGCTCCTTGATCCACGCATGGTTCATCCGTTGATGGTCGGGTTGATTGGTCAAACATATGGGTTCACCGTCACCGTACGCGAAAAATCGGACGGCAAGGTTGTGATGGCGTTGACGTATAAAGGTACAGGAGCATAAAACTTCCCGTTAATTATCACCCCCATCAAAACCCGCATTTTTCAAATTGGCGAGCGGTTATGCCCGTTTGTTATGGATCATTTGCCTGAACATACAATTCCGCGCAGCGCGATTGTCGCGATCACGTCAAAGATATTTTCAATCTCAGAACACAACCTGCACCCCCGCGGCGGCACAGATAAGCATACTATCGCGCGAGCCGATGCCGATTTTATCGTAGGGGATATTGGGTATGGATCGATGCTGACGGTGACGCGCGGTGTCATGATTTTATCCGCTGGGATTGATGAATCGAATTCACCGGATGGATCATTTATTTTATACCCAAAAGACCCGGCGGCCAGTTTATTCGCGTTGTATCACGAATTGGTGGCGTCCGTTGGCCACGCAGAATTTGGTTTAGTAATGACCGATTCACGGTCCGCCCCACTCCGCAATGGTGTGGTCGGCGTCGCGTTGGCGTGCTGTGGATTTCACGGCGTACACGACCGCGTTGGTGACAACGATTTATTTGGCCGCCCGTTAAAATCGACCAAAGTGAATATCGCTGATGCGATCGCTGCCGCGTGTGTATTGATGATGGGCGAGGCGGATGAATGCCAACCCATCGCCATTGCAGCCGGCGCGGATGTTGTGTTCACGCCGCACGATACAACACCCGAAATTGCAATACCGTATGATCGCGATATGTATGAGCCGCTTTTAAAAGCCTTAAGTGAGAAAGAAAAACAACCTTAGTTTTTTTTATTTTTGGGCAATCATCATAATCGCGAGCGCCGCGACGGCGTTTTTAATCTCGCCCGACATGACTTTTGCCACCGCATCAGCCAGCGGCATTTTAATCACATCCATGGGATAAACTTCGTCGCCGCCCACGCGTGGAACGGCGGTGATCCCGCGCCCGATAAAAACGGTGACATGCCAATTGGATGCGTTCGCTGCCATATACCCAGCCCATAATGGGTCAAGAGTCGTACACGACAACCCCATTTCTTCCACACCTTCGCGCCGCGCGCAATCGATCGCCGTCTCGCCTGGGTCAATACCGCCACGCGCCAGCGTGATTTGCCACTCACCCACACCCGGCGCAAATTCATTCAACAAATAAATATTACCGTGATCATCCACGGGCACAACCGCCGCACTAGCACGCAGTTCATACAGATCAAACGTGAATTTATTTTCATCATCCGATGTTTCATCAAACGCATATTCAACGCGCGATAACGTACTGCGCCCGCCCTGGCCAACTTGGGTGCGGTTTAAGAATTTGGAATAATGTTGGGTCATGTCCCCCCTCACCTTCCCAAGGCCAAACAGTCCTTGGGTGTCTCCCTCTCCCGTTGGGAGATGGGTTTTTACGCGGCTTTGCCCATCGCTTTCAAAATGGCTTGGCCCAATCCTGCGGGGCTGTCGGCGATTGTGAAACCGGCCGCACGCATCGCGTCAAATTTGGCTTCGGCTGTATCGGCCCCACCCGAAATGATCGCGCCCGCATGGCCCATACGTTTACCTTTGGGCGCCGTGGACCCGGCAATAAACCCGGCGATTGGTTTTTTAATTTTCGATGCCTTATAATATTCGGCCGCCTCAATTTCCGCAGGTCCCCCGATTTCACCAATCATGATGATGGCTTCTGTTTCCGGGTCATTCAGGAACATATCGAGGCAATCGATAAAGTTCGTTCCGTTCACCGGGTCACCGCCAATGCCGATACAGGTCGATTGACCCAAGCCAGCGGCCGTTGTTTGCGCGACGGCTTCATACGTCAACGTGCCCGAACGCGATACAATCCCAATTTTCCCGCGACGGTGAATATGACCCGGCATAATCCCAATTTTGCATTCATCCGGCGTGATGATGCCGGGGCAGTTCGGCCCAATCAAACGTGTTTTCGTGCCCGTCAATCCGCGTTTCACCCGCACCATATCCAGCACCGGGATCCCTTCTGTGATACAGACGACAAGTTCGATCCCGGCATCAACGGCCTCGAGAATCGCGTCCGCTGCGAATGGTGGCGGCACATAAATGACCGATGCGTTGCACCCGGTTTTTTTGCGCGCGTCATAGACGGTGTCAAACACGGGCAGGCCCAGATGTTCGGTGCCCCCCTTGCCTGGCGTCACGCCGCCCACCATATTGGTGCCGTATTTAATGGCCTGTTCCGAATGGAACGT
>CAZLPZ010000037.1:0-14531 GCA_964561535.1 uncultured Pseudobdellovibrionaceae bacterium | reverse complement strand
CCTGATCAGGTCCACCAATTTTTCCCTATTCAAATACTCTATTTTGCGCGCAGCCGCGCGCGGGCCTGATCAGGTCCACCAATGACAAAAAGAGTATGATATCCCTAATATCTTTAGATTTTTTGTAATGTTAAATCCCACCTACCGCGTAAATAAGTAATAATATTACGCATATGACATATTGCAAAGTTTACCGTTCCTGTTTACGAAAGATAGACTTATCCGTCAAATCTTTTACTTTTCACGTTGGACTATAAATGAACGCCCGAACTGATTTCCCGGTATTACCCCTCAAGCTTGAAATAGATCACTCCTATTATATTTCTGGCCGCGGTATTTTTAAATATACCGGAGAAGTTGAGAAAATACCTGAAAATCTTATATATCTTGTGTCCCGACAATATAGGGTAAATAGCGGTGTCATTCATAAATTTCAACCGGACCCCGTTTATGCGAAAGGAAGCGACGCGGCATACATTTTTGATAAAGAAATAAATAATGCAGAAAAAGTTCATTCGATCCCAACACCATCGGCCCTTCAAAAAATTCTGAATGTGCTGCTTCAAAAATCAGAAAGTACAAGCGCATCCCCAGCCGACATAAAAAAATCTTTTGACTGGAAAATCAAAACAGCATCTCCCCTTCAAATGGCAATCCTTATTCAACATGCAAAAAGCATAAACCAATTTCATGTTGTATCACCCGCACTTGATCCGATGGCCTGCATACTCGCCTATCACCTCGACGCCCTTCCTGGAGAGGCCCGTGCCTATTTGGAGT
The DNA here is from genome assembly GCA_964561535.1 of uncultured Pseudobdellovibrionaceae bacterium. Taxonomy (GTDB): domain Bacteria; phylum Pseudomonadota; class Alphaproteobacteria; order Micavibrionales; family Micavibrionaceae; genus CAZLPZ01. The sequence goes on along the minus strand of CAZLPZ010000037.1, from coordinate 13,751 downwards.
TGGTCGTTCAAACAAAAAAATGGCCTGACAAGCTTCCGGTTGTTCCTGTAGATCGCACATGTATGAATGCTGTTGTCCAAAGAAGAACATCTGAGCGTGAGTTTTCAGATGAATTCATAAATGCAGTACAAATCCCAAAACAGGTTTTTCCAAAATCATCTGGAAGACCACCTTCAGTATTAGAAACACTTACACCCGTATCTAACGTACCTGACACTGAGACGGAGCCGCATAATGTACCCACTGAAATACCCGTTACCACAATACCCCCTGAAACGCCATCAACATCCCCTGGGCCCGATCCGGAACGCCCCCCTTTAGCAATTCAAACGATTCTTGTTCCGATTTCTCAATTACCGCATGCAAATGTGGTAAGAAGAATGCACGAAGGTGAAAAGAAAAAATTTATTAGTTCTAAAGATATTTCAAAAGAAGTAATTTTTACTGAACGATCAAAAATATATAGGCCTCTCATTGAATCTATTGATGATCCACTTCAAATAAAATTAATCCATGCAGCCTCAGGTTTATTAACACAAGGAGATGTCCTTGATCTCTCAAGGCTTTTTCTCACAATTGAAAAATTTAACATCTATTCAGTTGTTCAATCAAAAAACAAAGATTTAAATACAGAAGAACAGAGATGGGATCCAACATCTGTACGTGCTCACTATGAACGTCTTCTCTCCCAATTAATGACCAGGTTATCTCGTAAAGATCAACTAACATCAGACGATCATCCGCGCGCCATGGCATTATATAACAAAATAGGCGAAGAATATTTCCCCCCGAAAGAATTAAAATTTCTACCACAACAAGGCACAGGCCTAAAAATAGCGGGAATGCAAGATGAACAGGAAAACCAAAGAAAAATCACAGGTTTAATCCTACCTACTCCTGATACAGCGGTACCATTACCGGCCCTTAACGCTCCTGTAAAATCGCCTGAATTACAAGAAACCCATCCTCCTTTAACCATAGAAATTCATACGCTTGGATCGGTCGTGACAAAAACAGATCCAATTGCACGCGAACTTAATATTTTACAAACACCTGGCCTTCAAGAAACGTTTAAATTGGCCGCAAAATATGCAAATGCATACCGCCTTTCCGTGTTATTTCAAGGCCGCACCGGAACAGGAAAAACAGGATTCGCAAAATATCTTCATGCCGTATCACCCCGTAAAGATAAGCCATTTCGTATTGTTAATCTTACCCAATCCCCCAGTACCATTGCCTTATTGGAAGATATGCTTTTTGGCCATGAAAAAGGATCTTATACCGGTGCCACGCAAACACGCCGAGGGTTATTAGAAGAATGCGATGGTGGTACAATTTTTCTCGATGAAATCGGATCTATTGATCCATCAACCCAACAAAAACTTCAACATGCCGTCGAAACCGGCGAATATTCTCGATTAGGATCGAATGAAGTCCATACAGCAAATATTCGTTTTCTATTTGCGTCAAGCAAAAATCTTGACGAACTCGTCGCCGCAAAACAATTCACCGAAGATTTTTATTTCCGTTTAAAGGGGGCAACGATCCATATCCCCGCTTTATGCGACCGCCCCCAAGATATTTTACCCCTTGCCGAACATTTTTTACACTATGCGAGTCAAGAAGACCGACTTCCGCAAAAGACATTATCCGACCCCGCAAAAAAATTATTACTTGCCTATAACTGGCCCGGAAACGTACGTGAGCTTCAAACCACAATACGCGTTGCAACAGCATTTGCAGATTCCGACATCATTCAACCCGCAAATTTAAATCTTGGGTAAATAGACAATAAAATCACCGCATTGATTCCTTGGCTTTGCTCTTTTCTTTTCCTTATGCATCCTTCTCGAGGGCCATTTTTTCTTTCTCGTCTTCCGTTTCACAAATCGCCGCCAAGAAGATCGGATCGGTCTGCCCCGCAAGCAAGGCCTCAATGCGTTGATCGGTTATCCCCAGCGGCGGCGACGATAATGCTTTTGGAGGGGCCAATCCTTCTGGTGGCACCTCATCAGATTCGGATGATTCCACACCGGGAAATTCTGCCAATCCACCCACCGGCACCGATAAACGCAAGAATTGTAAAATAAATTTCAAATACAGCGTCGGGTTCTTCGTGCGCAACTCTGCTAAAGTTGTTCCCCACTTGACCGCATCCTCCAAAAGTATTTTCCCGATATAATTGGATAACACCATCCGGTCCATATTGAATTTATTGGGACTGCCGGGTTTACGGCCCGCCCCTTCCGGACGTTTATCTCCTGTTTTAAAAACCATTTTTTCCCCCTGTTATCATGTAAACCATGTAAAAATAACATGTTTTGTATGTTATATTATGTATACTATATGTTTTCATTTTTTGTTTCACTCTTCTGCTCTTTTAAAATGTCACAATAGGAATATATATATTCCTATTGTCCGAGTCAAGGGATTTATTCTTTTATTTTTTACTTTGACATATTTTAAAATATGTCTATATTTCCGACAATAAAGGAGAGATTCCATGACAATGTCCAGACAATCAAACGCCACGAATCGCCTGAAATGGCGCTATCCCCTTGTTACAGCAATTCTGATTACTGCAGGTGGAGCTTCCTTAAGTACCCTATTCAATGAAAATGAATCGTCAATTCATCCTCCTTTATCCCAAAAGCAAAAGGATTTAGTGGACTGCCTGAATGCGAAGAGTCCCCACGCAACGCCGAAACAAATTGCCCAACGACGATTCTGCCCCCAATAACCGTTTTTTATTGCACCGCAATGATTTCCGTGCCATAAGGACGCGGGTTTTACCCTCTTATCTTCTTTTATAAGGTATGGGGCCAGAACCCGTGCATTTTTGTTTTTAAAAGTTTAAGGAATTTTTATGTCGTTTCGGAATATTGCCATCATCGCCCACGTTGACCATGGGAAAACCACCCTCATCGATTCCATTTTGCAACAATCCGGTACGTTCCGGGCAAACCAAAACGTTGCCGAACGGGTCATGGATTCAAACGATCTGGAAAAAGAACGTGGAATCACGATTTTGGCAAAATGCACGGCCATCAATTGGGAAGGTGATAAAATCAACATCATTGACACCCCCGGCCACGCCGATTTTGGCGGCGAGGTTGAACGCGTTTTGGCCATGACGGACGGCGTTGTGTTGTTGGTCGACGCCGCCGAAGGTCCCCTGCCCCAGACCAAATTTGTGTTGATGAAAGCCATGAAACTGGGTCTGCGCCCCATTATCCTTATCAACAAAATTGACCGCCCCGACGCCGAACCCGAGGTCGTTCTGGATGCTATCTATGATTTGTTCATTGCGCTTGATGCCACGGACGCACAACTTGATTTCCCGGTCCTGTATGCCTCGGGCCGCGACGGATGGGCCTGTGACAGCCTGGATGGTCCCCGCGAAACGCTGCGCCCCCTGCTCGATACCATTTTAAAACACGTCCCCGCCCCGAAATGCGATCCCGAAGCACCGTTTGCGATGCTTGCGACTTTATTACAATCCGACCCGTATTTGGGCCGTGTTTTAACCGGCAAGGTCTATTCCGGCCGGGCGCGCGTCAATATGCCCGTCAAGGCAATGTCACTTGACGGTCGTGTCGTTGAAACCGCGCGTCTGACCAAACTGCAAACATTCATGGGCGTTGACCGGGTCATTGTCGATACGGTTGAGGCCGGGGACATCATCGCAATTGCGGGGCTTGAAAATGCGTCCGTTGCCGATACCATTTGCGACATATCCGTAACAGTCCCTATTAAAGCCACACCGATTGACCCGCCGACCATGGCGATTACGATTTCGGTGAACGACTCGCCCCTCGCTGGAAAAGAGGGATCAAAACTGACATCCACCATGATCCGCGACCGATTAATGGCCGAGGCCGAAACCAACGTCGCGATCCGCGTCAAAGAAACGGACGGTAAAGACGCATTCGAAGTCGCCGGCCGTGGCGAATTACAATTGGGCGTTTTGATCGAAACCATGCGCCGCGAAGGGTTTGAACTCTCGGTATCGCGTCCACGTGTGTTATTCAAACGCGATGAGAATAACGAACTGACCGAACCGATCGAAGAAGTGATTATTGACGTTGACCAAGAATATTCAGGCAGCGTCGTTGAGAAAGTATCGAATCGTAAAGGCGAGATGACCGACATGCGCCCCTCGGGCGGCGGTAAAATGCGATTAACATTTTTGGCCCCCTCGCGCGGTCTTATCGGATATCAATCCGAATTTATGACCGATACGCGCGGCACCGGTTTACTCAACCGTCTGTACCATTCCTATGCCCCGTATAAGGGTGAGGTGGGTGGTCGCAACCGCGGTGTGCTCATTTCGACCGACAAAGGCCAAGCCGTAGCCTATGCCCTGTTTAATTTGCAAGATCGTGGCACGATGTTTGTGAACCCCGGTGATGATGTCTATCAAGGCATGATCGTAGGCGAAAATTCACGTGATAATGATTTAGAGATCAACGTCCTGAAAGCGAAACAACTGACCAATATTCGCGCTTCCGGCAAGGATGAAGCCATTATTTTGGTGCCTCCCCGTCGGTTAAGCCTTGAATCCATGATGTCTTATATTCAAGAAGACGAATTGGTTGAAGTCACCCCGAAACGTCTGCGTCTGCGCAAGCGTTTTCTGGATCCAAACTTGCGTAAACGCGCGAGCAAAAGTTCAGATGTGGCCTAATTTATTCCAATAAAAAATCCCCCCTGAATAGGGGGGATTTTTTTAACATCTATTCAAAGAAAATTCTATGCCTATCATAATTTCAAATTTATTGCGCCGCGATTTTTACGCCGCTCTGTATAATACGTTCAATCGTCGCGGATACCGCATCAATCGGCATCATGCCGTCGACCTGTTGCAACCGTCCCGCGGATTGATAATGCGCAATCACGGGCGCGGTTTGAACATGGAAAACATCTAACCGTTTTTCAAGAATTTCGGGCGTATCATCGGCCCGATTAATCCCTGCGGATGTATCACGTTCTTTAATCCGCCCTAATAAAATTTTTTCATCCACTACAATTTGAATAATGGCCGCAAGATTTAAATGTAACTCAGCGAGCATTTGGTCCAAGGCAATTGCTTGGGGCACGGTCCGCGGGAACCCATCAAAAATAACACCCTTGGCACAATCGGCCTGACGCATACGATGCTTAATAATACGAATCATCGTCGCATCATCAACCAGTCCGCCGGCATCCATAATACCTTTGACCGCAAGACCTAATTCCGATCCGGCCGCAATTTCCGCACGCAACATATCGCCCGTCGAGAGCTGTTTAACCCCATATTTATGTTCCAAAATACGCGCTTGGGTTCCTTTACCCGCGCCGGGCGGGCCAATCAAAATCAGGTTCAACATAGATAATCACCGAATTCCTTTCGATCGCGCCTTTTTAATTAACCCCTCATATTGATGTGCAATCATATGCGAATGAATTTGCGCCACCGTATCCATTGTCACCGATACAACAATCAATAACGACGTCCCGCCAAAATAAAACGGGACAGCATATTCAGAAATCATAAATTCAGGCAACAAACACACCACAACTAAATATGCCGATCCAATCACCGTCAACCGCGTCAAAAGAAAATCAAAATAATCCGCCGTTGATTTTCCGGGACGGACGCCCGGTAAAAACCCGCCATTTTTCCGCAGCATTTCCGCGTTTTCTTCTGGATTAAACACAATGGATGTATAAAAAAAGGCAAAAAATACAATTAGCGCCCCATACGAAATCATATAAATCGGTTGGCCATGCTGTAGATACCTTGAAATCGTGGCCGTTATGTCGCCACCATCCGCCCCCATAAATCCAACAATCGACAACGGCAATAACAATAAGGATGATGCAAAAATCGGCGGAATAACCCCCGACATATTCAATTTAAACGGAATATGGTTCATTGAACCCATATTCATTTGATTGCCCACCTGGCGTTTTGGATATTGGACCATCACACGGCGTTGGGCACGTTCCATAAAAATAATGAACAGCAACACCGCGATGATCATCACAATAATCATGATCATCGATAGGGCCGAAAACTGCCCCTGACGACCCAGTTCCAAAAATGAAATCATCGCGCGGGGTAATCCCGCCACAATCCCTGCAAAAATAATCAATGACGTCCCATTGCCAATACCGCGCGCGGTAATTTGTTCCCCCAACCACACGAGAAACATCGTGCCGCCCACAATCGTGATCACCGTCGACACCCGAAAAAAGAGACCCGGATCAATCACCGCCGACCCGCCCGACGATTGCATATGCTCCAACCCCACGGCGAGGCCATAACCTTGGATGGTCGCCAAAATAACCGTCAAATAACGCGTATATTGATTGAGGCGCATCCGGCCGGATTCGCCATCTTTTTTCATTTCTTTCCACGGTTTATGAATCGTGGATCCCAGTTGAATAATGATCGATGCGGAAATATAAGGCATGATGGAGAGCGCAAAAATCGACATCCGTGCCAACGACCCCCCTGAAAACATGTTAAACATATCAAGGACGCCACCGGATTTTGACGAAAAAATTTCATCCCACACCTGGGGATCAATGCCCGGAATGGGGATGAACGTGCCCAAGCGAAACAGGACCAACGCGAACAGCACAAACCAAATCCGTTGTTTCAGTTCGGTGGCCTTTGAAAAATTATTCCACGACACATTTTGAGAGAGTTGTTCAATAGCAGAAGCCATAGTCAGGTGCACCCTTAATTTTGGTATAAATATGTTAATTCGATTTTTTGAAACCTGATGATAGATCTAGAGGATTAGGGACTAAAAGTCCAGAGGGGGGGCCGATAAACAGGTCACTTACCCCCGTAATATCCCTCACTTCCACACGGCGCCTGGGTTACCACCACCACCCATCGGCGTGGGCGACAACGGCGGAACGTTTTGACCCGGCACCATCGAGACGCCGCCCGATTTAATAATGGACGTTGCGGTTGCAATTAACCCGGCCATGTCGCCCAAATTCGCGGGGATGATCATCGTGTTATTTGTTTTCGCGAGCAACGCAAACGCATCGACAAATTTTTCGGCGACTTTTAAATTCACGGCCTCTAACCCCCCTTGTTCCCGCGTCGCCTGGGCCACTTTTGTAATCGCGCCGGCTGTGGCATCCGCGACCAAGGTGATCGCGAGTGAATCCCCCTCAGCCTTGTTAATTGCCGCTTGCTTGTCCCCTTCGGATTGCGCAATCAACGATTGACGCTCGCCTTCTGCCAAATTGATCTGTTCTTGACGCCGGCCTTCAGATGACGCGATCAACGCACGTTTTTCCCGTTCGGCTGTAATTTGCGCCTGCATCGCGCGCAAAATTTCTTGGGGAGGTGTTAAATCTTTAATCTCGTACCGCAACACTTTTACGCCCCAATTCGGTGCGGCTTTATCGATTTCAGCAACAACCGTTGTGTTAATTGAATCGCGTTCTTCAAAAGTCTTATCCAGTTCCAGGCGACCAATAATCGAGCGCAACGTCGTCTGGGCCAGTTGCGTGATGTTCACCACATAATCTTCGGCCCCATACGAGGCACGATACGGATCAGTCACTTGAAAAAACAACACGCCATCGACTTTTAGTTGCGAATTATCGCGCGTCACGCACACCTGAGCCGGCACATCGAGCGCAACTTCTTTTAACGAATGTTGATACGCAACGCGATCAATAAACGGCAAAATAATATTGATGCCCGGCGACAAGGTGTCGTTATATTTTCCAACGCGTTCAATAACGAACGCCTTTTGTTGCGGTACGATTTTAACCGCCTTGGCAATAAAAATAATCACGACAACGGCAACAGCAAGAATGGCTTCCATGATCAAATATTCCTTTAATAAAGTTAAAATTATAATTTCGGTGCAAGGATTAACGTGACGCCGTCGATTCCCTCAATCACGTAATCGGTGTGCGTTTGAAGGATGTTCCCGGCGTCCAGAACACGCGCCCGCCACACGGCCCCGCGATACGTCACGCGTGCCGACCCATCATCATTCAGCCCGTCAATCCGGACGGTTGCCCCGATATCGATGTTTATATCTGGATTCAAAGCCGTTTTCTGCCGTAATCGTTTCGGCATAAACGTACGTACCGCAAAATAGGCCACGACAGCCACCCCCGCGGCAATGGCAATTTGAATCTCAACAGGCTCAATCTCCATAAAAGCTGCAACCGCCCCGGCGACCGCGCCACAGGCAAGGACCAGCAAATAAAACGTACCGGTCATCATTTCAGCCCCGGCCAATACGGCCGCTAAAATCATCCATGTGGTCATGATATTTTTTGCCTCCTTTTTTTATCGTAAGCCGATAATATCAGAAACACCGACCGGGGCCAAATGCAAAAAATCAGGGTAAAACTGATTGATAAAACCCGACACTTGACTGCTCGGCCCACTCCCACGGGCAATAGGGTAACCACGGAAGCAACACGCGGAGTTCATCCCGGTTAACCCACCGAATCTCGGCAATTTCATCGGGCATTTGAATGGATGGCTTTTGGGCCGGATCAATTTGATCCAACAAAAATCCAAAGAATATGACCTTACGTTGTTTGCGCGCGCTGAACCCTTCGGAGATGGCCATCAAACGGTTAATCCGCACATGAAGTCCAACTTCTTCAAACGCCTCCCGCACCATCGCGTCCTGGATAAATTCGCCTTCCTCAACGCCACCGCTCGGCATTGTCCAACTGGCCCCGATATTACTGACAATCAAAACTTGGGTTCGGTCGGCGTTAAAAATCCACCCGCTCGCAACCTGAATGACATTGTCCATACTTATAAACCCAAAAAACAAAAAACCCCGATGACCGGGGTTTAAATGGTTTTGAGATGCGTGTCAAATAACGCCCCTTATAATTCTGACGGTGCCATCCCGATTTTCTTTTCAACGATTGTGACATCCGGCCACTTCACCTGATCGATCATCCCCAGTTGCCGCACAACATCCTGCATCCCGGCAATCGCTAAATAAGATGTTAATGCGTGAAAAGGCTCTGTATTTGTATCGCTAGAAATCCACCTAGCCATACGGCTGGATATTGACTCAGCATTCAAAACGGTCTGAACATCTAGAAAATTTCGAACGAAATTCCATGCAGACCTTAAGCAATGTGTCTCTATGCCTGAAAGTTTTTTATTAACAAAAAGAAGAGCAACATCTGTCTCTATATCAAGAATTTTATCTTTATAATCAGACTTTGCGCGAATAAGGGGGTCATTTTTGGAATCCAAAGCACCACCAACCAATCGCGGTGATATTTCATCGTAATACCCAACAATGGCATTAAAAACAGAATTTAAATTAATCGTCACAACACCCCTCTCAAAAACGAAAAACCCTACAGATGTAGGGTTTTTTATAACAGTAATTTCTGCCAAATATAAATTTATTTGGCACCCGGAATGGCCTTTTTACGCACAACGGGTTTGATCTCACGCACATACACCGTCACCGTACCGCCCGATTTTTCAATCGCGGCTTGGGCCGTTTTGGTGATGCCGGCACAGGTAATAGTAATTTTCGTTTTGATGTCGCCATTCCCCAAAACACGCAGACCGTCTTCGGCACGGCGGACAATACCCGCCTGAACCAAAGTGTCAACCGTGATCGGTTGTTTGGCATCAATTTTTTTGACATCAATGGCCGCCTGCAATTGGCCCAAATTAATTTCAGAATAGGATTTCGCGAAAATATTCGTAAACCCACGTTTCGGCAAACGACGATGCAACGGCATTTGACCGCCTTCGAACCCGTTGATCGAGACCCCGGTCCGACCTTTTTGACCTTTGGTCCCGCGCCCGGCTTGTTTACCCTTGCCTGACCCCATCCCGCGCCCGATATGTTTGCGCTTGAATGTCGATCCCGGTTTCGGTTTCAGTTCATTTAATTTCGTCATTTTCGTTTCCTTCAACTTCCCCTATCAAAGGGGCTCATATTATAATATCGCGATTTCGGCATCCGCCGAAATGACACAATCTTTACGCTGCCTCAACAATTGTCACCAAATGATGCACACGACGGATCATACCACGCACCGCTGGTGTATCTTCCAATGTCCGAGTCCGGTTCATCCGACCCAATCCCAATCCAGATAATGTGGCATAAGCCCAATCTTGCGTCCGTGCCGGCGACCCCGTTTGTTTAACCGTAACGGTTAATCCCGCTTTAGCAGTTTTAACCGACGCCTGTTTTTTAACAGCAGGCTTTGCCACCGATTTTGCCGCCGCTTTCGGGGCTGATTTTTTTGTTGTATCCGTCATAATCGTGTCCTCAAATAATAAAAACTTTTTTAGTCCTGCCGAAAATCAACCAGAGGAATTTTTTTATTCCGCCTTGGCTTGATCATCTTCAGTCGTCACAGCTTCGGCCCCCTGACCATCGCGACGCGCCAAAATATCATTCACTTTACGATGACGTCGCGCCGCAATTTGACGGGGGCTTTGGATACGTTGTAACGCATCAAAAGTTGCGCGTACCATATTGTGAGGGTTGCTCGAACCTTTTGATTTTGCGACAACGTCTTGGATGCCCAAAACTTCGAAAATCGCACGCATCGGACCGCCGGCAATAATCCCTGTCCCTTGTTGAGCCGAACGTAAAATCACACGTCCCGCGCCATAATGTCCTTCAACATCATGATGTAACGTCCGACCTTCGCGCATCGGCACGCGAATCATATGACGTTTAGCACTGTCGGTTGCCTTGCGGATTGCATCCGGCACTTCGCGGGCCTTGGCGTGACCCGTCCCAATGCGCCCTTTTCCGTCACCAATCACGACAAGCGCCGCAAACGCGAAACGTTTACCGCCCTTGACGACCTTGGCGACACGGTTAATGTGCACCAATTTTTCTTTGAATTCAGATTCTTCGCGATCACGATTTTTTTCTGGACGTGCCATATGCCTTACCTACTCCGTTAAAATGTCATGCCGCCGGCGCGCGCACCGTCAGCGAGCGCTTTGACACGCCCATGATACAAATACCCACCGCGATCAAATTGCACGGCCCCAATTTTTTTATCTTTTGCCCGGGTTGCGAGCAATTTACCAACTTGTTCTGCTGCAGAAACGGTGCTGCCATTTTTAACAGACACGCGCAACTCTTTATCAATTGTTGATGCAGAAGCAAGCGTAACCCCATGTGTATCATCAATAATTTGCGCATAAATCTGCTTGTTCGACCGATTAACGGTCAAACGTGGCAACCCAACAGCATTCACTTTTTTAAGTTTAAAGCGATTGCGGCGGGCGCGGCGATCATGCGCTGTTTCGTGTTTTTTGTCCATGATAAACCTCATTTAACCTTTATTTTTTCTTGCCTTCTTTGCGATGGATATATTGGCCTTCATAACGAATGCCTTTCCCCTTATACGGTTCCGGCGGACGGAACCGATAAATCTCGGCCGATACCTGGCCCACTAATTCTTTATCAATCCCCGAAATCATCAATTGCGTTTGTTTTTCAACCACAATTTTAATGCCATTTGGAATATCGAACCGAACATCATGGCTGAACCCCAATTGCAAAACCAGGACATTCCCTTGAACTTGCGCACGCAAGCCCACACCTTGGATTTCCAATTTTTTGCTGTACCCTTTGGATACACCATCAACAAGGTTACGAACAACCGTCCGGCTTGTCGCCCAAACTGATTTCGCAATAGAACTGTCATTCACAGGTTTCACCGTCACCTTGCCGTCGGCAACGACAGCCGAGACAAAGGGATGCAAAGTGAATGATAATTCGCCCAGCTTGCCCTTGGCCTTGACCAATTGGCCCACAACATCAACCGTAACACCCGAAGGTACCGGCACAGGATTTTTACCAATTCGTGACATAATGTTTTTCCAATCTTCTTTTTATCTTTTCTCAACGATCATCCCAGCTCAGGCCGGGGCAATACTTTTATACTTTTTAGAATACCCGGCACAAAATCTCGCCACCCACGTTCTCATCACGGGCCTGGTGATCCGACATAACACCTTTTGGTGTCGACACAATCGAAATACCTAACCCGTTATAAATCTTCGGAATGACTTTAGAGCCACTATAGACCCGACGGCCAGGCTTTGACACCCGGGCCAGTTCACGGATCACCGGAATCCCCTGATCCATATATTTCAACGTAATTTTAAGCACGCTCGACTCAACCGCATAATCATAGATAAACCCTTCCGATTTCAGGACGGAAAGAACATTTTCACGCAAACGCGAGTGCTGGCACAACACAAACTTTTTGTGTGCCTTTTGCCCGTTACGAATGCGGGTCAACATATCACCCAATGGATCAGATAAACTCATGTTAAACTCCTTAAAACCTCAAATGCCTTATATATTCTCGACCTTACCAGCTTGATTTTACAATACCTGGTAACTCACCATGTTGAGCCAAGTGACGCAACATATTGCGGCACAATTTAAACTTACGAAACACACCGCGCGGACGACCCGTCAAAGCACAACGATTCCGATAACGCGTTTTGGCCCCATTGCGCGGCATTTCAGCCAATTTCAAGGTTGCCGCGAACCGATCTTCTGGCGCTGCATCACGATCCTGAACGACCGCCTTTAACGTCGCGCGTTTTTTCGCATCCCGCGTAATCATTCGCATACGGTTTTGATTTTTATTGACTGAGCTCATCTTCGCCATCGTAAATATCCTGTCTTTTCTAAATAAACTTAACGGTCTTTCAACGGAAAGCCATAGGCCTTTAATAGGTCTTTGGCTTCATCGTCAGATTTTGCAGACGTACAGACAACAATGTCTAATCCGCGAATTTGATCGACTTTATCATAGCTAATTTCCGGGAACACAATATGTTCCTTAATCCCCATCGCATAATTACCGCGACCATCAAAACTGCGTGCCGGAATACCACGAAAATCACGGACACGCGGCAGGGCAATATTGATCAAACGATCCATAAATTCGTACATACGTTTACCGCGAAGCGTTACTTTGGTGCCGATCGGCATTTCTTCACGAATTTTAAACGACGCGTTTGCCTTACGGGCGCGTGTAATAATCGCCTTTTGGCCCGCGATCTGAGACAAAGCCGCAACGGCATCATCCATAAATTTGCGGTTCGCATTTGCTTCACCAACGCCCATATTCAAAACAATCTTGGTTACATTTGGAATTTCCATGACGTTTTCGTATTTATATTTTTCCTGCATACCCTTGCGGATATGGGCATGATATTGCGCTTCAAAGAAGGCCATATCTTTTTTTACTGCTTTTTCTGTTTTTGCCATCATACGCTCCCTTATGCAATGCTCGCGCCAGATTTACGGGCAACGCGCACTTTTGTGCCGTCTTTTTCAATTTTGTAACCCACTTTAGTCGGCTTATCTGATTTGGGATCAATTAACGCCACGTTCGAAATATGCAATGATGCTTCTTTCGAGATAATACCACCGGGCGTTGTTTGCGTCGGTTTTGTATGACGTTTCACAAGGTTCGCGCCTTCAATCAAAACACGACCTTCCACCGGGAATACACGCAAAACAGATCCGCGCGTCCCTTTATTCTTACCGGTCAGGATGACGACTTGGTCGCCCTTTTTCACTTTCCGCTTCATAATCTTTCCCTTCAACTTTCTTACAAAACTTCCGCTGCAAGCGAAATAATCTTCATAAACCCAAGACCGCGTAACTCACGGGTAACGGGGCCAAAAATACGCGTTCCAATCGGTTCTTTTTGTTTGTTCAACAAAACAACCGCAT
>CAZLPZ010000036.1:0-15336 GCA_964561535.1 uncultured Pseudobdellovibrionaceae bacterium | reverse complement strand
TTAGAAACGGGGTGATTATCATCGTCAGTGTAAATGTCCGCGACAATAACGTCGAACAGGCCATGCGCGTGCTTAAGAAAAAGATGCAACGTGAAGGATTGTTCCGCGAGATTAAGCTCCGTCGCAATTACGAAAAGCCGTCCGTGAAACGTGTTCGGGAAGAAGCCGAATCCGTTCGCCGGTGGCGCAAAATTGACCGCAAACGCAAAGAGCGGGAATAACGAATTTTTCTCCCCCTGTTTAGGGGGAGAATTTTTTTGAAGGGTAGACCGTCATCCCCGCGAAGGCGGGGATCCGCCAAAAATAAAACAAAGTAAGCAGCAAAGCTGCTGTCATTTTATCGACTGGATCCCCGCCTTCGCGGAGATGACACCTGTGACTTACGTTAAGAATTTAAATATGACATCCCACTCCCCCCTTCCCTTGCGCCGCGGCGGCAACCAAACTTTCGGTCGCCGATTGGGCCGGCCGTTAAGTCAAGAACGCAAATCGGCACTTGCGCTCCTCGACACACTGGCGATTTCCCCTGACGCCCTGGCAACCCCGGCCATTCTTGACCCCCGGTCTCTGTTTCAAAGCCCGGTTGATCGCGTCTTTATCGAAATTGGATTTGGGTCGGGGGAACATTTACTGGCAAGGATGCAGGCAGGACCCCAGGACGGCTTTATTGCCGCCGAACCGTACATTAACGGAATGAGCGCGATGCTGGTGGGGTTAGGAAAACAGAACATTCCATCCGATCGGCTGCGGGTCTATATGAACGACGGTTTGCACATTATCAACGCGCTGGCCCCCGCGTCCGTTGACGGCATTTATGTCTTAAACCCTGACCCCTGGCCCAAGAAAAAGCACCATAAACGCCGGATTATTAACAGCGACAATTTAAAGGCCTTCGCCCGCATTTTGCGCCCTGGCGGCACGTTGACCTTGTCGACCGATGTTTTGGATTACGCCTACTGGATGATCGAGCATCTGTCCCATCCGGACATTCTGCCGCTCTTCACGCCGACCGATCAAACTAGGGCTGACCCGTCGGTCCCACCCACCGATTGGCCCTTAGTAACCCGGTATATGCATAAAGGGATTATTGCGGGGCGTAAGCCCCATTATTTCGTGTACACGCGCGATCCGTAATCACAGCGGTGCCGCAAAAATAGATTTTATTCCGGGCGTTTTTAAATAACTGTCAAGTTCTTTCTTGTAATATAATTTCGGATCAAAATAGTGATTTCTTACGCCTCCTCCCTTTGCCACTAAATCTGGTGCCTGTAACATCCCAAAAATAATACAAAGATTTTGAACGACCGTTATTGTTGATTGATCTACCAACGTTCTTGGACTTAATTGTACTCTCTTTTTCCGGATATCCCGTACCAAAATATCTAATTTTGGATCCTGTATAGATAATGCCGCCATCGACGTATCAAGTGCCCAACAACTTAAGGTATGTTGTAAAGTTTCCTCAAATAATTCTTTTGTGATTTTATTACGGCGATGGGAAGCCGCCGTCCGGTAACAATAAACATTAAACCGCAAATCCATATATCCACGATTTGGATGCTTGCATGACTCGACCAAATCAATGTTATGAACCGTGCTCAACCCTATGGCCGCGATAAATGCCCGTGTACATATCTTTTTTTGTTCTTCAAACCGCCGCTCATCCCTCAAACGACCAGAAAACATATTTGCCACCAACGCCGTTTGTCGTGTCGATTCATTGTTGTCTGATGAGAATACCGGTCCGCCTGCAATTTCCTGTTCTTGAAGAAACTGGTACGCTTGAATTTCTGCTAATGGATGTCTTGGGTTTTTTGAACGAAAAAAAATTGTCATAAAACATAAATATTCCCATATTTTCCTTTTGTCAATAAAATAAAATCTCGACAAAACCTCCGCACAAAATTTCTTTCCTATGCTACCCTTCCCCCATGCTCACCCTCGAATCATTTCTTGAAACACACGTTTTTGCTTTTATCCTGTGTTTTACCCGCATCGGTACAGCAACGATGTTGATGCCTGGCATTGGGGACAGTTTTGTCCCCGCCCATATCCGTCTGTATTTCACCCTGGCCCTGTCGGCCGTTTTGACCCCCTTTATCATCGCGCACCTGCCAACCCCCATTCCGACCGGTGCTCTTTTTTTTATGTTGCTGTTTATCGAATTTTTAACTGGTGCCCTTATTGGCACGATCGCGCGCATTTTTATGTCGATCACCGACACCGCCGGAATGATCGTCTCGTTTCAAGCCGGGTTATCGAACGCCCAACTGTTTAACCCCATGATGGCAGGTCAAGGATCCCTGGTGGGCGCATTTTTATCCGTCGCAGCGGCAGCGTTACTCTTTTCACTGAACCTCCATCATTTGTTAATTGTCGGGTTAATCAACAGTTACGACCGGTTCCCGATCGGCGAACTTCCCGATGTTGGCAGCATGAGTAATATCGTCACCCAAAGTCTATCTGCGGCATTCATGATTGCGGTCCAAATGTCAGCACCCTTTATTGTCTTAATCCTGATCCTTTATGCCGCAATGGGCGTTTTATCAAAGCTCATGCCGACATTACAAATTTTTATGTTGGCCATGCCGGTTCAAATTTTGCTCTCTTTGATCCTGTTAATCCTCTCAATTTCTGGAATGTTGTTGTATTTCGCTGAACAATATCGCGATCATGTCGGAACATTTTTAGGGGGATAAAACGCGATGGCGGAAACAGGCGACGACGATTCATCAAAAACAGAAGAGCCCAGTCAACGAAAACTGGAGGAAAGCCGCAAACGCGGCCAAGTGGCGATCAGCCGTGAGTTAAATATGTGGCTGCTGCTTGTCGCGTCAACTTTTGTCCTCAGCCTTCTGACCGCGCCCCTTTTCTCAAATCTCACGATTTATTTGTCATCTTATATCGAACAGTCACACAGCCTGCCGACAGGGCCCGGCGGCATATCCCAGGTTTTATCGAACGCTGTCAGTTCAACCTTGTGGGCCATGATCCCCATTTTTCTTTTATTAATTATTGTCGCGTTTTTTGGACCCTTTGCCCAGGTCGGATTTTTATTCGCTCCGGAACTTCTCTCGATTGATCTTTCAAAAATATCTCCCCTTAAAGGTTTGGAACGCCTTTTATCCCGTAAATCACTTCTCGAATTTGCAAAAGGCCTCATTAAAATATCGACCGTGTCGATCGTTACCTATTTTGTCTTGCGCCCCTATATGGACACGGTGGATCATTTTGTGGGCATGCCCTTGTCACTGATGATGAAGGAAACATTAGATATTACGATCCGGTTGATGACCGGGATTGTCATGGTCATGATGATCTTTGCGGGACTTGATTTATTTTATCAACGACTTGAATATCATCAACGCATGCGCATGACGCAACAAGAAGTCAAAGACGAATACCGCCAAACCGAAGGCGATCCCACGATCCGCGCCCGGTTGCGACAATTGCGATTAGAACGTGCCCGCAAACGCATGATGCAAAACGTCCCAAAGGCAGACGTCGTCATCACCAACCCGACGCACTTTGCGGTTGCCTTACAATATAATCCCGGCGAAATGATGGCGCCAAAAGTCGTGGCGAAAGGCGCTGATTTTGTTGCCGCGCGCATCCGTGAGGTCGCCCGAAAACACAACGTTGAAATCGTTGAAAACCCACCTCTCGCCCGCACATTATACGATAAGGTCGACGTGGATGAAACGATACCCACCGAATTATATAAAGCCGTGGCCGAAGTGATTACATTCGTGTTTAAAAAAACCGGCAAGGGGATGAAATAAACACCCTCAAAATTTGCATTGTGCACCGCACATTTGATACAGTATTAATATGAAGATCACAAAATATTTTCTTAAATCAATCTGCGCTGCGGTAATCGCCGTTGGAGAAGGTTTTGTTCCTGCCCCCATCCAAGATTCCCTCAATTTTGATATTTTACCCCCTTCCGTTGTGCAAATGGCACCTCGCCCCGTTTATGAAGGAGACACCTTGACCGAAACCTATGACGAGTGGCGCAAAAAGTTCGCGCGGTACTCGACGCTTGTTGATTCACAATCAGTCCACCTTCATGACATGCCACGGGTGGCGGCCGGTCCTCTACCCGTCATGACATTAACATTGGACCGCGCGTAATTATCCGCGAACGGTTTCAAACGCCCAGGTAATCCACAGAGTTAGCGCACGGATATCATCAACCTGAACTGTTGCCCCACACCAAATACGCAGACCCGGCGGTGCATCACGATACGCGGCAATATCAAACCCCGCCCCTTCTTCTTCAATCAATTTGACCATTTTTTTGATAAATGCCGACTGATCATCGGATGACAATGCGGTAAAGGTCGGGTCAATAATTTTCAAACACACCGATGTAATCGATGCGGTCGCGGAATTAACCGCCAGATCATCAATCCACGGCGTGGCGGCAACCCATTCCCGCAACGTCCGCGCATTGTCCACACACCGCGCCCGCGTGCCGCGCCACCCGCCTTCCCCCTCGACCCAATTGAGTGCATCTAAACAATCAGCGACGCACAGCATCGACGGCGTATTGATCGTCTCACCCGCAAAAACCCCGTCCATCAACACATTGCCCTTTGTCATGCGAAAAATTTTGGGCAACGGCCAGGAGGGGGTATAGGTTTGTAGGCGTTCAACGGCCCGCGGCGACAGTACCACCATGCCGTGCGCAGCCTCGCCCCCGATCACCTTTTGCCAACTCCATGTCGTCACGTCCAATTTATTCCACGGCATCTCGTATGCAAAAACAGCCGATGTCGCATCACAAATGGTTAATCCCGTGCGTGCGTCGTCAATCCAGTTACCATTCGGTACACACACGCCCGATGTCGTCCCGTTCCACGCAAAAACAATATCGCGGTCAGGGGATATTTGTGTGACGTCCGGCAACGCCCCATAGGGCGCATCGAACACGCGCACATCGGTAATTTTTAAATGTTTTTGAATATCATTTGCCCATTCGCCCGAAAATGCTTCGAACGACAACACATCCACGCCCCGCGCGCCCAGCATCGACCATAAACACATTTCAACCGCGCCGGTGTCGGATGCCGGGACGATTCCGATTTTGTAATCGGCGGGAATGTCCAATAATTTCCGGTGTTGTTCAATGACCTGCTGTAATAATTTTTTGCCCACAGGGGCACGATGCGACCGGGCCAAAAACGCGCCCTGTAACGCGTCCGTGCTCCATCCCGGGCGTTTCGCACAGGGTCCGGATGAGAAAAACGGAGACGCGGGTTTTGTTGTTGGTTTTACGGGGGTCATGATAATCCTCTTGCATCGTATATCTTATTTCGTGCAAGATTGGCCCAGATTTGACCCCTCATCAAGGACTTTTATTCATATGTCGCTCTTTACCCTGCCCTATTCCCCCAAACAATATATCAATGGCGCATGGACCCCGGCGCAATCCGGGAAAACATTTGATGTCACAAACCCCGCCACGGGAAAATCGGTGGGATCCGCTCCTGATTCCGATGTGACGGACACGGACGCGGCCATTGCCGCTGCTGCCGCGGCATTCCCCAAATGGCGCGCGATCCACGCCAAAGACCGCGCAAAAATCATCTTAAAATGGGCGGAATTGATCGACACCCACACCGAAGACCTGGCACGGTTATTAACCGCTGAACAAGGTAAACCCTTGGCCGAAGCCCGATCGGAAATCAGCGCCGGCCCAAAATCTCTGCAATGGTTTGCGGAAGAAGGCCGCCGCGTGTTGGGCGAATACGGCATTCCGCATAAATCCGACGCCCGCATGATTGTAAACCGCGCGCCCGTGGGAGTTGTGGCGGCCATCACTCCGTGGAATTTCCCGGTGTCGATGATTACACGCAAAGTTGCGCCGGCCTTGGCCGCCGGGTGCACGGTTGTGATCAAACCCGCAGAAGACACGCCGCTGTGCGCCTTGGCCCTCGCGCATCTCGCCGATCTCGCCGGGTTTCCGCCGGGGGTCATCAACGTCGTCACCTGTTCGCTGGCGAACGTGCCGACAGTGGGCCTAAAACTGTGCCGCGATCCGCGCGTGCGTAAAATTTCGTTTACAGGATCGACCGAAGTTGGGCGCATTCTGGTTCGCCAATCGGCCGATACATTGAAACGCGTATCGATGGAACTGGGGGGGAACGCGCCGTTTATTGTGTTTGATTCCGCCGATATTCCCCGCGCGATTGACGGGATCATGACATCGAAATTCCGGAACGCCGGTCAAACCTGTATCTGCGCGAACCGCATCTATATTCACGATAAAATCTTTGACACGATCGCCGCGGGTGTTGAAGCGCGGATCAAGTCAATGAAAGTCGGTCCCGGCGACGGAGACGGCGTGACGATGGGCCCGTTGATCAACCGCGCCGCCATTGAAAAAGTTGAAACGCACGTAAAAGACGCGACGGATAAAGGCGGGAAAATTGTGGTTGGTGGATCGGCATTTGATAAAACATCACCGTTTTATCACCCGACCATGATCGTGAATACGAATGATCAAATGATTGTGGCGGGCGAGGAAACATTCGGCCCCGTCGCCGCATTATTCCGGTTCACCGACGAGGCCGAGGTGATTGCGCGGGCAAACAACACGATTTACGGATTGGCGGCGTATTTTTACACGCGCGATCTGGGTCAAGCGTTTCGTGTATCCGAAGGGTTGGAATACGGCATGGTCGGCGTGAATGAAGCCTTGCTGTCATCTGAACTGGTGCCTGTCGGTGGTATGAAACAGTCGGGTTACGGTCGCGAAGGCGGACATTGGGCCATGGATGATTTCATGGACATTAAATATACGTTGATGGGTGGGATTTGATTCGATTTTACCCCTCTCCCAACGGGAGAGGGGGGGGCCTAAGCGAACGTTAGTGAGCTTGGGAGGGTGAGGGGAAATAAACTCAAAAATTTTATCCCCTCACCCTCCCACTCGCTGCGCTCGTGGGCCCCTCCCTCCCCCGGTGGGGGAGGGGTAAACCTCACCTATTCTCCTCCACCCCTTTGCGGGCCAACGCGTCCGCGCGTTCATTCAACGGGTGTCCGGCGTGGCCCTTGACCCAATGAAACGCGACCTGGTGCGCCGCAACCTCAACGTCCAACGCCTCCCACAAATCTTGATTTTTAACCGGCTTGCCGTCCGCTGTCCGCCATCCCTTTTTCTTCCACCCCGATAACCACGTGGTGATACCGTTTTTGACATACACACTGTCGGTATACACGGCGACCATCCCTGTGCGTTTTAAGGCCCGCAACCCCATAATGACCGCCATCAGTTCCATGCGGTTATTGGTCGTATGCCCCTCGCCACCAAAAAGTTCCTTTTCGTGATCGCCATATTGCAATACAACGCCCCAACCCCCGGGGCCTGGATTGCCGCTACACGCACCATCTGTATACATCGTTATTGTTTGAGTCATGGACCGTTTTCCTCTATAGTCACTTTATTCGATCCACCATACTGATTTCAGGTCACGATGAAACAACTTTTTCTGATCCTTCCGCTTATTCTTTCTCTATCTGCCTGCCAAACGATGAACCATGTTGGGTCGTCCCTGGGTGTGGGGGATATCGGACCTGTCACCACCATCCCTCAAGGCGATTGCCCAGGCGTCTCACGCGTCGCGGAACTCGCGTCCTTGTATCAATTCGCAACACCCACCGCTCCGGCCCCTGACCAAGAAATATCCCAGGCCCATATCACGCGCGTGGATGTGGCGTGCGGCACATCGGGAGATACCCTTGTCTTGGATCTAACATTAGGAGTCGAGGGCAGCGTCGGCCCCCGCGGCCGCAACGTGCCAACCGAAAAGCCCAGTTTTATTTACCCGTATTTTGTCACCTTACTGAATGCCGGAAATTCCATTCTATTTAAAGATATCCATGCGGTAAGTTTAAATTATGACCAAGGCCTCAATCAATCACGACAAATTGAGACCGTTCAGGCCCGCGTGCCGCTCGCATCCTTAAAGGGCAGTGCGCCCCGAAATATGCGCATTTTGATCGGATTCCAACTGGCGCCGGATGAAATCGCCTTTAACCGGACCTTGCCCACGGATCAACTCGGGAAACAAATCGCGCCGGTTGATCCCGTCAATATGGGCACCTCCCCACAAGGCACGCTGCCAGCCTCTCCCCTGCCCGCGACGTCGCGCGTTTTAACGCCCGCCCCAGCCGCCCCCCCCCCACCGGCCCCGCGTGGAACGTCGCAATCCACGATCGAGGCGTTGAAAAAAGGTCATTGACATTCGACGTCCGACCCGTTATCACCAGTGCACCCTTGAAAAAGGCGCGCGCGGGAGTAGTTCAGTGGTTAGAACGCCTGCCTGTCACGCAGGAGGTCGCGGGTTCAAGTCCCGTCTCTCGCGCCATTTTTCTTTTTTAATTTCAATGGGGTACATGTTTAGTTCTAAAAAAACACGTTCAACCTTCCAAAGATTATACTTGCCCTCCGTATAATATAATTGGAAGGCACATAGCCCATCTGACTATATAAAGGGGCGGGGGAAAATTGAGCCGCGCCACGCGCCGGGCGTTTCGCTCGCGCGCCTGATCAGATTGGACATGTTAAATTTTTTTATTCAAGAATTTGTGGTCCTGGATTTTTAAACCCGTTTAAAAATCTTTTCAAAGGATTTCTGCTGTGGACACGATTTTGCGCCGCGTCAAATATTTTCCCAACAATTTTCCAACGCTCTGAATCACAATATTTATTAATCAAAGAATCTCTTATTATATCGATCTCTACTGATCTCCCAGTAACTCTAAACAGAGTAGGAAGAAGTTGGCTACCAGGTCTCGTTAAAATCGCTAAAGTTTGCGGAATAGCATAACCATTGGTTATATCTTTAAATTGAAGGTGGAGTTGAGGGGTAGGGCTATAAAACTCGGCGTCTGGCCATTCGTCAATTGCGCGTTGTCTGTTAAGGCCTTTTGCAACTTCAATTAACACCTGGTTCGTTTGTGCAAGATCAAGTTTACGATTTGCAGCTTTCCAGCCGCCACGAAGTTTATCGCTTAATGTTGGATATGTCATTTTTCTACCCTCTTTTTAATAGAAGTGCCTTACCATAGCAAGTTATTAATAATATGTCAACTATTTGTAGCTCACAGGTATGTCTGGGATTTTAACAATTTCGCTCTCATTATTAACCTAAACGAAGCACGATGAATTTTTTTAATAAGAGTATTCAAATTTTTATTTTTTCAAGAAGGTACACCTTTTTTGATCCCCCCAGATTCTGGGTCTCTTACCTCGTCCACCCTGCAGCGATCTGCTCAGAATCAATATATTCAGATGCAAAACATTCTCCATGAAAAATCCCCGCTCACGCGGGGATAAACCAAAACTCTTTTCAACCCGTCCGATCATTATTTGGCGCGGTTTTTATATTCGCCCGTCCGGGTGTCAATTTCAATTTTTTCGCCAATTTCGATAAAGGCCGGAACTTTGACTTCATATCCACCGATCAACCGGGCCGTTTTTAACACTTTGCCCGATGTATCACCGCGCAACGATGGTTCCGTATATTCAATTTCACGAATGACCGTTGTTGGAATATCGACCGCAATGCCACGGCCATTGTATAATGTCATTTCGCACGGCATACCTTCTTCCAGGAAATGCACGGCATCGCCCAGAACTTCACTGTCAATCTCATGTTGTTCATATTCTTCATCCATGAATACGTAATTCGGATCGCTGAAAAAGGAATAGGTCACGGCTTTTTTATCCAACACGACATCTTCAAATTTTTCATCCGCCTTGAACACGCTTTCGGTCAAGGTGCCTTTTAACAAGTTCCGCAATTTTGTTTTCATCACGGCCGAGTTACGACCCGACTTGCTGAATTCTCCCTTGACCACGACCCAAGGTTCGGTGCCGATCATAATCACATTACCACTGCGAAGTTCTTGTGCGACTTTCATATTGTATTCCTTATATAAATTGCCCTTTGAGGGACCTGTGGCCGATGTTTTACCCAATTTTGCGATAAAAATCCACCAGATTCTGTACGGCTGACCCGCGATCCCGAATTTCCGCGCCAAATACGCGTGCCCGGGCGGATATTTCGGGAAAATGGGTGGTAAAATGGACCCAAATTTCGTTTATCATCGCCGGATCCCCTCCCGCCCCATTCCATCGCATCTGTATATTGGTAAAGGCCTGGGCAGCCTCTGCCCCCAAACCAACGGTGAACCGATCACAAAAGGCCTGAAGTTTAATAATATGCGCTTGGTCATCCGTGGGATAAATCTGCCAGATGACCGGAACACCGGCCGCCACGGCTTGGCTGAACGAATCCTCACCGCGGATAAAGGCCAGGTCATAGGTGCCGATCGCGTAATCAAACTCGATTTGGGGTAAAAACGGCACGTCCCGCACGGTTAAATCCCCTGCCGACCCCGGACGGTGGGCCAGATACGCCCCGGCTGATAAATCCAAGATCATCGGTTGATCGCCGCGCGCCCACACATCCGCCAGATCGCGGATCGCGGATTGGTCATACGAAAACATGAAAATGCGCGCGGGAAAATTTGACGGCGCGGGCAGTGCCACCCCGAGCATATCCGAAAACAAAATCCCACCGGTTTGATCGGTGAGGCCGGGGTTGAAAAACGTGCGCGGCAGGCCCGATTTGGGGTGCGGTGATGATTTTAAATGCGCGTCATCCACCCATTTTTCGGCCGATAAATAATCCTATCGGATCCAAATGGGCCTATCACCGGGACGCGTTTGCATCGCGGCGATATAGTCATCGGGAATTTCCGCGCCCAATAATTCAATGACTAAATCTGCAACTTGATTATCCTCCCCCTGAAAGGGGGAGGTGCCTGCCTCGAGGCAGGCGGAGGGGGTGATTGTTACAATGGGGGTATAATCACCCCCTCCGTCGCGCTCGAGCGCGCCACCTCCGCCTTTCAGAGGGAGGATGACAACTTGAACCATTTCCCCCAAACCGTTGGGCGCCAATTTATGTAACGGCACGGAATCATCGATAAACAACCGTACCTGAAATCCATGTTGATGTGACAAGGCCCGAGCGAGACGCACCGCAATCCCCGCGTCACCCAAATTATCAATCACACGGCAGAAGATGTCACAGAGGGGCACGGTAAATCCAAAAATTTTACAAGATAGGGCCAAATTTGATCGGCAATCTTTTGATGCCCTATATCATTTGGATGCAACCCATCTTCATGAATACAATTTTTTATCCAATTATCTGGATCGTCCATTTCGATCAAAAGATATCCATTCTTTTCACAAATTTCACGAAGAGATTCATGAAATAATTTTGTCCGCGCATTCGAAAAATAAGAAACATTAGCGGATATAAAACTCTTTTTTGGCATTGTCTTTGCCTCATTATAAGGTTTAAACCCTAATACCAAAACGCTATCCACTTTCTCCTGAATTGCCTTCAAAATATCTGTCATCTCGATATGATATCGTTCGACCGTCGATACAAAATTATCGGGTTTATTTTCGGCCTTCACATTATTTCCGCCAACAGCAGCAATTGCCATGACCTTACCGGGATGTTTATAATCTTGTAATTGACTAACAAAAGTCCGTTTTACAAATTCAATTTTAGCGCCCGGTTTTGAAAAATTATAAAATTGATGCCGTTCACCAATGCCACCTTCTGCATACATGGTATGATGCAGCCGCGATTTTAAAATATCAGCCCACCCACCGTGGGCACCCCCAACGCCATGCGCGCTACTGGATCCAAACACAAAAATTTGGGACATATTTAATTTTCTATAGAATTATGATTTTACCAACTCATACAACAACCTCACGCCGAAACCGGTGGCTCCTTTTGGTCCGGGGATAACCGAACGCCCATAAGCCGTCGCCGCAATATCAAGGTGCGCCCATTTGACGTCGCCGTCGATGAAGTGTTCCAAGAACCCGGCTGCCGTACACGACCCGCCCGCACGGTCCCATGCCGACAGGTTTTGTAAATCCGAACACGTTCCCTCCATCGCCTTGCGGTAATCGGCATGTAACGGCATGCGCCACAACGGATCACCCACCTCGTCACCCAACTTGTTTAATCGGGTCCAAAATGCATCATCATTCACAAACGCGCCGGCATACGTATTCCCCAACGCAACGACAATCGCACCGGTCAAAGTGGCAAGATCGACAATCGATTTCGGTTTATCTGTTTTTTGCACATAGGACAGAACGTCCATCAACACCAACCGACCTTCGGCGTCCGTATTTAATACTTCAACCGTTTTACCGGCGTGTGATACCAAAACGTCCGCCGGGCGAATGGCGTTGCCGTCCGGCATGTTTTCGGCCAAACCTACGGCGCCCACAACATTCGCCTTAACCTTGTTCAACGCAATCGCCTTCATTGCGCCCACAACAGCAGCCGCGCCGCACATGTCATATTTCATTTCTTCCATCGATGCTGATGGTTTAATGCTGATGCCGCCGGTGTCAAACGTAACACCCTTGCCCACAAGGGCCGTGGGTTTATCACCCTTTTTCCCGCCCATCCAACGCATCACAACCATACGCGGTGGACGCGCCGACCCTTGGCCTACACCCAAAATACCGCCCGCCTTGATTTTTCCCAAATCTTTTTCGTCAAAAATCTCGACCTTAACCCCCAAAGGTTTCAGTTCGCGTTCGATATATTTGGCAAAAGATTCGGGATATAAATAATTAGGCGGTTCGTTCCCCAGATCGCGCGTCAGTGACATCCCTGCTGCCACATGTTGATATTCTGCAATCAATGCATCCGTTTTTTTATCAGACCCGACATCAATACCAATCGTTTTAATATCCTTGGCCCCGTCATCTTTTTTCGGTGTTTTATGGCGTTTAAATTCATAAGAGGCCAGGGTGATGCCCATCGCCGTCCGGGCCAGATTTTCTGCCGTTAACCCCGATTTTTTATCATGTTCAACCACCAACACCAATTTCGCGCCAGATGATTTAAGTGCGCCGTAAATCTTGCCGCCCAAGACGGTGTAATCGGTCGATTTAATTTTTTTATCCTTTTTGGGGCGCAATCCCACGAGTACCACGCGCTGATAGTTTGATTCTTCTGGCATCGGAACAATCAAAACCTGCCCCCATTCGCCGTTAAATGCCGCCTTTTCATCTTTGGCATTGGATACCAGATGATCATAAAATTCTGTTAAGTCGCTGGCATCCTTTGGCACACGGCCCGACCCGTCCACCCCCACAACGAGCGTGTCCGCATCCAAATTTTTAACTTTTGTGGTAATATTTAAAGCCATAATCAAATTATCCTTTTAATAAAGTGGAAATCTGGCCACAGTCTACCACCCCTTTTTTAAGACGAACAGGGGCTTTTTTACTTCAAAAAACTCTTGCGTAAAGGCGCGCCGATCGGCATGATCAACACAGTTATACTTCATGCTTTAAAAGGATGCGCTCATGTACGTCGATCAAAATTGGACCCCAGTCACTGGCCCCGAACTGTCGGGCTTTATTGGGCATATTAACCCGATTGATGGGAAGTATCAGGCCTCTGAATCAACCACGTCCGTGTCCTGGCGTTCACTCCCCTTTTATGATTCAGTCGTCCTTGTTCGCCTGACCGATCCCTCTTGGACACCACGCAATCTCGTTTTGTACTACCTGGTCGACCAGGGAAATCCATACCGCCTGAATGGCCAATCCTGGCCTATTCACGAAATTAATGCTAAATCACCGGTTAAAATTGATACGAACAACGTTCTTGATTATCTGAAATTTTTCTGCTTTTTCGTCCGGGGCGAAGAAGGCCCCTTCTTGATCACCGAAAGCATCACCGATCCCTATATGCCGAAAAACATGGATATGCAGACCAAAACCGTGATCGAGGGGACCTTACGCGAACCCAGTTTTGAAGGCATGGACGCCAATGGAAATTTCATGTGCGATGCCATCGTATTCTATTCAAACGCCTTGTTTATTGCGAATTTTCAGGTTCAGCCCAATGGCTTTATCGAAATGCTGGATGATGAAACGTTGGCGTCTGACCTACCAGTCCGGGTCGATGCCCCCATTGGCGAAGTCCGCCCGCCGAAAGCCGCATAATCAGCAACCTCATAAAAATTATAAAAACCGCTAAAAAACTCTTGCACGGGACCCCCAAAATCCCGTATAAACCCCGTACCGTCATTCCGGATGCTTAACAGGTCCCTGCGCAATGAACGGCCCAAGATACGTGCGACTTTATGTACCCTCCCGGTCATTATCCGGCATAAACACGCAACGATTTACCCTTTAAAATCAAGATGATCTCGGCACAAGCCGCGATAATACCGTCGGCTCTTTAAAAGAGCCAAACATACATTTAACCAACCAGGATATTATTATGCCTCATATTGCTGCCAACCTTAAAGATCGGGCTGATTCAACCGATTTCGCGAAAATGCTTTCCGATTCAACTGGAAAAGCGATCAAATACACAAATACCGTTGTCAATGGCCGCATCGTCGGTATTGATAAAGATATGGCCGTTATTGACGTCGGATTAAAATCCGAAGGCCGTATCCCCTTACGCGAATTCACATCCCCTGGCCAACCTTCGGCTGAACTGCGCGTCGGCGACATGATTGAAGTGTTCGTCGAACGCATGGAAAACCGCGACGGCCTCACTGCCCTGTCCCGTGAAAAAGCACGTCGCGAAGAAGTCTGGGTTGAACTTGAAAAACAACATACCAACCAAACCCGCGTCACCGGTATTATTTTCGGTCGTGTCAAAGGTGGGTTCACCGTTGATTTGGGCGGCGCTGTGGCGTTCTTGCCGGGATCCCAAGTGGATATCCGCCCGGTCCGCGATGTCACCCCATTAATGGGTACACCGCAACCGTTCATCATCCTGAAAATGGATCGTCCTCGGGGTAATATCGTGGTCTCACGTCGCGCTGTGCTCGAGGAAAGCCGCGATGCGATCCGCACCGACATTCTGTCGGGGATCCGCGAAGGCCAAATCCTGAACGGGATCATTAAAAATATCACCGATTACGGCGCGTTCGTCGATTTGGGTGGGGTTGATGGTCTGTTACACGTCACAGATATTTCATGGAAACGCGTGAACCATCCGTCCGAAGCCTTGACCATTGGTCAATCGGTCGAAGTTCAAGTCATTCGGTATAACGCCGAAAATCAACGGATTTCGTTGGGCATGAAACAACTGGAATCTGACCCGTGGCAAGGTATTGCCGCGCGTTATGTCGTTGGCCAAAAAATGTCCGGTAAAATCACGAATCTCGCCGATTATGGCGCGTTTGTCGAACTGGAAACGGGGATCGAAGGTTTGGTCCACGTGTCTGAAATGTCCTGGACCA
>CAZLPZ010000035.1:0-16773 GCA_964561535.1 uncultured Pseudobdellovibrionaceae bacterium | reverse complement strand
CACGCGGGCTGGTATCCGTAATTTCCAGCCAGAATTTGCATAGATTCAGTTAGGATATAATCGCCCGCTATAATGCGTGTTGTCTGTTCCTCAAGAACACCCAAAAAGTCACAGAAACGTTCATATTCACGAGCTTCAAATATACCGATAATGGCATCTTTTTCATCCCTAATGGCAAAACTGGCTAATATTTTTTCCTGTTCTGCCGTTAATCTGTTTAAATGGTACCAATGATCATCTCTTTTAAAAATACTCCGTAAAATATTATCAACAATTACTTCAACTCCATTTATCTTCTGATCATAAAATTGCATTTTCTTATCTAAGGCGTAGGATCGCCTTCTTTTTTGTTTTTTAATGTCACCTTCTGGTGTATCCGAAACTTCTTGCCATTGCGCTCTTGATTCTTCTCTTGTTGCCTCTGCAATTGGCTTTATTTTAGCCCATATGTCGACCATTTTTTTGACGACGGTAAAAGCGGCCTCAAACATTTCCTCTTGTTGAGCGTTTTTTTGTGCTGTTAACCGATCTTCAAAATCATCCCCAAAATGGGCTTGAAAAACAGGATTATCAAAGTTGAATAATTCTTTATCAACGTTGGGATATCCTTTCTCACTAAATCCTGGGATAGGATGTTCTTTACGATGCTGTTCCGGTATAAGAGAGAAAGCTGTATCTTCCCTATGACGTCCACTCTCTCTTTTTACCTCAGGCAGTGCATTAAACATTGAGATAAAGCTATAGATTTTTCTATGAACAATAGTCTTCCTGTTAAAAGATTCCGTAAGCGTTTCATCTTCTTTGAAATCACGATTATTAAAGCCGACTGCGGCGGCACAGTTTGCCCGGACAAGGTCTTCTTCACCTGAATAGTAGGACTTAATGTAATCATATGCCGCAAGAACAGTTTCCTGTTGTGTTGCAAAATCAACCTCGTATTTTGGAACTTTTCTATCTAAAGTAGTTCCTGCATTATCCATATAGAAGCAGTCATAATTATTAATCCGGACATAAGGCAGTCCATGTGTAATTCTAAAATCCTCGATGCTGTTTTTTCTTAAAAATGTGATGATACCAGCTCTCGTGGCCTCATCGGTTTTGGCGATTTCGACAAGGTTGTTCCAGGGAATAGTGTCCCCTATCTTTGGAATTGTATATACACTCCTCTCTTGACGATAAAATCCAAAACGAGAATGATCAATTCCAGATAAATTATCTAACTTTCTTTCATCAGCTGTTTTAATTTCATGGCGTATAGCATTTAAATTATTGAGTTCTTTTCTGGCAGTATCAAATTCTACTGGATTGGTTGTTGTTTTTATGATGCCGATTTGTACGTTGATATCGACCTCAATTTGAGGGCCTTTCCGAACTCTCTTGTTTTCATGGGCAAGGGGCCTCGCGTAATCTTTAAGCAGGAAGAAAAAATAGCTGTATAATATACCAGATGCGTCACTATAATTAAAATCCGATAGCTTTGGATAACCATTTTCAAGGATATGTTGATAGGCTTTATCTTGTACGTAGACAATTAGTTTTCTGGTATCTAGACCCGTGGGTAAGGAGATATCACTTTTTTCGGCTCTCTCTGCTTGTACCTTATCAATAAGAGCTTCAGCCATGTTTGCAATCTTTTGTTGATATTTTTTCTTGATTGTCTTTCCAGTATAATAATCCGTGTATCCGGCGTCGATACGTTGTTGAACCTCACGACGGTAAAGATCCATCTCATATCGACTATCATCTGCGTGATCAATGAATATTGCCTCTAATCGTGATTGAAAAAACTCCTCTGGCGGAACTTTTGTTGAAAGATGTTCGATACAATCGACCAGAAGTTTTAATTTAGTCAGAGGTGGTTTTTTATCGTATCCATGGGTTTTTAAATAATCTTCAACCGGATCCATGTAGGACGCCGTAACGATTTTTCGATCAAATTCTGTTGGTTGTCTATCGTCAATTAAATGAGATAATCGGGTCAGCGATGCCTCGATACCCGCGCGCCGATTATTATTGGTTGTGTGAACATCAAAGATAGCCGACCAATTAACCCCTTTTTCCTCTTCGTCATCCCGTCTCCCACGTTTTTTCCGTTCAGATTCTTCGTGCGCCTGGGCGTAGGCACTCAATTTTTCATACATGATTAATGCTTGTTTTGGATCTGCACCGACATCGTACATTAGATCGACCGCATGCAAATCGGCCATACCTTCTTCACCCTTGGAATTATGTTTTATTCCTTTATCAAGGCGTAGGATCCGGTGCGTTAATTCGTGCCCCAGAACAAAATCGAGATGATCCAGGTTATCAACAAGATCGATCAGCCCTCGTGTAAAGCAAATGACCGGGGTTGGTAGAGGATTTCGAACATAGCGGATCGTTTTATAATCGTCTCGTCCCGGCCTTTTCTCAGGATCATAAACATCCATGAAAAAGGCGTTAGGTTCGTCATCATCGGATAGTAGAAATGTGATGGGCGTTTTGTCAAAATCGATATATTTACCGGCCAAGGCTTTGGCCCGCACCAGAAAAAACGCGTAGAATCTTTGCCCTTCGGCGGTTCCTGGGTTAATAATTCGATGTTTAACGTATAAATCTTCCTCGATGACTATTCCGCCCATATGTCACAACCCCTCTAATTTTAAGTTATGACAATATCAATGTTTTTTGAATTTTTCAATAATTAACAGCCGATGAGCTAAAAATAGGAAAGTAGTCAGTTTTTAGCTCTTATTTGAAGACACTGTGCTGTATATGGTTTCTGAATCTGTGAACCCCCATCACCCCCCAAACGGGGGGCGGGTTGAATATAAAGAATGTCATTATGTGGATGGGTCGAAATTTGGGTTTCAGTTGGCAATTATAGTGATTGGAGGAAGAGTTCTGTTTTTACGCTTACTTACCTTTAAAAAACAAAAATATCCCCCTACCAGGCGATTGGTAGGAGTTATTTTTTTCAACGTTAAGCCTCAATTTTTTCCCATTTCTTGATCAAAGCGATGAATATCTAAAAAATTAGATTTGATACTTGAGTAAGAATTATTGGTAAAAATGGGAACATTAGTGCCCTCAAGAACAAGCGCGCTCTCTCCATGTATATAAATATTCATATAATTTGTATCGCCTGTACTGCGCAAAAGTTCGCCCGCATAACAAATATTTCCAAACTGTCCTAGAAGTGATGAACATGGAACTTCTTTCAAATTATATTCGGAAAAGTACGAACTGTTTTCAAAGTTAATTGCCTTGGGGCCAGAAACAGCTACAAGATCGGATCTTGCTTGTAAAAAAGAATAATTTTTTCCTTCGCAGCGCTCAATCTTTTTAAGGATATTTTGTCCAATGTTTGTGCAATGCGGATGTCCTACATTAAAGTGGGCGCCATATCCAAAAAATAAAGAAAAGGCAAAGAGTGAAGTTGTAAAGAACAACAGGATATAGAAAAATAATATCTTTAAAATACGAAATGCATTAATTTTTCTCTTTGTATTGTTCTTTCGGCATACCCAATTGCTGATAATCAGCCATAATATTAAAAAAATTGGAAATAAAGCTGAAATTTCCCAGAACCGAAAATTAGTTGAAAGATTGTAATACAGCCTGTCAGGTAAAGTGGTTGTGATCCATAACGACCCTAAATATACAAATGGAATAGAGAAAAACCAAAATACAAATGCTGCAACATTTGCGGGTATAAACTTTCTCGTGATGTCCTTGATCGTGGTCATATTACGTCCCTCCGTGATTAAACTTGACAACATAACCATAATATCATAAACTGGTTTATAATACAAACTCGTTTATGGAGGTGCAAATATGAGCCAGTTGTCAGCAGATAAAGTTATTGAAGATATTGATTTCATTAAGAAAATAATTTTAGCCCCCAAAGATAAGGCATTTATCAGCGTTAAATCGCTTGAAACACATATACGCCTCAACTTTATCTCTTTATTTGGTGTTCTATGCCTCGTGTTGTGGGAAACTACAACTGGGGTGATCACAAACGATCTATTGGCATCGCAATCCAATCCAATTTTGCAACGAGATGGATTGTGGAATGTTGGACTATTTCTTATTGGTATCGTGGTCGCATATTTATGGCTGATTGGTAAAAAGGCAAAGACAGAAAATCAAACTCTGCACACTTTTGCATCAAACCATTTTATCTATTATCGAAATTTCTCAATTCTTGCGGACCTAACGCTTAAATTCTCAATTTTTGCTCTTATTATTCTATCAGAGCATCCAGAATGGATTGCCGGTCTTCTCCTTATGTACACGGGCGATTTAATCGTTCACGGGCGCCATTTTTATCTACCCCTCCTTCAATCATATTGCTCTGGGATCATTTGTTTTATAACCGGTATATCGATGCTCGTGATGGGTGCACCCCATATGATCGTTCCGCTTATATTTTTTGGATCTGTAAACATCCTTAGCCTTTTCAATCTTCGGGCACTAAAACAAAAAATGACTCAAGGTGAGGATGCATAATGGTAGGTACACCAAAAGATATTTTGGATATTCATCCGTTCCTTATGGATCGCGTTCGCTTGGCCATCATGGCAACGCTAGCGGCAGAGAAAACGGCCGTTGATTTTAATACAATGTTAGAGAAGTTACCTTTAACAAAGGGTAACTTCTCTATTCACGCCGCAAAACTTGAACAAGCCGGATTAATACGTATCGATAAGAAATTTATCGGCAAAAAACCTGTCACGTCATACGAAATTACACAACACGGGCAAGCAGCATTAAATTCTTACCTAACAATGATGAAGGACTTTATAGTTAAAAAAATCGAATAAATGTTAGGTTTTATATGGCCAAAATCTTTGGATTCTGCTAATAAATAAGAGGCTCATTCACCCTATTTTGCATTGTTTATCGAGCCATGGCCCAGTTCGAATCTCTCCTGAAACCAAAGACCTTTGGGCCGAACGGGGTGGGTATTGGCTAAAGATCCCGTCTAGCCTTCATACTTTAGTTGGAACATTTTCCAAGGATATATATGCGATAAAAGAGATAATTCAATTTGATATTATCTGTCACAATATATAAGGCTCAATAGTTAGCAAAGGTTCGTATATGAAAACAAAATATTTAGACATTCAAAACTGCACGGCATTGTTACCACCAAATTTAACAATATCAAGAATTAGAGAACTTGATGACTATTTAGGTGAGTTGAATTCCTACCCAAATCATTTAGGAATTCTCGACAAGCTCATTATACGCAATCAAAAGACACAATATCACAAACTCTGGGATAGATTTTTACACTATGACATAGATGTTTACCTGACATTCGATTTTAGCACAGGGCGAGTACAACATAGTCTGAAGGATAATATAGCCTTTCCAGAATTTGCACGCACGGGGATTAATAAGCTTATTAAAATAGAGATTTCTCATATCTATCCAAATGGAACAAGATGGACATGCAAGATGCCTTTACAATTTTTGCTTAAAGGATGGGGTGACGCTAACGCAGGCTATCAAGGGTATGTTCACACGATCAAATACAGCGCCCTGAACGATGAAACAGAGCCAGAAAATATAAGTGGGCATCAAACAAATGAAATGCACTATGTAGGCATTACGGGTCGGAATTGGTTTAAACGTTTTCGTGAGCATATGGGAGAATCATTTAATGGCAGCCATAAGTTGTTCCATCGTGCGTGGCAAGAAAGCTATGGAGAGTCAGGGATGGTCTATGTGTCAGACTTGCAAATGGTGAATCTTTCCTTTGAAGAAGCGATGGAATGGGAAGAGAGATACGTTGATCGGTGGTCGTTGACCCCAAAAGGATTAAATATGATACCTGGCGGATTCAAAGGCATGAAGTATTTACATGAATACCGCATAACGGACCGAGCTATCGTTTCGCTCGAAGAAAGAGATCGAGCGATTGTAGAATACATCAGACAGAACCCAAGGAAAGGCATACCAAACCCTTTTATGTCGGAACTTTGGGAAGATGATGAATTCTATTTACGGGTTATTGAGGCAAGGGACAATACATTATCACCAGACCAAGTACTTCAAATTCGCTCTCTTGCAAATTTGGGGCGATCTATTCCTGAAATTACAAAAGAGGTAGAGGCGTTAAATGAAGCACAAGTCAGGAATGTTGTTTCAGGAAGAACGTACAAACGTATTCATTAGCAGATTTTGATCGTGAACGGGGCTATTAAAATTTGGTACAGACCTAAATAAAATTTCGGGGCTGACACCTAATAATAATTTTTTAAAATGATTTTGAGGTCATCCAGAAGTGCTTTTAGTAAGCCTACATTAAGCCGCCACTCGCATTCTTTCAAGAAAAAATTAAAAAGAACTAGCCCTAGAACTGCAAGATAATAGTGAAGAATCAATAATCCTAAAGGCGTCCACTTTCCACTAAACTTTACAAAACTGGCCTGCATTTGGATTTGTGATACACGCAAACAGTTAGGTAGAATCTGCCAAAACAAAACGGTAAATATTAAGAATTTATATTGACATATTATATTTGTATTGATATGATATGAGGTATATAAAAGTTAACGATTTATTAAGGGGCATTTATCATGGGAGCAAAAAGGGTTGGTCAATTCTACAAAGGTGTCGCGCATGTTTTGCACCAAGACGGCAGGCCTGAAGTTTGTGCGATGTTTAATGTTCATAATGGGGAGAGAGTGACGCTATTGAACTCCTCTATCAGAACTACTATGTACGATCCGACGAGATCGGGAGTAATTGTTCGTGGAGTCGAAGAAATGAAAGGGCGCGTACGCGATAGTGACTCGCGTACAGAAAGAAGGAAAGAGCGTCTTATACTGTCCCATGTTCTTCGTGCAATTCGAGATGGAGCTTCTGAAATGACACCAGTACAACCAGAACTTGCTACTCCTCTTTTGCCAGGAGGTCAAGAAATTGAAGGAATGGGTTATTGGGTATCCTGGCCCACAAAAACAAATGATCCTCGCCCTTGATGGTGAGGGAATATTCATCTAGGATGTAACTGCGTAGAGCGACAGCGCAAGGGTGTTTTGTACTCTTTTAAAAAATAACCTCCAATAACAGAAGTGCCTGTCGACTTTCTAAAATGGAGGACCTAACATTCATATTTTTAGAAATAGAGGCCTAAAAAAATGGATAACTATCTTTAAAAGATAACCCATCCAAGTATCTTTAAATCAGAGGCTCATTCTTTATTAATTGAACGCCATGCGTAACGCTGGCCTGGGGCCCTAGAGCAGTATAGCGTTCACGTGTTTGGTCTATAATTCCATCTAATAAAGCAGCGTATGCTTCCGGCATAATATCTGGCAACTCACGCAAATCTGGCAACGGCGGTGCAATAAGAGGTATGTTCTGACCGTAATCAAACACCCGCACCTTGCTATTGGCTTTTCCTTGTAGAGGATCAATATTTCTTTGCAACATTAAAGCGGACTGTAAATTATTTGGGCCCAGAACCGTGCGTGGATCGCCGCTTTCAAGAAATTCGTTAAATCCATCTACGACACGCGATACCATACGCGATAATTTTTTAAAGCCACGCATGTTCGGTGGGATATCATCCTGCGTATCAATATGCAAATACGATTCTTTTGAACCATCTTCGTGCATTAGAACCCAGCCATCTTGATATGTTCCTGGCTCATCATAATACAATTGGAGATATTTGCGCTGACTAGGATTTTCCTTGTTTGAAAACTCAAGCACAACCGGGCATTGATATTCAGTCCAGTTAAAACCCGAATATACATGGGCTTTAAAATTGGGGTCCTTCAATCCAGACCAGACACCTTCTGCATTGCATCTGAAGGTTTTTCTGGAATCTGAAACATCACCTTGCCAGACATTTATGCGATCAGGAGTAAGACCCCCTGCTTCAGGAAAAAGCCCATCGATAATACCCAAAGGATGAACGATTTCGGTTGCAACCCCATATATATTACGTGAGTCAGTAAGATGATTGGTCCCTAATGCAGCAACGACTTTGCTCACGTTATGTGTTTGACGCAAATCCGATATCATCTCCGTGACTTTGGGGCGGAATTCCGCATGTTCACAAATCATATTTAGGGCGAACGCAGCCCCCACGCGTTCAAGTCCAGCAGCGATTTCTTCAGCTTGCGCTGTTGACGTCATGAAAGGTTTTTCAGTGACATAGGCTAAAGGATTTCCTTGCTGTGCGACATAATCCAACATCGTTTTTGCGACATTATAATGCGCGCTTTCAGATGTTGCATTGATCATTAAAATCGGTTTGTAACCCAAAATTCCAGCATCCATAGCTTCTTGTAAGGAAGGAAAAACCAACGCAGGCTCAATGCCATCTTGAATTGCCTGTTGCTGCCGATCTAAAGATGGATCAATAATTATAATCTGATGATTATCGGACATCCCTTTAAGCATCTGGCGTCCATACATCCGGCCCATCTTGCCATAGCCAACGACGACTGCCATAGCATTTTGATCAAGAAAAATATTATCTATTTTAGTGGCCATGATTTTCTTACCAATTTAGGCATAAACGACATAGAATAAAGCCTACGACTTTAATTAATTATACACTTGAGTTACCATAGTACTTTTAGTAAATTATGTCAAAATATTTTAAGATTATATGAATAAAATCACTCTCCTATAAACTTCTGCATCTCTTGGCTGAAAACCCGAACATTATCCACGTTCGGTTCCGGCATCAGATTGGCTAAAAACTCAAACGCCCCATATTGAGATGCACTGATATATAATATAAATGGGGCGACTGATGGGGATCGAACCCACGACAACTCGGACCACAACCGAGGGCTCTACCGCTGAGCTACAGCCGCCACGCGCAAAACGCATCCAGATATGTGCCTGAAAACAGGGGGGAAAGTCAAGTGGAAGATCATATGGCCCCCAGCCTGTTTCAGGCAAACGATACAAAAATAAGCCTGAAATATAGTGGGATAAAAATCACCCCCGCGCGCCCTGGCTAGTCGGCCTCTTTTATCGTTTCAATCACGGTACGAAACGCAGCGTAATTTTGGGTCCAAAGCGTCAAATCCTGATCTCTTGTAGGCGAAAACAAACCCACCATAAAAAACTGTTTCAGCCCTTTTATTTCAAGTAACCAATATTGATAGGTCTGTTCGGTTCCATTTTTATCTATTAACGGATACACCCGCGCAAATATCTTTTCCATCTTTAAAGGAATCTTGGCCTCAAACCAGCCTATCGGTTCACCCAGATGCACCCCTTGTGCAGAAACCAACCCATTCATCGTGTCGATCATGCGCGCTTCTGAATTCGCCTGATCGCGGGCAAATAACATCACATCAATTTGCCCTTTTAATACTTCCTCGGTTCCCATGTTATCCGACGACGGAAGATTTGCGACCGAGATGCGCATCCGTTCCAGCGTTTGAATATCCGTGGCCTGAACACGCCAAGACGCCGGATATTGAAATGACCCTAAATCTAAAAAATCCGCCGACTTTGTCTCTTCCGCCCCAATATCATTCCCCTCAACCACATAAAACCGCGTAATGGCCCAAGTCTGAAGGTCTTGTTCCGCGTCATATTGATCGACAGGAACGCGGTAATCGGCCGTCAATACACGATCACCGGATAAGATGGCCACCATTCGGACCATATACGAAACATTACTTTCGGTCACCACATACAACGCTTCGGCTCGATTTGTCCCATATACGGACATCGCCTGATACGTAATTAAATCAGATTTGGCCCGCAACGCCATAAAATCGCGGATCTGCATCGCAAAAGGAATTTTTTGCACCTCGACTTTGAATGATTGTCGATTTCCCGCAACCGGCGGTGATACATAAGACGCCAAAATATCCGATACGCCCGTCCCAACGCCAATCGGCCCTTGCCCCACCGACACCCATTCTTTCGGCAATCGCATGCCATATCCCAATCCTGTATCCGATCCGATATCCGGAATTTCATAAAGGGTTGTGGCCGCTTCAAACCCCGCCAAATCCATCCGCACGCGCCGCCCCAGCTCGGCATAGGTCTGTCCATAAGGGGAAATCAGCGGCAGGCCCGATTCCCCCCCCGGTGCGGTCAATTCCGTCGGGCCGCCATAGACCGGAACGGTGGATTCAGGAGCGGTTTGTGTTACAGGTACAGATTGCCCCGTCGGCGCAGCTGTTGGTTGTTGTGTCGTTGGTGCCGTCGCATCCGGCTGTGGCTGTTCTTGTTGTTGCGGCACGGCAGGTTGCGGTTGTATCTCGCCCGGCAACGGTGTCATCGCCGCCTTAATCACCACAAACATCACCATGACAATCGCGGCCGCCCCGCCGCCCAAATACGGCAGAGGGATTTTAGCCAAGAACGGAGGGAGTTTTAGGGCGGATTTTGATCCCGTCTTTTTAACGGACGCGCCCTTCCCCGTCTTTTTCACCGGACGTTTTTGAGGAGGTTCGGATGGTGTATTTAAAGAATCATCGGCCATGGTTGAATTATAGGCAGGATTTATAAATAAAGCAGGGGTCAGATATAAATTTTCCTTGCGTATCCAACCCATAAATATGTATATAGGTGAAATGACACGTACTGCCCCCCCCCGCGCTGGAATCTGTTTTGATCTCGATCATTGCTTGTACCGTGATCCACCCGATATGGTGGATAGGTGGCATGATGCTTTTTTTGAGGCATCTCAAGATTTCAATCTGGGACTTACAAAAGACCAATGTTTTCATGAAACACATGAAGGATCAAAACAACACGGCAATGCGGTACGCCATTTTCATATAAAATTTCTCGTAAATCCAGATCAATTTATGGCTTCGATTTACAGCCATGTTGATGAGCGGATTATTCCCCCCTGCCTCGAAACGGCCCGCGTATTAATAGCTAATCGGCATATTCCGATGATTATAGTAACCAGTGGCGCGCGCGCGTGGGCGGAACGGGTTGTCCCACATTTAGGGTTAAGTCTTGTCTTTCCTCCTGACCGCATCATTGCAATCGAAGATTCTGTTGGTCACCAAAAAAGCCACAGTATGCGCCCGTATGAAATCGCCGCCGAACGATTGGATATTCCCATCAACCGCCTGATCATGGTCGATGACCATCCCAAAAATTTAAAAACGGCACATGCGGGCGGTAAAATAACCATTCATATTACACACGGACAATCAACGGGTTTTGAAGATCATGTTCATCATCAAGTAACCAAAGCCATTGATGTTTTTGACTTAATCCATCACGGACAAATTCCATGGGATGGTCCCGTTGTGATGCCACGGCATGGTCGGCCGCGTCTTCTATCACACACCCCTACGCTGTCACTTTAAAAAATTAAACAAAACAAAAAATAAGATAAAATCCCCTCCCCTCCAAAAGAGAGCGAGAGAAGGGCAAATCGCTCTCTAACGGAAATTCAGAAAATAATCCTTGACTATTATCCTAATATAGGTTTATACTCTTATTATCCTGTGGCGATGCACGTCTCAGGAGAACAGAAATCCGGAATAGGGGCAGAATAGAACCCAAAAAAATTCCAGATTAATTCCATAAAATAGTGGCTGTGCCACTAAAGTAGTGGTGAAAACAAAACTTATGAAAAGGAGAACACCATGGATATCCAAAACACCGTGAACAACGGACAATTTCAACCCGGACATGAAAAAATCCCTGGATCGGGGCGGAAACCTGGCACACCCAACAAATATTCGGGACAGATCAAAGATGCCCTGACCGGCGCGATTATCGAACTAATGCCTGAAATGGTCGAACGTATGCGTCAAACAACGACGGCACGTGATGTGAACGGCAATTCTTTTATGGGCCAATTTTTCAGCTTACTGAATATCGCCCTCCCCCACGACGGGGAACGTGTATTGATCCCCATAGAACACGAAACGGATGACATAAGGAAATAGACGATGTAGACAGTGCCGTCAGGGATTATGTACAATTTTGCGCGTAACGACTTTGCCTGCCACGGAAAGCCCCGTGAAGCAGAACACGCCGCATCTGTGGCCATTAATCGCGGCACGCATATCGGGCGAGGCAAAATGATCGATACAGGAGATATGATCGGATTTTGGTTACAGCAGGTGGCGTTGATCTGGCAGACCTTCCATGCTCATGACCCCTGCACCGGCAATCATACCTGCAGCGGAAAGAACAATTTTTCCTGTGGAATCGACGGGCAGAAGATTGGGGGAGCGCAATGTCATCGTGACAGCAGCACCGGAAATATTATCGACAGATTGAATAGAAAACGGAGCCTCAATCGTACCAAAACGAGCCCTGTAAAAATTTCCGGCGGTAAAGCGGTGCATGGTAAAAGGTGCAATGGTGACCCGTACAACATGTGAAAGCATCGGCGGGGAATCATTGTGGCTGGCGACATGGCCGCGCTCGATGAAAACGTGAGAGTCCAGCGTGATACCGACGGATTCACCGGGCAACGCCTCGGATTTTGACGAGTTTGCAGGCCAAACTTCCAGCGTTTCGACACGGGCCTGTTGGCCCATGGGTGAAAAGAGAAGTTCGTCGCCCTTGCGCATGATACCGCTCTCTACACGTCCGACGATGATACGTTTTCCTTCAACGCGGTAAACATCCTGTACGGAAAAACGCAGGGGCTTTTCCAGCGACGGCGCGGTGACAGAAAAACTATCAAGAATCTCGACCAGTGTCTTACCGCTGTACCAGTTCATGTTATTGCCACGGCTGACAATCATTTCACCGGTCTGCGCACAAAGGGGAACGATGAACGAAGGCGAGAGCGATTCAATTTCTGAAACCAGTTTTTCAAACACAGATTGTTTGTAACTCGCCGAATCCATTTTGTTGACGACAACAACAAGCTGCTGAATGCCAATAAGACGCAGCAATTGCGCATGATTCCTTGTTTGTTCCTGGATACCTTCAACAGCATCGATAACAAGAATCGCGGCATCGGCCTGCGCAGCCCCCGACATCATGTTGCTGATGAATTCCTTGTGGCCCGGTGCGTCGATCATCACATAAGGACGCAGCGCGGTGGCAAAACGAACCTGCGTTGAGTCAATGGTTATAGCTTGATTGCGTTCGGCCTGAAAACTATCCAGCAGGAAAGACCATTCGAGTTTCTCCGTGCAGCGTTTTTTGCAAATTCGCTGCAATTCTTCGGCCTTGCCATCCATAAGGCTGCCTGTGTCGTGTAACAGGCGCCCAATCAGTGTTGATTTTCCATGATCTACATCGCCAGCGATAACAATTTTCAGGGTCACATATACCCCCTGGCACGCAGCTGCTCAAAACTTTCCTCCGTCTCATTATCCACGGTGCGGCCAGCGCGCTCGGATGTTCTGGTCGTCTCCAACTCGGCGATGACCTCGTCAATGTTCGATGCATTACTGGCGACTGGGAACGTGATATTGTACTCACCGAGCGAGCGATAACGTTTACCATTACGTGCAAAATAAAGCGGTACACAGGGAATATTCTCAAGTTTGGTATAGCGCCAAATATCGATCTCGCTCCATTGCAGAATGGGGTGAATGCGGATATGACATCCGTCGGGTACATCACTCTGGAACTGGTCCCATAATTCCGGCGGCTGGTTTTTAAAATCCCACGTGCCGTCGATATTGCGCGGCGAAAAAATCCGCTCTTTGGCGCGTAGTCCCTGCTCGTCTCGGCGTATCCCGGCAATGATGCCCTTGAATTTATGTTCAGCCAGCAGGGCCTTGAGCCCTTCAGTTTTTCTCATCGCGGCACGGGTGGAGGGCGGCAGACTGGAATCCATCTCTTCTTCCGGCGGACACATATAAGAAATGCAATCGAGATTCCATTCCTTGATCAATTTGTCGCGGAATTCATAGACTTCAGGCAGCTCCATACTTGTGTCGAGAAGAATGACAGGAAACGGTACGCGCCCGAAAAAGGCCTTGCGCACCATCCAGAGCAAAGCGGTAGAATCCTTGCCCATCGACCACAGCATGGCCAGCGGCTGCGCGCGGTTATACGCCTCGCGGAGGATATATATGGTGCGTGATTCAAGACTATTCATAATGGCTTTATATCATATTTTTAATAAAAAAATTAGTTTTTTAAAAGTGTGCAAAAAATAGAAATTCTTGATTCTCTTTCCAACAACAAAATCAACGCCGACCTACCGACATAGTGTTTTTCTTTATAATTGGGTAAGTCTAGATCGTGTGGACAAAAGATTTATCTAATAAAAGACGGCCCCCCACCGTTAGAATGGAATGTCACAATCATCATCAAAACTCTCTTGGCGGGGAGGGGGAGATTTTTCAGAACCCCGAAATACCCGAAGAGTATTGCCTTTTTTAGGAGCAGGAGGAAGCGGTGGAAGTGATGGAGCCTGAAAATCACCCATTTCTTTATCCGTATAGAGTATTGGACCGATACAAGACCACAACAATATTTCGTGGTCTGATAGCGTTTTTGCCGCATAGTGCAATACACGCCGTAATTGATGTGCTCCCCAACGATCCAGTGCGTGTTCAACCAACTGATCCTTCGTTTCATCATAAAAAAATGAATGACCCAAACTCATAATAATATTTGCACGCTTGAGACATTCGGTGCGATCTTCTAACGTCATATCATCAAGCCACTTGATGACAGAAATTGAATCATATCTATACCCTGCAATAAGTTTTATTTTTTGTTGGGGATCAGAAGCTCCACAAATTGTTTGATCAATAATACCGTCATCGCCATACTCAATGCCCAAAATACCATGAATTGCGAACTGATCCTCATCAAGTAAAAGTTGTTCACGCGCCGATTGGGGCATACCTTTTATAAGTGGTGGGAGTGCAAAATATCGATCCTCTTCAATATCTACGATAATACTCTGACATAATAAAGCTTTAACCAAAACATCTAATCCCTCTGGCGATTTACTTAGCTCCCAGAGAAAATCAAGAAAAAAATCTTTTTGATCTGTTGACCACTCAAACCAAACATTACGAAAATCAGGATCCAATTTATTTTCAAAAAGTCCTTTAAACACCTCAAGAGAGTCAGGTGGAATGGTCCCTCCCTCAATGATCCTTAACCCACAAGGGCCTTCCCTAATATTTTTCTGAGTGACTTCTCCAAATGATTGTGTAGGACTTGTTGTCATGTAACTCTCTCCCCCGAAAAGAAGTAATATGTTAAAAAA
The DNA here is from genome assembly GCA_964561535.1 of uncultured Pseudobdellovibrionaceae bacterium. Taxonomy (GTDB): domain Bacteria; phylum Pseudomonadota; class Alphaproteobacteria; order Micavibrionales; family Micavibrionaceae; genus CAZLPZ01. The sequence continues at coordinate 1,625 of CAZLPZ010000035.1, read as the reverse complement.
TAATTGTCAATATATCTTTTACTTTTAATCATGATCCATATTCCCAATGTTACTTCAATTACATCCCACCTTGATCCTCCCTACTTTGCCCGTGTATAAAGACTGCAACCTTTAATCAACAGGACAAAAATGCCCGATTTATTCGCCCAACCAAAACCGACCAAGCAAACAACCCCCCGCGATGCGACCTATGACGCCTCGTCAATCGAGGTTCTCGAGGGGTTGGAACCCGTTCGCAAACGCCCCGGCATGTATATTGGCGGCACCGATTCCCGGTCCATGCATCATTTGGTCAACGAAGTGCTGGATAACAGCATGGACGAAGCCGTCGCCGGGCATTGCGACACGATCAACATTGAACTGACCGCCGATCATTATGTGATTATTCGCGATAATGGCCGGGGCATTCCTATTGACCCCCACCCCAAATTCCCGAAACAATCCGCCCTCGAAGTCATTTTGACCACCTTACATTCCGGAGGCAAATTTTCGGATAAGGCCTACGAGACCGCGGGCGGGTTGCACGGGGTCGGGATTTCGGTGGTCAACGCCCTGACCGATGATTTGTGGGTCGAAGTTGCGCGCGATAAAACATTGTATCGCCAAACCTATGCCCGCGGCGTGCCGACCACGAAAATAAAAACCGTGGGGCCTGCGAAACACCGCGGCACGGCAATTGGATTTCATCCCGATCCCGACATTTTTGGCAAAAACCCCACGTTTCAGCCTGATTGGATCTATCGCCTGGCACGATCGAAAGCCTATCTCTATCGCGGCGTGACGATTACCTGGACCTGCCCTGCCGATATGGCCACGGCCGCCAACATCCCGGCGACCGACACGTTCCATTTTCCGGCCGGATTGCTCGATTACCTGAACGTCACATTAAAGGGCCAGGAAACCATTACGCCAGCACCGTTTTATATCACCGGGGAATTGCCCGATAAACAAGGCAAGGTTGAAATCGCCGTCGCCTGGCCGACGATGGGCGAAGGGTTCCTGTCGTCATACTGCAACACCATTCCTACGCCCCAGGGCGGCACACACGAAACCGGCATGCGATCGGCGCTCGCCCGGGGTTTAAAAAGCTATGCCGATTTGGTGGGCGAAAAACGCGCCAGTATTTTAACCGCCGATGATGTGGTGATTGAAGCCGCGATTGTCTTATCCTTGTTCATCAAAAACCCACAATTTCAAGGCCAGACCAAAGATAAATTGGTGTCAAACGAAGCCGCGCGGTTGGTCGAGGCCGCAATCAAAGATCATTTCGATCATTGGTTGACGGGCAATACCGCAAACAGCAAAAAATTATTGCAGGTCCTCATTGAACGCGCCGAGGAACGCCAACGCGCACGCGATGACAAACAAACGGCACGCAAAACCGCGACGCGCAAATTGCGCCTGCCGGGTAAATTGTCGGATTGTTCGCGGCAAGAGGCCCGCGACACGGAAATTTTCATTGTCGAAGGCGACAGCGCAGGCGGGTCGGCGAAACAAGGCCGCAACCGCGAGACCCAGGCGATCTTGCCACTCCGCGGAAAAATCCTGAACGTGGTTTCGGCGGGCGCGGACAAGATGAAAGCAAATCAAGAAATTCAAGATCTCATCCTGGCTCTGGGGTGTGG
>CAZLPZ010000034.1:0-17793 GCA_964561535.1 uncultured Pseudobdellovibrionaceae bacterium | reverse complement strand
CCCCCCCGCCCCCCCCCCCCCCCCCCCAAGAGGAGAGGCTGCATTTCCTCCTGTGGTTGGGGAGGGGGCGGAAACGGGTGAATCAACAGGGTCACGCGGTGCGACATTTGTTTCTGTCGTTGATGCCGTTCCGCCGGACTTTAATTTATAGAGGGCATTGATTTCATCATCAGAAATTTCAAGACTTCGTAATCCGGGCAAAGGAGCAGAGTCTTGAGCATAAGATGTTACCCAAGGAAGGAAAAAGCATAGCAGTAATATCAAGATAAATTTATTCATATCCAGAAGGGTACGATGGTTTTCGGAAAAGGGGAAGGCGATTTTAAAGTTTTACTTTGTTGGCCTAAGGTTCATAACTTCTGTCACTTTATCTTTCATTGCGACAACACCAACACCACCTATTAAAGCCAAAGCCAAGATCCCCGCAGCTGAAACCGGCCCCACGGCATGTACAAAATCTTTTGCAAGAGATACAATGAAAGATCCGGTTGCTTTTGCAACGGTTCCAGCAACTTCTCCAAATTCTTGACTTAAGGATTTTGCAGAACAAGGGGTAGAGCCTTGGTTTATTTCTTCTCGGGTTTTGCCAAACTTAATTCTATTATTCGATGCCATCTTTTTATTTCCCTGAAGTTTTTTAAAACGGGGAAACACTAACTTAATCCAAATACTATGTCAATACATAAGTAATGTTTTGACATCACGCCCGCCCCATGCGATAACCCCCACGATGGGGGTCAAACGCGGTTTTTGTTCTTTTGCGGTTGACTGTTAAATTTATCATTTAACCTATTGATATATTTAACTGTCTACCGTACCCGACCGCGATTGATCCGCCCGACGACGGACGTTGTTTTATTGGAAAACGACGCGTCTTTATTCGAAAAGGATCGATTATATGTTTAATGTTGTTAAGAAAAATATCAATTTTGCAGGGAAAACCATCACGCTAGAGACGGGGAAAATGGCCCGTCAGGCGGATGGATCGGTGCTGGCCACCATGGGCGGCACCTCGGTTTTATGTACCGTTGTGGGTGTGCGCACTGTTAAACCGGGTCAGGATTTTTTCCCTCTTTCTGTACATTACCAGGAAAAAGCATTTTCAGTGGGAAAAATCCCGGGTGGATTTTTCAAACGGGAAGGGCGTCCGTCGGAATATGAAACATTAACCAGCCGGCTCATTGACCGTCCGATCCGTCCGCTATTTCCCGAAAATTTTTTAAACGAAGTCCAAATTATTGCGACAACTGTGTCGTATGACATGGAAAATTCCGCGGATATTGTGGCGATGATTGGATGTTCGGCCGCCCTGACATTATCGGGTATCCCATTCATGGGCCCGGTGGCGGGCGCACGCGTTGGGTATGTTGATGGCCAATACGTCATCAACCCGTCCAAGGTGGATCTTGAAAAATCAACATTGGAATTGGTTGTGGCCGGTACGGCCGAGGGCGTGTTGATGGTTGAATCAGAAGCTAAAGAATTACCCGAAGACATTATGTTGGGAGCTGTTATGGCTGGATGGACCGCGTTCCAACCTGTCATTCAAGGGATTATTGATATGGCGGAAACAGCGGCAAAAGATCCCTGGGATCTCGTGGCCCCTGATACAACGGTTCAGGCAATGGTCGATAAAATGACCAAAGATTATTCGGCTGATTTGGGTAAAGCCTATGGTATTCGGGCAAAAGCTGAACGTCGTGCTGCAATTGATTCGGTACGGGCGCGCGCCGTTGCGGCATTGACGACCGACACAATGGCATCGGATGTCATCGCATCGAAATTTCATGATCTGGAAGCCAAAATTGTACGGAACCAAATCTTGGATAATGGCGTCCGGATTGATGGACGCGACACCAAAACCGTTCGTCCCATTATTGCAGAAGTGGGCGTGTTGCCGCGTACGCACGGATCGGCTTTGTTTACGCGCGGTGAAACACAGGCGCTGGTCGTGACCACACTCGGGACCGGGCAAGATGAACAAATTATCGATTGTTTGGACGGTGAATATCGCGAACCGTTTATGCTGCATTATAATTTCCCTCCTTATTCCGTTGGGGAAGCAGGCCGGATGAGTTCGCCGGGTCGTCGTGAAATCGGTCACGGCAAATTGGCATGGCGGGCGATTCATCCCTTATTGCCAACGGCAGAGCAATTTCCGTACACCATTCGGACGGTGTCTGAAATTACGGAATCAAATGGATCGTCATCGATGGCCACTGTCTGCGGTACATCGTTATCTATGATGGATGCGGGCGTTCCGCTCGCGCGCCCGATCGCGGGGATTGCGATGGGATTGATCAAGGAAGACAAAAAATTCGCTGTGCTTACGGACATTTTGGGCGATGAAGATCATTTGGGTGATATGGATTTCAAAGTTGCGGGCACGGAAAAAGGTGTCACAGCTTTGCAAATGGATATTAAAATTACGTCGATCACCGAAGAAATTATGAAGATTGCCTTGGCGCAGGCGCGCGACGGTCGTATCCATATCTTGGGTGAAATGAACAAAGCTTTAAATAATGCCCGTGACAGCATTTCGGAATTTGCGCCGCAAATCGCAACTTTAAAAATTCCAACCGAAAAAATTCGGGATGTGATTGGAACAGGCGGTAAAGTTATTCGTGAGATTTGCGAAGTGTCGGGTGCCAAGGTTGATATTGATGATGACGGCACGATCAAAGTGGCGTCCGCCAATTTGGATTCGATTGAAAAGGCCTTGGATATGATCCGGGCCATTACGGAAGAAGCTGAAGTTGGCAAGGTTTACACTGGTAAAGTTGTCAAAATCATGGATTTTGGCGCGTTTGTTAATTTTATGGGTGCAAAAGATGGTTTGGTTCATATTTCCGAATTGGCCGATTTTCGTGTAGGTAAAGTGACGGATGTGGTTCAAGAAGGTGAAGTTATCAAGGTGTTGTTGATGGGGACGGATGATCGCGGCAAAATTAAATTGTCGCGCAAACGGGTCGATCAAGAAACCGGCGCCATTATCGAAATCCTCGCAAAACCCCGCCGTGAAGATGGCGACCGCGAAGTGGGATAAGAGAAACAAAGCCCTCGGATGAGAATCCGGGGGCTTTTTGATACGAACGAAGGAGTAAGCGAACATGCAGAGATCTTTTTGGCCTGAGGATACTGTCTCGTCACTTGAGGAATAAAGGGGTCGCCTACGTCAGTCGTGGGATAGAGTGGTAGCGACAATTGGGTCACATGAAGACACTCCGGTATTATGTCTGGCTACGATGACTTTGATTGGTAACTATGGGATTTAGTAAGAATAATTAAGACTGCCTTTTAGGATTCTGTTTCTTATATCGCCTCTTACCGCATTTCCTCCCTTACAAAGACAGTGGCTCCGTCGGAATTTTTTATCTTTGTTCCTCTTGCCCAGGCGCGCAGGATCGGTCACAGTATTTTCTATGACTCGGTCTCTTTTTTGTCTTATTTTGTCTGTGATAATGGTGGTCTCGGCAGCGCGGTTGGTGCATGCCGAGGGTCGCGTTGACAACACCCCAAACACCGAAAATCTGCGTACTATCCTGAATTTAATCGATCGTGATCAATGGACCGGGGCGCGGGCGCTTGCGGAACGGTCGGGTCGTGATACCGCCGATTTATATGAATGGTTGAACCTCGCGCGCGAGGATGAGGACCAAGATTTTTCGCGGTATGAAATTTTTTTAAATGTCCACACCGATTGGCCGATGACGCGGCGGATTCGTGCAAATGCCGAACGAGTGATGCCGGATCATTTGTCCCCATCACGGCTTGCGCGACTGTATTTCGAAGCCGAACCGGTATCGGCCCGGGGGATGATTGCCTATGTGCGTGCCCTGGATGCATTGGGTCGGGCGCCCGAGGCCGATCGAAAATTAAATGCATGGTTTACCGATTCGGGATTGGCTGAACCAGAACAGGATATGATTCTCGATCAATTACCGGGACGGGTGATGATTGATACGATTAAGGTACGGATAAACCGCATGATCACGGCCGAAAATTTTTCACATGCGCGGGGGTTGGCTGCGCGAATGGGACGAGGATATCCAGAACTTGTGGCCGCGCGCATTGCCCTTGCTGATCGTGCGCCGGATGCCAATTATAAATTGGCGCGTGTTCCCCAATCGTTGCAAAAGGATCCGGGGTTGGTGTTTGATCGCATAAAATGGCGCCGTCGTGAATTTGAAGATGCAGGCCCCATGTTTGAGGTATTCCAGATATTACCGAAAAAAATTCCGGCTGAACTTGAACGCGTGATCTCAAATGAACAACAAATTTTGATTTATCGATATATGAATGCAGGGAGGGGGGAGGATGCGTACAAGACCGCAACGGCGATTGACTATACAGATCGGGTTGCGCGTGCCCAAGCCGAATGGTTTGCGGGATATGTTGCCTTTCGATCCTTGAACCAACCTGGCCGAGCCTTTCGGCATTTTGATGCATTATATAAATTGGCATTATCCCCGAATACCCGCGCCCGCGCGGCGTATTATGCCAGTTTAACAAGTGCGCGGTTGGGGTATGGGGATATCGCAGTCGCGTGGGCCCGGACGGCTGCCGTATATAAGGCGAATTTTTACGGACAATTGGCAGCAGAAAGTTTATTGCAGGGGGGGACGTATCGGAATGAACCGGATCCAAAGGCGCGATTGATGGTGCCGCCGGGGACGACCGATCATGATCGTGTACGGTTTCAAGAAAATAATTTACCTCGATTGGCGCGCATGATGTCAGGTGCGGGGGATACGGTGCGGGCGGGGATGTTTGTTAACCGTTTGGGCGATATGTATGCGGGGCAACCGGGATTGATGCGATTGACCGTTGATCTGGCGCTTGATTTGAAATTGACCAGTGTGGCTGTAAAAATATCGCGGTCAGCGGCAACGGATGGTGTTGATTTTTCAGATTATGTTTTTCCGATGTTGGATGGTGTGGGAACAGGGGATGTCGAGCCGGCGTTTGTATATGCGGTCATTCGGCAAGAGAGCAGTTTTGATTCAGACGCGATGTCGGGGTCTGGGGCATTGGGATTGATGCAATTAATGCCCGCAACGGCGCGTGAAGTGGCGCGGTCGGAAAAGGCGCGGCATTCCGAAGGGAAATTGACGGATGATCCCCATCATAATATTCGATTGGGAAGTGCCTATTTGGGTCAGTTGGTCGGTCGGTTTGGCTCATATGCATTAGCGGCCGCAGCCTATAATGCAGGGCCGCGGCGTGTTCATGAATGGATTGAAAAAAATGGAGATCCCCGTACTGGAAAAATTTCTTTAGTCGATTGGATTGAATCTATTCCGGTTTACGAAACACGAAATTATGTCCAGCGTGTTTTAGAGGGGACATTGATTTATCGGAAAAAGATAGGGGACACGGGGCAGGGGGGATCCTCTGGACAAGATCCGTTACATTTATAACATTCTTTTAAAAAATACATCAGTATGTATGCAAAGTTTCTGATCTTTCTGGTTTTCTTGACTAATCAAGTATAGATTTAATCATGAATATTGAGTCGCCCCGATCCTTAAATTCTGTTCGTCTTTTGTTGGCCGATGATCATACGTTGTTCCGTGATGCTTTATCGACTTATATTTTACGTGCGGAACCGACAATCGAGATTGTATCCGTTGCGGATTTGCATGAAGTTCAGAATCAATTAAAAGGTGGACCTTTGTTTCAAATGGCCATGATTGATTGGCATATGCCCGGTGTGATCGGGATTGATGATTTTAAAAATTTGGTTACACAATATCCTGAAACACGATTTGTCTTGATGTCTGGTGTGATCGACCAACAAAAAACCCGTCAAGCTATTGACGTAGGGTTGTGGGGCTATTTTCCAAAAACCTTATCAGGTCGTACTTTGGTTGATGGGGTGAGACGCGTTTTATCAGGGGAACGCTTTGTTCCGAATGATCCGGCGGGGCAAGACTTAATGCCGTCGCACAAGGGGGAAAAACTTTTTTTTAAACCGAATGCCAAGGCAATTGAAGAACGGGCCGAAGCTTTACTCGCTGAACTTACAGTACGTGAACGTGAAGTTTTGATGTATTTGTGCGAAGGATTGACGAATGCTGAACTTGCCGATCGTATGAATATCAAAGAGGTGACTGTAAAATTACATTTGCGGAATGCATTTGATAAAATTGGTGCGCGGAATCGGACGGATGCGGTTGTTAAATGCCGCCAATTGGGCTTATTAAATCATGAATGAACGTGGGGCGTTAAACCCTGTTTCCGGCCTTGAACTTTTGGATCAATCATCTGCTTTGATTGTTGCAACCGGACAAATTGAGCGAGCGATGGCCCATCATTTGGCGCATGATTTGAATAATGCCTTGGGCGCGATAGAAGTTTTTTCCGAAATGTTAATTGAAGATGTCACCGATCAAAAGGTCCGGGAGAAATTGGATAAAATGCGCCGTGCGGCCTTAATGGCGCGTTCTTATGTTGATGTACTCCGCCATGCGGTGCCAAAACATTTATCTGGAAAGGGGAAAACATCTTTAATATCTGTGTTATCCCTTGTTCAGAAAATGTTGGGAGATCAAACGGATCGATTTGTGGTCACTGATTTTGAGGATGTGATGATGGCGGGAGAAATTGGTGTCTTAACCTATCTTCTCTATCAAGTGGCGGCGCATGTGTTGGGCAGTTCAATGGAACCCGTTTTTTTTCAAGTGGTTGATTCTCGGTCTTCTGGCCATGAAATGGTTCTAGTTCTTAAAACAGTTGGGACAGTGAACCCATTGGCCTGGGAAAAGCCATTTTTTGATGATATTTTGACCGCATTTGGAGCACGGGTTCAACAAGGCGTCTCCGAATCGTCGGAATTTGGTTTTTCCTTGCATTGGCCCTGTGCCGCCGTATGATACGGGTTTATGGGTCGTATTCTTCCTTTTGAATTAACTATTTTGGATTCCGCACAATTTCGTGTCGGTGATGCTTTACGTCGCGTCATGGAGGTGTTGAATGACGGCCCTGAAACCCCGGATCGGACGCGTTTGGTGGGGGGGTGTGTTCGCAACGCCTTGTTGGGCAGGTCTGTTACGGATTATGATTTGGCGACCCAATTAGAGCCGAATGATGTTATCGCACGGGTTGTGGCCGCGGGGTTGCGGGCAATTCCGACAGGGATAGATCACGGTACCGTAACGGTTATTTGTGAAGGATGTGGGTTTGAGGTAACGACATTGCGGTCAGATGTGGCAACGGATGGACGGCATGCAACTGTATCATTTACCGATGATTGGGCAATCGATGCCGCGCGGCGTGATTTTACTTTGAACGCGTTGTATGCCGATATAAAAGGCCGTGTCTATGATCCGCTGGGATCAGGGGTTGCGGATGCGCGTGCCGGAATTATAAAATTTGTGGGTGATCCTCTTGCGCGTATTCACGAAGATTATTTAAGGACCCTCCGTTTTTTTCGATTTCATGCGTTGTATGGAGTGGGTGAGATGGACCAGAGCGGTGTTGCGGCTTGTACCGCCCTCGCGTCAAAAATTCATACGCTATCATGTGAACGCGTAACATCAGAATTGATGAAATGGCTCGGCGCGGCTGATCCGGTTCCGACCTTACGTACTGCGGTACGAACAGGTGTGATCAATCACGTACTCCCCGCGCAGGTGGATATGGTGGGGTTTGAACGGTTGGTGAGGTTTCAAAATCAGGCCGAAACTTATGATGTTTTGGCGCGATTATTTTTTATACTCGATGGGTACGACTCGCGATCTATTTTACGGTTATCCAAAGTTCAGACCGCTTTTATAACGAATCTCGAACGTATTGTTCTTGAACCTAATTTATCAGAGGAAACATTGCGGCGGGATATTTATCGGTATGGATATGACTGTGTTGCGCAACGATTATTTCTGGATATGGCTGAACAAAAATTCGATCCAGGCGCGGACGCTAAAAAATTTGCGGCTCGGATTAAAGGGCTAAAAGATTGGGGTGTTCCTCATTTTCCTGTAACGGGTACAGATTTGATAAGACAAGGGGCAATTCCGGGGCCAGATTTGGGGGCAAGATTAAAAGAGCTTGAAGAGATATGGATTCAAAATGGATTTAAATAAGTATTACAAAAATTCTGTAACATCGAGGTCCCGGATTGTGCTGGGCATAAAATTTATTATAACTATAAATGAGGAAATTATAACATGAATCAAATCTCCGATTCCGTCCCTGTCATCAGTTGGTCACATCGCCTGCGTAATTATTTTTTAACCGGCATTTTGGTATCTGCCCCTGTTGTGCTGACGTTTTATGTGACAATTTTGTTTTTAGATTTTGTTGATCGTCGTGTCGCGGGGCTGTTGCCATCTGGGCTGTATCCAGAAGGGGGAATTCCGGGTTTTGGATTGGTTATTGGAATTTCTTTTTTTGTAATTATTGGGTGGTTTGCAACCAATTTTATGGGGAGACTATTGATTGGATTGTCTGAATCGATTGTCGAACGGATGCCTGTTGTGCGCACGATTTACAGTGGTTTTAAACAGGTTTTTGAAATGGTGATGGGGAAACAAGCCCGCGCATTTCGGGAGGCCGTTTTGGTTGAATTCCCGATGGAAAATTCATGGGCAATCGGGTTTGTGACGGGGACAACCCAAGGTGAGATTCAGGCGCGGACGACCGATACGGTGATGAACGTGTTTGTGCCGACGACTCCAAATCCTACGTCGGGATATTTGATTTTTGTGCCCAAGGAACGTGTCGTGTATTTGGATATGCCGGTCGATGATGCGTTAAAAATGGTTATTTCTGGGGGGATTATCACGCCACCTGACCGACGGGTTGTAGAAGCCAGTATCATCCCGGAAAAGGTTGGAATCTCGTAATATATGTCACGAGCCCACGGCCTATGCTGTGGCGATATTTCATTTTATCCTGCCTGAAGCAATTTAATCGCCTGGTCGCGTTCAAATAAATATAACAAATGTCGTAAGGCTGCGCCGCGTTCGGTTGTGGTTAGGGTGGGGTCTTTGGTCAAAATGACCCGCGCATCATCGCGTGCAAATTCTAATATATCGGTGTGTGCGGAAAGATCCGCAAGCCGTAATTCTGGAATTCCGCTTTGCTGTGTCCCTAAAATATCACCCGGACCACGTAATGTTAAATCACGTTCGGCGATAATAAATCCGTCTTGCGTGTCGCGCATTGTTTTTAATCGGTCGCGTGCGATTTTCCCACAATCGGGCTTGAATAATAAAAAACAATACGATTCCATCGATCCTCGACCCACACGTCCGCGAAGTTGATGTAATTGGGCTAACCCAAATCGTTCAGCATGTTCGATAATTATGACGGTGGCTGCAGGTACGTTGACACCTACTTCGATGACGGTTGTTGCCACTAAAATCTTAATATCGCCTCTTGCAAAGGACTGCATTACGGCATCTTTTTGAAGGGGGGTCATACGACCATGAATTAATCCGACCACGGGCCCAAATTTTTCAGCGAGCATCTCATATCGATCTTCGGCCGCGGATAGGTCCAAGATTTCTGATTCCTCGACCAAGGGACATACCCAATAGGCTTGGACCCCATGGTTAAGTTGTTTGGCGATACCGTCAATCAATTCTAACATTCGGGGAATGGGGATCAGACGTGTGTCGATGGGTTTGCGCCCGGGGGGCTTTTCGTCCAATTTACTGACATCTAAATCACCATAGGCTGTTAGTGTTAATGTACGTGGAATGGGTGTCGCGGTCATGACTAAAAGATCTATGGCAAGCCCTTTACGTGACAGGGCTAATCGTTGATGTACACCGAATCGATGCTGTTCATCAATGACGGCAACACCAAGATCATGGAAAATAACGTCATCTTGAAAGAGCGCATGTGTGCCAATAATAATCTGTGCCGATCCATTTGCAATATTTGCCAAAATATCTGTACGTTCGCGCCCCTTATGTCGTCCCGTTAAAATCGTCGCGTTGATACCCAATTGATCACACAGTGGCATCAATGTTGCGGCATGTTGCTGGGCCAAGATTTCGGTGGGGGCCATAATCGCACCTTGTGCGCCAGATGATACGGCATTCAATAAGGTTATCAAGGCAACGATCGTTTTTCCGGATCCAACATCGCCTTGAAGTAGCCGCATCATGCGACGTGGTTCGCGCATATCGTTATCGATATCGGCAATGGCGCATTCCTGGGCATGGGTAAAGCGATAGGGCAGGGCGGCCAGAATTTGTGCACGTAACGGCCCGTTGGTTTTAAACGTGCGGCCTTTTAACCCGCGTTCACGTTCTCGTAAAATAGCAATGGCCAGTTGATTAGCCAAGAGTTCATCATAAGCAAGTCGTCGACGGTTCAAGGTATTAAGACCGATGTCATCGGCATGTAGGGGGGTATGTAACGCGTGGACCGCTTCGGAATGTGTGGGCCATTTCTCGCGTGAAATCAATGCCGCGTCTCCCCATTCGGGTAAAGCGGGCAGGGTGGTGATCGCCGTTCCGACTATTTTTGTGACCATCCGATTTGTAATTCCAGCGGCCAAAGGGTAGACAGGTTCGAATGGTTTTTTGATCATGTCATCGGTTAATTTTTCGGGATGTGCCATCTGCCACTTACCACCGTACCGTTCTAATTTACCGCTGATGGTCACGTGCTGCATGGGCGGGAAAGTTGTTTCTAAATAATTCCCACGAGGTTTAAAAAATATTAAATCGATATATCCCACACCGTCTCCCGCGATGATGCGATAGGGAATTCCGTTGCGTTTGGGCGGGCGATGTTCGATAATATCCACATCGATCGTTGCAATTTTTCCGGCAAGGGCTGAATGTAAATTGGGATGATATGTTCGGTCGATTAGGTCAATGGGTGCATGCCATAAGATATCCGCAACGCGTGGTCCACCGACTAATTTTTCGAGTAACGGCGCAAGTTTTGGTCCAACGCCCGTTAAGGTTTGAAGGGGACGAAACAAAGGGTCCAGCAAAAACGGCCGGCGGGTTAAAGGCGGGATTTTGGGTTGGACCTCTGGCATAAAGACAGTATAATCAAAAAATGAAAATTCTAACAGATGATCAAAAACGCTTAATCTACAGGTCTTGGCATCGTGGCACGCGCGAGATGGATTTGTTATTGGGTAAATTTTCTGACGCGCATGTGCCTGATTTGGATGGCCGCGGTATTGCCGATTATGATCGGTTACTTGCGTGCGAAGATCCGGATTTATGGGATTGGTATACGGCGAAATCATCGGTGCCGAGCGCGGATGATACACCCGTTATGCGTGCGTTCTTGGGTTTTAAGGTGGTGGAGTAAAGAATTGTCAGCGCAAACAGAGCAGTGCCTCCCCGACTTTCGCCGGGGAGACACTGCTTTGCTTGGGGGATAATTTTGCTAATGCCCACCATTACTTGCAATATATCGATCAGCCTCAAGCGCCGCCATGCACCCCATTCCGGCGGCGGTTACGGCCTGGCGGTATACTTTATCTTTAACATCGCCCGCGGCAAACACACCGGGCAGGGACGTCGCCGTTGAATCCGGCGCGGTGATGATGTACCCCGTATCATCCATATTTAATTTTCCTTTGAATATTTTGGTGGCGGGGTCGTGACCAATCGCCACGAATAGACCCTCGACCGTGATGTCTTGGGTCGATCCATCCATGACGTTTTTTAAGCGTAATCCCGTGACGCCGCCATTATTTGGGTCGCCCAAAATATCATCGACCGCATGGTTCCAAATAACACGCACTTTTGGATTTGCAAATAATCGGTCTTGGCCAATTTTTTCGGCGCGTAACGTATCGCGACGGTGGATCAACGTCACGGATTTTGCAAAATTTGTCAGATATAAGGCTTCCTCGACCGCGGAATTTCCGCCGCCTACCACCGCAACATCTTTGTTTTTGTAAAAGAACCCGTCACATGTGGCGCAGGCGGATACGCCCAGACCCCGGAACTGTTGTTCTGCCGGGTGGCCCAACCATCGTGCGGTTGCCCCCGTGGCGATGATGATGGTTTGCGCGGTGTATGTATCACCACTTTCCCCGCGTGCGGTCATGGGACGTGCGTTAAAATCAACATCTGAAATATAATCCGTAATGATGTGTGTGCCCACATGTTCAGCCTGGGCCTTCATTTGTTCCATCAACCACGGGCCTTGAATCCGGTCGGCAAAACCGGGGTAATTTTCAACATCTGTCGTGATGGTCAATTGTCCGCCTGGTTCCATGCCTGTTACAAGGATCGGCTTTAAATTCGCCCGCGCGGCATATATCGCGGCCGTGTATCCGGCGGGGCCAGAGCCAATAATCAAAACGGGGGTGTAGTGGGTTTGTGGCATTTTAGAGTTCCTTTATATGTCGCTCAAGATTGGCGGCGGTTTTGTGATGTTTTAAATCTCGATCCTGGCCAACGCCTGGGATAATATCTGGTCTTTTCTCTATCATTTTTTGTATTTGGTCTGCAACCAATGTTGCATCCCGCCACGGTTCATACGTCCCGCCCATAATCCCCACGCCCAAATCGTGGCAATGGGCGAGGAATTTATCGTTGCGCCGTGACCCACCCGGTAACGGGAAAAATTCAATTGGTTTTCCGACTGTTGCCGCATCCGACATCATCGACGTTGAATCGGTGGTTACGATAATATAATCCGCATATGCCAAAAATCCAGCATAGGGGTTTTCACCGGTGCCGGTATAGACGAATGTTGCGGCAGGCCCCTCTCTCACAAGGGGCGAGGGGAAAGCTGCCGCGAGTTTCTCCCGTAAATCCATCGGTGTGCGCCTGGATACGGTGATCATCAATGACCCACCGCGGGTAGCGTGCAATTCTTTTAAATGTGTGATCAACCGCGCCATGGTCGCGGCGCTTAACCGATGATGTTTTGAATTTCCGCCAATCAAAACGGCGGTGCGGGGGCTGGGCAGGGGGGCCAGTATATCGCGCCATTTTTCGCGTGCAGCGTCAAGCCAGCCGGGTGTAATGCGGTTGGGGGCACCGTTGGTCACGATTGTCGTCCCGGCGCAGGCCGGGACCTCGTGAGGGCGCGAGATTGCGGCGTGCGCCGCAATGACATTTGTTACATCATGCAAGGGCACCGCCACCAGATCAAAATGATCAAACCGGACGCGGGGGTGTTGGACAATACAAACAAACGTGCGTCCCATACTCACCTTTCGGATATATCGCGCAATCCCGATGGCCTTGCGTCCCCCGGCGATAACGATATCGGGCCAGGGCGGGGCCACCGGATCTGACGTTGCGGTCAGCATCCCTGGTCCCTCCCCCCCTGACCAAAAGGGTGACCATAAAGAATAGGGGAATTTTAAATTTACACGTTTAACATAAGTTTTTAAATCTGGTCCAAAATGCGATGTCAAAGATTCAGCGATGCCCCGGCACTGATTTTCTGTGCCGGCGATTCCTTCGGTGATAATCCAGAGCGTAGAGGGCTGTCGTGACATAGGACAAATAAAACATGTCTTTGACCGAAAGGACAGGCTTGAAATATTATTTTAAAACGTATATAACGGCCGCTCATATTGTCCAACCAAAAATTCATTTAAAATCAGAGCCATGCGCAGACATAAACTTGATCGAATCGACCGAAAAATCCTGAACGACCTCCAAAATAATGGTCGGATTACGAATGTGGAGCTTGCGGAACATGCCGGAATTTCTGCGCCACCCTGCTTGCGGCGTGTTCGAAAATTGGAAGAAGCCGGTTTTATCAAAAGTTACCATGCGCTTTTAGACCCGGCGTCTTTGGGATACACCGTGACTGTTTTTGCCCATATCAAATTGGGAGCCCAGGCCGAAGGCGATTTGCGTAAATTCGAAGAAGCGATTTCTGCAATGCCTGAGGTTCGTGAATGTCATATGATGACGGGCGAAACTGATTATATGTTAAAGATTGTGGCGCGGAATTGGGATACGTACCAGGTTTTTTTAACACAGACATTGACGTCGGCGCCGAACGTATTGTCGGTAAAATCATCACTACGGATTCGAGTCACTAAAGAAACACCGGGCGTTCCCGTTGATGTGGTGGAACGGTAAATGACTTTAACTTCTCCTCTTTCAGGAGGGGGTTGTTATTTGAGGGCTGCGCATAAATCAAAAAGTGGATCAAAACCATGACCGAACAAAACAAAGATGTCAGTTTTCGGGATGTTGTCCGGTTCACCCAATATTATTGGGGGTTGAACAAAGGTTGGTTGGCGGCAACAATTATTTTGATGGTGGTATGCTGTATTGTTCAAAACGCTTTCGTGCCCTTATATGTTCGGCATATGACGGATTTGATTGCCGGAAATTCATTTCAAGATACGGCTGTTCAAACCCAAGTCTGGTATAATTTTTCGATCATTGCGGCGATGTCCTTGTTCCAAGGAATTGTATGGTCATTTTCAATTTTTTGTTGGAATTTCTTTTCCGTGAAAATGTTATATCGTATTGTTGGGGATGCCCTTTATCGGGTGCAACGTTTTTCATCCGATTGGCATGCGAATGCTTTTGCCGGGGGGACAGTACGCAAAATTACGCGTGGGATGGGGTCGTTTGAACAATTTTCGGATCGTATTATTACGGGCTTTTTGGTTGTATTTTTGGTCATGGCGGTGACCATTGGAACACTCTCAACCCGGTTGCCGTATGTGGCGTTGTTTGTGTTTGTGATGACGCTTTTGTATTTTGTACTGTCTCTTTATTTTTCGCGCCGCTATTTAATGCCGTTATTTCGATCGGCGGCGGCAATGGATACCAAAATGGGTGGGACACTCGCCGATATTATGACGGGCATTCCAACCATCAAGGCGTTCGCGGCTGAAGACCGCGAAGATGATTTGTTTAGAACAGTACGACATGATTGGCGGACACGGACCATTTGGGCATGGCAGACCGCCCGCGCGATTGATACCATTCGGACGGTTATTCGGGTGTCGATGATGCTCGGGATGTTGGGGATTGTTGTGTGGCAATGGTCACGTGGTACCGCAACGCCCGGGGATGTTGCCTTGGTTTTAACTTGCTTTTTTATGACCCAAAATATGTTGCGGGATTTGGGAACTCAGATTAACGACGTTCAACGATCATATGCTGACATGGTGGACATCGTACATTTCTGGTCACGCGATGATGATGTCGTCGATCGCCCCGGCGCGCATGCGTTGCTCTTACCGGCTAACGGCGGCGCGGTGTCGTTCCAAAATGTATCGTTTGGATATAAAAATACAACCGAGTCTGTATATCAAGGACTATCGATCGATATCCGCGCTGGGGAACGTGTGGCGTTGGTGGGACAGTCCGGGTCGGGCAAGTCAACATTCGTGAAGTTATTGCAACGTCTTTATGATATCCAAGGCGGTGCGATTTTGATTGATGGCCAAAATATTGCGGACGTGACCCAACAATCTTTGCGGTCCGAAATCGCATTGGTCCCTCAAGATCCGGTATTGTTTCATCGGTCATTATCCGAAAATATTGCGTATGGTCGGCCCGAGGCCACCCAAGATGAGATTGAAGTCGCCGCACGTCAGGCCTTTGCCCATGATTTTATTATGAATTTTCCTCAAGGGTACGACACGTTGGTGGGCGAACGCGGGGTGAAACTGTCAGGAGGAGAACGGCAACGCGTCGCGATTGCGCGGGCCATTTTGACGAATGCGCCGATCTTGGTGATGGACGAGGCAACATCCAGTCTCGATTCCATTTCCGAACATTATATCCAGCAGGCACTCGAGAATCTTATGCGGGGCCGTACGGTGATCACGATTGCCCATCGGTTGGCCACCATTCGCGCCGTGGATCGTATTTTAGTGTTTGATCAAGGGCGCATTATTGAACAGGGCGCGCACGCGGCGTTAATCAATAACTCGAATTCAGTTTATAAACGACTGTATGATATGCAAGCGTTGGGGTTGGTGGCGTAATACTGGGTGTCAGCCGGGGTAGGCTTCCGCAGGAGGTGAGACACGGGATCTTCATCAGATTAAAAAATATATTAATCGTTTAATTTTTCGGGCAGATCGTTGCTCGACCCTCCCAGCTGATTTTGTCTCCAGGATTTAATTTTTGCTCTGTGCATTTTGCCTGTATGGACGTATTTCCATCTATGGCAATTTCGTTGAATCCAAATGCAATGCCTTGTCCCACAATACTTCCGGCCATAAAACCAACTGCTGTAAGGGTGTGCATTCTTTTAACGGAAGCGCCTCTATTTATGGCTCTTTGCTTGGCTGCAATTAAACTAGCGGTTCCGATTATCCCGGATAATAGAGAGGGAGTTAGGGGAAGATTAAGGGCATAGTGGGCAAAGGCGCAATTTGTACCGAAAGGTACGCCAACCGTTGTGGCACAGATGAAAGCAACGGGCCCAAATTCTTTTGATAGGTTCATCGCCCGGGAAGGGAGGCTTGTGATAGATTCCCATGCTTTTTTAAAAGATCTTGTGTTCGAGCCTATTTGTGGATCCTTTACGTTTGACATGATCTGGTTTCCTTTGTTACGGTGACCGCGATGGATTTTAGACTTTATTTTGCATTACGTCAATTTTTCTCATCAGATTATATTTTTTTAAATAGATATTGAAAAGGTGAAATATGTTCGATTTAACCGGAAAAATGGCCCTGGTCACGGGGGCGACGGGCGGGATTGGCGAGGCGATTGCGCGCGCTTTGCACGCTCAAGGCGCGGTCGTTGCTATTTCGGGGCGGAATGAGGCGAAATTAAAACAACTCGCCGACGCACTTGGTTCCCGCGTGCATGTGATCGCCGCCGATTTGGGTGCCCCTGGTGCTGCTGATACTTTGATTAAATCGGCCGAGGCCGCGATGGGTCAAATTGATATACTGGTGAATAACGCAGGTCTCACCCGCGATAATTTATCAATGCGGATGAAAGATGACGAGTGGGCCGAGGTGTTAAACGTGAACTTGACCGTGCCGTTTCAAATGGCGCGGGCTGTGCAACGCGGCATGATGAAACGTCGTTTTGGTCGCATCATCAATATTTCATCCGTTGTGGGCACCACGGGTAATCCGGGCCAAGCAAATTATGTAGCATCCAAAGCCGGGATGACCGGATGGACCAAAGCGATGGCCGGGGAAATCGCCAGTCGGAATATTACGGTGAATTGCATCGCCCCTGGGTTTATCGCGACCAATATGACCGACGCGTTGACCGATGATCAAAAGGCGAAAATCAATGCAACCATCCCCATGAACCGTATGGGGTCGGCGGATGATATCGCCGCGGCGGCCGTGTTTTTGGCATCATCTGAATCCGGATATGTCACCGGCGCCACGATCCACGTGAACGGCGGGATGGCGATGGTGTAGGGGGTTGACAGAGCACCGTTTCTAATAATACTCATTTGTGATAATCTTTTTTTATGGAAGTGCCTGAAAGGAATATAAAATGCCGGCTAAATCAGTTTCTTCTTTTCTACAGCGTGCTTTCACCGAGGCCCGTCAATTTGGCCAATATCTTTGCCAGGAGAGGGGAGCGGTATCGGGTATCGCAGTTCTTAGTAGCCTACACCTTTCTGGGGGGGGCGCAATGCTAGGTTTTGGTATCTATCATAATGCGAGCTCTCTTTGGGGTATTGGTGGTCCGATGATTGTTTTAGGTCTAGTCGGTTCCTTTGCTACCTTACGTTGTTATCGAGACTATCGTGCCCAACAAAACGGGTTCTCGCCTGATTAATCTATTCTCGTAGACATTTTCCGCACATGTCATTGGGCGACTATCCACGCGAATGTCGGGATGGCGGGGGTGTGGATTTTGATGGTAACGGCGTTGGCCCGGGGTCCAATTT
>CAZLPZ010000033.1:0-17918 GCA_964561535.1 uncultured Pseudobdellovibrionaceae bacterium | reverse complement strand
AAATGTCCCTAATCCCCTTTGACGACCGTGATGGATTTATTTGGATGGATGGCGTGATGATGCCGTGGCGCGATGCGAAACTGCATGTGTTGACGCACGGATTGCATTATGCGAGTTCCGTGTTCGAAGGCGAACGCGCCTATGACGGACATATTTTCCGCGCCGAAGACCATGCACGACGATTAATAAGGTCGGCGGATATTTTGGGAATGGACGTGCCGTACACAGTTGATGAACTGAATGCCGCAAAACGCGAGGTGTTGCGGGCGAATAACTTTTCGACGGCCTATATCCGTCCAGTGGCCTGGCGTGGTTCAGAAGAAATTGGCGTCGGCGCCCCTAATACACGAACCCATGTCGCGATCGCCGTATGGGATTGGCCTCAATATTACGCCGCGGATAACACCGGGATTAAACTATGTTCAACGAACTGGCGCAAGCCCGACCCCCGTACGATGCCGACTGAAAGTAAAGCCGCGTGCCTGTATGCCGTGGGTACCATGGCGAAACACGAGGCCGGCCGTAAAGGGTGCCAGGATGTTATGATGCTGGATTACCACGGGAACGTGGCCGAGGCAACAAGTGCAAATTTATTTGTAGTGATCGACGGCGTGTTAAAAACGCCGACACCTGATTGTTTTTTAAACGGATTAACCCGACAAACAGTTCTAGATTTAGCCCGTACGTTAAATATACCATTCGAGGTTTGCGTCATTAAGCCCGATGATATGACCCGCGCCACAGAGGTTTTTTTGACAGGGACAGCCGCCGAAGTGGTCGCTGTTGGTAAAATTGATGACCATGAATATAAGGTTGGCGACATCACTAAACGCATCCGTACGGCCTATGCTGATTTGGTACGGTCCGGCAAGGCATACACAAAGGCGGCCTAGGGCCTAAAATCAATAAAAAATTTTGAACAAAAGAGAATCATTGTTCAAAAGCCTATAGATTCTGAAAAATAAAAGGAGCGAATGCTAAACTTTATTTCAGGAACAACTAAGAGCATAATAAAGACAGATTTTTTTGATTCGCTCGTCGCTACCTGTCAAAGGCACCCTGTTATGCGCCCCTTATTCTTTTCTATTTTATTTTTCGCCCTATTTTCTGTTGAAGTGATCACCGGAACAATTGTTCCTATACGTACGGCACACGCCGACTATTTCGTCTGGCAAGATCCAAAAACAGGCGCCCGCCTGACATACCCTGACACATGGCGGATGATTAATAATCAAAAACCGGATGATTTGGTAACCTTACTTGGGCCATCGGCCACTGAACGCCCTTTATGCCGCTTGCGGGCGCGGCATGATGGCCGATTTACAGGCTACCCGACGCACTTTTCATCGGATATCCAACATCTCGCCTACAGCACCGAATTCTGGAACGACTACACGGGTGAATACGATAACGTCACAATTCATGATATCAAAGACGATTCAGGTATTGGCAAAGCATTCGCAAGCCTTACCGTATTTGGGTTTACCGATGCGATCGCTAAAACCGGACAATTACGTACAGGCCAGGTTTTTGCCGGGATATATTTTGATACAGCCTATATCTTTGATTGTTCATCAACGGCACACGCCTTTCAAACATGGCAACCCGAATTTATGTCGATCGCAAAATCAGTAAACATGCGAGCGATTACAACAGCGTCACCCAATGGATATTATCCATTCCGTGCTGCATTTAAAATGTCAGGCATGTTACGCCCCGTAAACGCGGCTGATATCGCTGCACCCCAATAATAATTCCATTGATGTCACAAGAATCATCACCCCTCATTCTCTGGTTCCGTCAGGATTTGAGGCTCCATGACAATCCTGCATTAAATGCCGCGATAAAAACTGGCGCGAAAATTCTACCTATTTATATCTTGGATGATATCGCCCCAGGCCCATGGAAAATGGGCTCAGCGTCACGGGTGTGGCTTTACCATTCCCTTTCTGCATTAAATGTGAGCTTAAATGACCAATTAATTTTTATGTCGGGCCCCGCAAATCAATGCCTGAATCAATTGATTGAAACAACGCAGGCACGTGGTGTTTATTGGAACCGATGTTATGAACCATTTGCCATCTCACGTGATCAAATGATCAAAGAAAATTTAAAAAAAGGCGGCCTCGATGTCCAATCTTTCAATGCATCGTTACTCTATGAACCCTGGACGGTTACAAAATCTGATGGTACACCGTATCGCGTTTTTACCCCTTTTTGGGGCAAAGGATGTTTGGGAATGGAGGCTCCCCCCAAACCTATACCGTCCCTCAAAATTGATCCATTAATTTTTGCAAAAAACCGCCAACTTAATATTGGATTGAACCAATTGCCCCTTCTTCCCCACGCGCCCCGATGGGATACGGGCATGATCAAGCATTGGACACCCGGCGAAAAAGGTGCCCAAAAACAATTTCATCATTTTTTAGAAAATGTATTATCTAATTATAAAGAAAGACGGAACTTTCCCGCGCACGACAATACATCTCGCCTCTCCCCACATCTACATTTTGGCGAAATTTCACCGCGACAAATTTTTTATGATATTAAAAATGTCGCCGCGGCTGATCCGCGCCTTGATATGGATACCGATCATTTCCTATCTGAAATTGGATGGCGGGAATTTTCGAACCACCTTTTGTACCATAATCCGACCTTGCCCGAACGGCCATTACAACCGGCGTTTGAAAAATTCCCCTGGGCCGATCTAACCTTGCCAGAGCAGTCCGAGATGATTGATCGATGGAAGCAGGGTAAAACGGGCGTTCCAATCGTGGATGCTGGCATGCGCGAATTATGGCAGACCGGATATATGCATAACCGAGTACGTATGATTGTTGGGTCCTATCTGGTTAAAAATATGCTGACTCACTGGCACGTAGGTGAGAATTGGTTTTGGGATACATTGGTTGATGCCGATTTGGCGAATAATGCAGCCAGTTGGCAATGGATCGCGGGATGTGGCGCAGATGCTGCCCCTTATTACCGTATTTTTAATCCCATGTTGCAAACCGAAAAATTCGATCCTAACAACGCGTATATACGTCGATGGATACCGGAATGGGATACACCCCGTTACCCCGCCCCCATGATCAATCACGCCACTGCACGTCTAAGGGCATTAGAGGCGTTAAAAAAATTAAAATAAAAGGTAATGATCCCTTTATTCGTTCATTTTCCCATTGGCCCTTGGAGGCCGACGGTCAGATTTTAACGGATCATCCGGACGATCTTCAAAAAATATTTTACGCAAGATCCCAGGCGTTAAAACAGCCAAAGGGTTGATCATTGTTTTAGGATTTTCCGTCGGACCTTTAACAAAATAAGTTGCTGCAAATAACGCGCTCCCCTCACCACCTGCTAATAATCGTCCTATCAATGGGATCTTACTCGTAAAAGTATTTAACCCCGCAACCGGAATAATGGTTCCCGTAATGTCAACCGTACTTTTCCTGCGATCATACAACCCATCAAAGGTAATCCCAATCGCCGCCCCTGAGGTTCGACCTTCCCGAAAACTCATCACATCTTGACCTGGTCGGCGTAACAGTGCGAACCCTGATTCTAATCGATCAAAGTTAATGCCTTGATTACCCAATTGATCAGCCAATCCTTTAATACTTAACGCCCCCAAAAGTTGCGCAAGTACCGGGGCCTTGACCACCGCAAAATCACGTAAAACCAAAACCCCTTTAACATCCCGATTATTATTCCCAATCGGAGTAGCATTCAGGCTTAATACGCCTCCCTGAACATTATCATATACATTTAGGGCTCGTAAAAACGCACCAGCATCCCCCGCATTCACATTTAATGACATACGCCCCGTTGCATCCGGAATATATTTCATGGACACATCCCCGCCCCCCGCATGGCCCGTGATATCCATACGTTCTAGATCACTATTCTTGCTGATATCAACATGTAGCATTGCATTTTCAAGAACAGATGTCCCCCCAAACCCTAATCGATCTACCTTTATTTTTGCCAATAAGGGTGGAGACTCTTTTGAATCCGATTTGCTTGACAATAAAGGACCTAAATCAAATGATGGACCCGCAATATCGATCGCAATCCTATCCTTATATCGGTTATAAATAATCACGCCAGAACTATTCCCCCATTTATAATCCGGCAATACCGCTTTAGTTAGTGTAATAAGATCCTTCGATCCTCTTATATTAAATGTCAACGTGCCATCTTTGATATACAAACCAGATGCTTTTAATTGAATTTGATTTGCCGACATCTCTCCATTTTTTTGACGCCGCAAATTTAGAGAGATATGCCCCACCTTACCTGGCGATTTCTCATACCCAATTTCTTTTATTTTGATGCGCGTCGGAGTAAGGTCTCCCTTTATTGCGATGATCTCAACGCCTTTGTGACAATTTTGATATTCAAGGTTCACAGGAAATGATCCTTCAAAATATGACCCATTGCCCATAAAGGCTGCACGCAAAGCCGAATCGGTATCCACAAAAATCTTGCCTAATGCACAAGGAGACCCCGGTTTGGCAACAATTGGCTCAGTCCAATCAATATTTGCGGGGCGCCCCCCCACCTGCCCCGCGCCTGTTAACGAGATGACACCCTTTTGGGCGATCAAGGTATAGGGGCCACCAGATATGGTTTGCCCACCAACAATGTTAGGTAATACGATATGATCCAAAACTGCATCCACATCTGCATGGACCATCTCTTTGGGAAGGTCTTTCAGTGTCGGAAATGATACTAATGCATGATATGTCCCCACCCCTTGAATGGTATCAATCGGAGCAGGGATTTTATCTCCTAACGCAATCGGATCATCCTTAATATAATTCAAAATTGTGCGGACAGGCCCCGCAAGGGTCATATCAATTTTTGCCTCGCCTGCCCCTGCCTTTGACACATCGGTTAAAACAACGGTACCTCGAGGAATTGTTAAATCTGAGACGTTTCCTGACGCCACATTGACCGTGATCGTATCATTTTCAAAAGTTCCAGTTCCCCTGCCGTTTGTAATCGGGGTCAACGGTGCTTGATAGTCGGCACGCAAATAATCAAACGCCCATTGCGCACGCGGTGGCAACATCGCAATGGTAAATCTATCATCCCGCCATCCTGCCCAAACAGGTAAATCAATTTGAACATCCCGAAATGTCGCCCCAGACAATTTTTGAGTTAACCATTTTCCCGGGCCATGATCACGACTCGATTGGGGCCAAAATGTAACAAGCTTTTCTTGTAAAAGTTCTTTAATCTTAAGTTGGACAGCCCCCTGATACGCGCCTGTGTTATCGCGCGATAAGATCGCCCCCGCTGTCACGGGGGTATCAGCGGCTTTAAAATTAAATGTCGATACATTCCATCCGGTACGGACACGGTCATATGACAGATCCAAATGCACGTCAGATAGGGGTAGCAAAACATGCACTGCTGAATCCCCAATATCAGCCATTCCAGCAGGCGCATTCGCCTTAAGATTAAAAATATCAATTTGAAAAGGATTTAATTTCCCCTGTAACGTCAGATCGCCTGATAAGGGGATATGTTGCCGGCGCAGCATATCCATTCCAACAATACGACCCGCCAGCGCCAAAAGAGGGAAATCCTTTACGCCACTTGAAATCAAAAATTCGTCCTTGGATCGATTGTACGTCATCGAGATTGAAAACTGTTGCTTATTTGTCAATTCAATATTGATCGTCCCCATCACCCCAACATCAACTTCTTGGAATAATAAATTTGTACGCTGTACGCCCCACGTAATTCCCAAAACATGATCCACAATCCGCAACCGCGCATTACGAACCTCGATCTCACGCACTTTACTGAGCATGCCGTAATCTTTTGTCGAATCACCAAACAGACGCGCCAATAAAAGCTCTGCTGCATTTTCAGAAGTTGAAATAAGTGAATTTGATTTTTGAATTCCATTAGGTTTTAGGATCTCCTTATTTTTCTTTGTCCCTAATACACTTAAATGCAAGCGATGATCGAGGTCACGGGTTAATCCAACAACAGGCGAATCAAGGATTAACCGCACAGGTCTAATTTGTCCCAATAATAAGGGGCCGGGCGCTACCAATAATTCTACATCCCGAATACGGGCTGTTTCTATCGTGTTTTCATTCAACCTTAAACCATCTAATCTTAAATGGAATGGTCCGTGCACGTCTGGCCAAGATAAAACCGCACGGTCAAAATCAACCGTAATATCGCGTCCTGCGGATGATAAAGCCTCGGCGATCACTGTTTTGGCAAACGTCAGGTCTACCGGGGATTGAGATAATCTCCCCAAAAATACCCCCAACGCTAATGCCATAAGGATAGAGAATACGACAAAAATTTCTCCCGCAATCAAGAAGCTGCGCGGGATCGATTTTAAAGAAAAAATAAGAGTATTTTTAATCCATTTCATAACCAAAACTATACCAGAAAAACCACCATTTGTGTTATGGTCAAAATATAATCATATAAAGGACTTTAACATGACAACATTGACGATTGGATCACCTGCACCGGCTTTTTCAGTTCCCGATGATTCCGAAAAAATAACGACTTTGGCTGATTTTCATGGGAAAAAGCTGGTCATTTATTTTTACCCAAAAGATGATACACCCGGCTGCACCACCGAATCATGTGGATTCCGGGATCAATTCCCTGCCTTTTTAAAATTAAAGGCAGCAATCGTGGGCGTATCCAAAGACAGTCTCAAATCACACGTCAAATTTAAAGAAAAATTTGGCCTGAATTTTCCACTCCTCTCGGATGAAGGCGGCACAATGTGCGAAGATTACGGCGTATGGGTTGAAAAATCGATGTACGGCAAAAAATATATGGGCATTGAACGCACCACATTTTTGATTGATGAAAAAGGTCTTATCGAAAAAATCTGGTCAAAGGTCAAAGTCGACGGCCATGTGGATGAAGTCCGAGCGGCTATAAAAAATTAAGTACAGTGTTGCCCCGACGAAGGCCGGGACCTCAAAAACATATATTGACATAGTTCCCAAAGAAAATTATCTATAAATCGCAAAAGATTATGGAGAAATGTCATAATGGACCAAGATATTTCAAGATATCATCGACTGAATGCTTTACCGTCATTACGGCGACACTGGGCCTATGGCATAGCTTGCTATGCTCATGCAGTGGATTTTGAAACACCGATATTCATCTCACCAGATCAAGAACTTGAATCTCAAAGAGAGCGTATAAACCCCACCGGGTTGAAAAAATGGGTTTATCATTATCTTACCCCCGGATCTTTTGGCAGGGAATTCAACCAGCTGGACAATTTCGATCATCAGGGGTTTGAGAAATTAGTTCTCCGTGGATTACAAGAAGATAGCGCAGTAAAGCTTGACAACCCTGATGCCGACTTACCCCACGATACCAGAAGAATTGCTTTATACTTCAGCACCCGTGATCCAGACTATCATTTTATCAAACAAACATCTAACGGCCACTGGTCCCATAAAGCTCCTTTCAGTAACTTTGAAATATTTGAAAGTCTCCCATTACAAATTGAGCATTATCGATTGCGCCATGTTTATGCACGTCATGTAAACGCGCCTTTCCAAGATCTCTTACGTTTTTCACAACGAGAACTATCCATGCAAACGCCAGAGGGAAATGTCCCGATTATTTTGCTTGACGATCGAATGAGCCAGCGTTCAGCCCGTACTGTTTATTACAATCATGAAAATAGAAAATGTTTTCTAAGTAGATCTGGCGCGGAAGTGCCCTGGCCCAGTAGCGGCCCACCAATCATTTAAGCTTCAGGTCAGCCTATTTAAATTTTGAAAATCCTCGCTGATGAATCGTCCGGCGATATAAAATAACATCCCCCCTGAAAGGAGGTAGGATAATCTCTGCTATTCCTCAACCCGTGCGATCCGTTTCATCGCATCGATGTGCGCTTTCGATGCTTGTTTGCGTGGAGTGGTTTGCGTTGCACCGTACGCCTCGGATCCAAAGCGCGGAGTATCACGACCCGACAGCGCGCCCAACAATTCCCGCCCAAATTGATCGAGCGGCATGTTAATCGCATCAGGTGACTCAGCGTGATCATCATTGTGCCCCCGGGCACGCGCACCACCCGTTGCCTGCTCCCGAATAACATGCGAAACGGCGTGCGAGACTATTCCCTTTAAATGTGGCGCGGCCAGTTCCACCATCAACCGCGCATCATTTAACGCAGCGTCCGCCACCAACCGCGTGGCAGCCAGGGCATTCCCCTTGGTCGATGCCAAGGCCTGTTCAATTTGTTCGCGGGCGTAATTCCAAGGCATTAGAAATTTCTCCTCTATCAATTCTAAATTGAAATATAGCCGATATTATGGCTTCCCCGCAACCCCCACGAGTTCCGACAAAATCCCGCGCACGGCCTTGACCCGCACGGACGCGTCGTCCCATTCACGCACAATTGATATTTTCTGATCGGGACGCAATTTGACCGTTCCCTTTTTATCGGTTAACCATTTAAATAACCTCTCAGGGTTGGGGGGCATATTGTTCCGGAACCCCATCACCGCGCCCTTGGGCCCCGCGTCCACCCGGTCAATACCGCCCGCGCGGCACAGATGTTTCAAGTCGATAATATCAATCAAATTCGATACCTCAGGAGGTAATGGCCCAAACCGGTCAATCATTTCGGCAGCAAACCCCTGGACCTCGTCGGTTGTGTGAACATCGGACAAACGACGATACAACGACATCCGTACGGACAAATCGGTAACATAGGTTTCAGGGATAAGCACAGACGTTCCCAAATTGATCATGGGGGTCCAGGCATCATCACTCCCAGAAATTGCGGCGGCTTTATCGCGCGCTGTTTCCCCCGAACGCATTCGTGCGGCGGCCACCGCGTCCTCAAGCATCTGTTGATACAGTTCAACGCCGACTTCGCGCACATGACCTGATTGATCATCCCCCAATAAATTCCCCGCACCACGAATATCCAAATCATGCGCCGCCAATTGGAACCCAGACCCCAATGTATCCAGCATCTCGATCACTTCTAATCTTTTTTGCGCTTGGGCGTTTAATTTGATATGCGGATCATACGTCAGGTACGCATAGGCCCGTACCTTGGCGCGGCCAATCCGCCCCCGGATTTGGTATAATTGCGCCAACCCAAACATATCGGACCGGTGCACGATCATCGTGTTTGCGGTTGGAATATCAATACCGGATTCAATAATATTGGTAGCCAGTAATACATCATATTGGCGATCATAAAATGCGCCCATGCGAGTCTCGAGTTCCGTAGGCGTGAGTTGCCCATGGGCCATCACCACGCGTACTTCGGGGACCAGTTCTGCCAACCGGTGTGCGACATCCGCCATATCCGATATGCGCGGACAGACATAAAATGTCTGCCCGCCCCGATGACGCTCGCGCAAAATCGCCTCACGCACTACCATTGAATCAAACGGCAACACCGATGTACGAATAGCCAAGCGATCAACTGGCGCGCTTGCGATAATGCTCATATCTCGCACCCCTGTTAACGCCATTTGTAACGTGCGTGGAATTGGCGTTGCGGTCAATGTCACCACATGCACATCTGTTTTTAATTCCTTTAATGCCTCTTTTTGTTTCACCCCGAACCGCTGTTCCTCATCCACAATCATCAAGCCAAGATTTGCAAATTTAATATCTTTGGCAAGTATCGCATGGGTGCCCACCACAATGTGAATCGACCCGTCCGCGATTCCTTGTTTCACCCGTTTACGTTCATCCAAAGGAACCATCCGTGAAATTTGCCCCACATTCAGGCCCATCCCGGCAAACCGCGCGGCAAAATTGTGATAATGTTGCCGTGACAATAACGTCGTAGGCACAACCACCGCCACCTGCGCGCCATTCGATGCTGCCACATACGCCGCCCGCAACGCAATTTCTGTTTTACCAAACCCCACATCGCCGCACACCAATCGATCGGCAGGCGATCCCCGAGATAAATCTGCAAGGACATCATTGATCGCGTTTTGCTGGTCATCTGTTTCAACGTACGGGAACCGCGCGACAAATTCTGAATATCCGTGACCATCCGGTACAAAAGTCTCGCCCGGTTTCATTAATCGTTCAGCTGCAATTTTTAACAAATCACCGGCCATCACCATCAAATCTTTTTTTACTTTTGCTTTGCGGGCTTGCCATCCCGCCCCCCCCAATCGGTCGAGTGCAACAACGCCATCCCCCTCCGATCCAAATCGCGACAACAGATCCATATTTTCAACGGGCAAATATAGTCGGTCTCCGGCATCATAAGTCAGTTTTAAACAATCATGCATCACACCAGCAGCCCGGATCGTTTCCAACCCTTCGAACCGTCCAATTCCATGGTCCGTATGAACAACCAAATCACCAGGATTTAAACTCGAGATCTCTTTGATAAAATGATCAGCTTTTTTACGCTTTGCGCGCGTATGAACCAAACGATCACCCAAAATATCTTGTTCAGTAATCACGGCTAGGTCATCCGTGATAAACCCATGCGCCAATGGTAAAACAACCAACGCTGTTTGATTGGGGTGCAACCTTTCGGACGCAGTAAAGCCATCGCACAACGCGATCGCCTGTAATCCCGCGTCTGTCAATAGTGCCGCAATCCGGTCGCGTGACCCGATCGAATAACACGCAATCAACAATCGGCGATGTTTCCCGCTGCCCCGTAACGTCGCCAAATAAGCGACCACAGCCCCAAATACATCACCTCCGGGTATTGCCCGCACATCCGCAAAATCACGCGCGCGGACGACCTCTTCCTGACTCCCTTTTTCAGGGGGAGATGAATTTTCTGATAAAAATCCTTGGAACGCCGTGACATCGCGTACTGACAACACATCACGCCATTCATCGCGAACCACATACAATTTTACAGGAGGCACGGGCCGATAGGATGGCGCAAGATCATGCTTATTTTTTGATTCTCTATGCGCCCGCAATAACGCCACACGTGAACCGTAATAATCATCGATCTGATCAAACCGCTCGATCACATCATGATCGGCCTGGGGATCCAGTGTAATCACCGCATCATCCGGCACATAATCAAAAATCGTTGCTAATTTTTCGTGAAAAAATGGTAACCAATGGTCGGCACCTTGATACCGTCGACCTTCCGAAATTGTATGATACAACACATCATCCACGCCCGGCACACCAAAGGCATCGCGATAGGCCCCTCGGAATCGTGCAATTGAATCTTCATCTAACCCATATTCAGTCGCAGGTAAAAGTCCCACAACATCTACCGATGCATTGGTTCGTTGCGACAATGGATCAAACGATTTTATGCTTTCAACAACATCCCCAAATAAATCGATACGGAAGGGATTTGTAAATCCCGGCGGATAGAAATCAATAATCCCCCCGCGCACAGCAAATTCGCCAGAATCGCGCACGGTATCAGTGCGCGCATACCCATTACGTACCAGATACTCCATCATCGTTCGTTCAGCAATACGCTCGCCTGTCCGCACAACCAATACGTGCTGTGCCAAAACATCCGGTGTGATCACACGTTGCGTTGCCGCCGCAATGGTGGTGAGAATAATTACATTCTCTTTTTTTTGATTTGTTAATGCAAACAACGCAGACATCCGTGCGGCCACCACATCGTGGCTGGGGGATACGCGATCATAGGGCAGGCAATCCCACCCCGGCAGCGTAATCACCCGCACATCCGGGGCAAAAAAGGCAATCAAATCCTGCAACGCTTGCATCCGCGTGTCATCCGCCGCAATGTGCAATACTGGCCGATTATGAGCAGCCCCCGCACGGGCCAGATCAATAAGGACGCGTGCATCCTGCCCCTCAATCATCCCCGATAGGGTTTTTCGTCTAGCGGTCGATCCAGTTAAACCAACGATTATGTCCATTTTTGGACTCTGCATTACAAAAAATCCTAATAAAGTCAATGAGGCTGTCAAAACCAATTGAACCCGCCCCGGATTTTATATATAGGTTATGCAAGTTTTAAAAGGTAAAAAGACAGGAAAATCAAATGCTGCCTCAAAACACAGTTCCCGTACAAAATTCCCCAGAAACGGCACAGGATTCGAACCTACGCCGGCATGACAGCCCTGGTACAGATGCGCCGACCGTTAATGACAACGCATCCACATTAAAGGATGCCAAACGTCAGCGGAATGAACTGCTTAAATCTGCCGTGCACAACCATTCGGCTCTATCGTCCCGCGGCGTTCTGGAACGCATGTTCTCGTTTATGTTCCGCGGGTTTGTATACCCACAAATTTGGGAAGACCCCGAAGTTGATTTGGACGCCATGGGCCTGATATCCACCTCCCGCGTGTTTATGATTTCGTCGGGTGGGTGCAATATTATGAATGATTTAACAGTGGGGCCAGAATCAATCACGGCCGTCGATTTAAACCCCGCGCACATTGCGCTTGCCCGCCTCAAAATTGCAGCGGTGAAATACTTACCCGATTACGATTCATTTTTCCGATTTTTTGGAGAAGCTGATGCTCCATCGAACGTTGAACTGTATGAAAAATATCTGCGCCCTCATCTCGATCCTGTAACACGTGATTATTGGGACAGTTATAAATTCGGCTTGGGTCGTCGCGTCAATTATTTTACCCAAAATATTTATCGGTATGGACTACTCGGACGGTTTATTGGAACGGTCCATTTTCTTGCCCGTCTCTATGGTAAAGACCCACGCGTCATGTTAACAGCTCAAACAATGACGGATCAAAAACGCTTGTTTGATGAACATTTAGCCCCCTTATTTAACAAAAGATTTATTCGTTTTTTATGTTCACTCCCCATTTCCCTCTTTTCTCTTGGTATCCCACCCGCGCAATTCGACGCATTAAAGGGTGCCCCCAATGCCCACATGGCTGATGTATTAAAGGCGCGCCTGCAACGCCTCGCATGCGATTACGATATCAAAGATAATTATTTTGCGTGGCAAGCCTTTGGTCGCGGATATGACCGTATCAATCGCCGCGCCGTGCCGCGTTATTTAAAACGCGAAAATTTTGACACACTCCGTGCCAATGCCGATCGCGTGCATTTACATCATTTATCCCTGACTGATTATTTAGAAACGCAATCACCAAATACATTCGATCGTTACGTGTTTTTGGATGCGCAAGATTGGATGAATGATGAACAATTAAACGCCCTTTGGACTCAAGTTGTCCGCACAGCCCGACCTGACGCGCGAGTCATTTTCCGCACGGCAGGCGCCGACAGCATTCTGCCAGGCCGCGTACGCAAAGATATCCTGTCGCAATTCATCTATGATCCCGAAACATGTAAAAAATGGTCAGCCCAAGATCGGTCGTCCATTTATGGCGGATTTCATATGTATCAGATGATTGGATAGTGCGCAGAGAATTTCACAGGACCCCCCTCCCCCTTACAGGGGGAGGGGCCTTTTGATAACCAAGGACTCTTAAAATGACAACAACCACCTCTACACCTTTAAACGACGTCACAAAGGCCATGAACAACATGTATCGCTATACGCGGCATGTTTATGATGCATCCCGCAAATATTATTTACTGGGCCGCGACCGTCTCATTAATGAATTAAACGTCCGTCCCGACGACATCGTGATCGAGGTTGGATGTGGTACAGCGCGGAACCTCATTCAAATGGCCCGAAAATATCCCCTTGCTCGGTTTTACGGATTAGACGCATCGGAAGAAATGTTAAAAACCGCCCAAGAATCGATCGACCGTGCCGGACTGACAGGTCGTGTGATCATCCAGCATGGTTTTGCCCAGGATTTTGACCCGAGCACCCTGTTTGGTATTACCCCCGGCACCGTTGATAAAATTATCTTTTCATATGCGCTGTCGATGATCCCGCCCTGGAAAGAATCTCTGGATCATGCGTTGGCCTTAATTACCCCTGCCCAACCCGCAACGCCGGCAGGCCCGGCACAAAGAGGAGGATCGGTGCATATCGTCGATTTTGGATCCCAAGAGGGTTTGCCCCAATGGTTCCGGTCGTTCTTGTTTTGGTGGTTGGATTTATTCGGCGTACATTTTCGTCCCGAATTACCGGCTTATGTGGGCACGCTGGCCACCAAAAATTTCAAGCCCGTGGTGACCACAGGCTTGAAAGGATATTATTTGTTGGCAGAGATTAAATTTTAGGGGCTATATCATCTCCAGGCACGGGTTCGATAATATTACTTACTTCCAGGACCTTTTCACATACGCCAATAATCTCAAAAGATAAGGCTTTTTTATCTTTATTTTCTACCCAAGCTTTCATAATAGGCGCCATTCCCGCGGCGTAGTTTCTTTTATAATCTCTAGGCAGAAAAGCCGATAAGTTGCCTATCACCACAATGGCGTTACTTGAAAAGCATGTTGCCGGGTCCGTGGCGTCATTCAACCGAGTTTTAGATTCTTGAATAAATCGTCTAAGAACACTCAAAGCGGGATCATCACGACCAAATACTGCACCAACATTAATTTGGTTTTGCAACCCATGTGATGGTTCGATTTCATTTGAAGAAGGGTTGCGTAAAATAACTGGCATAAGACTACGGCTAGTCGAACGGGCTGCTGCTTTTGAAAAACCTTCCAAACGCTTTACTAAGGTCCCACTAGACAATAGATAAAGAGCTTCATTTATATTCATAGAATCATTATATCCTGTATAAAAATTTACTTTATAAGTATTTATAATAAAAGATTATGGCAAACAATTCTCTCCCTGTCAACCCCCTTGACACCCCCCTTAAAATATGCTTATATTCCCTTAACCCGCGGCGAAAACTGCCCGCCGCCCGGTAATACTCATAATATAACATGATTTTTATGTTACTTTTACATGGTTAACATAGAAAACACGAAAATAGGCATTATGGCCCCCCTGCCCGTTCACCCAGATTTAAACGATGCATTCGCCCAGTGGACCGATTATCTGGCGGTTGAACGCCGCGTGTCGCGCCATACCGTGCGCGCGTATACGGGCGATGTGACCGCCTTTATCCATTTTCTCTCAACACATCAGGGACACGCCATCGGCCTCACCCACCTGGCGGATGCCAACATCACCGACTTTCGGTCTTGGCTCTCGGCCCAGGCGATGTCAGGCCGCGGCAACACCTCGCGTGCCCGCACATTATCGGGGGTCAAGAATTTTTTGAAATATTTGGACCGCAACGGAATCTTACATAACGGGGCCGCGAAATTAATTCACTCGCCCAAACGGCCTCATACGCTGCCCAAGGCCCTATCGGCCGACCAAAGTTTCGACCTGATCAACAATACAGCGTTGGCAATTACGGCGACCCCCGGAACCGATTGGACCGAAGGCCGCGACCGTGCTTTATTCACTTTATTATATGGCTGCGGATTGCGCATTGATGAAGCCTTATCCTTAAACATCGCCGATTTGCCCACGAACGATGAACTCCGCGTCATGGGCAAGGGTGGAAAAGAACGGATTGTGCCGGTGTTATCGGCCGTCATAACGGCCATAAATGCATACCGCACCGTGTGCCCCTTTGCCGAAAAACAAGACCGCCCCCTGTTTATGGGGGTTAAAGGTACGCGGTTAAATCAAGGGGTTGCTCAACGGGCGATGCGGCGTATACGGAATGGATTAGGATTACCAAATACGGCAACGCCGCACGCTTTACGTCATTCATTCGCGACGCATCTATTGGAAAATGGTGCGAATTTGCGTGAAATCCAAGAATTATTGGGCCATGCATCCCTGTCCAGCACCCAAATTTACACCGAAATCAACGCCGATGAATTGATCCGCATACACAAGGCCGCGCATCCCAGGAACCACGTGGAGTCTTCCCACTGAAAGGGGGGGGAATCTTTCCTCGCCATCCCTCTTATATTTTTTAATTCGGATCCACTGCACTGTAAAATGTATAGATTGTTGGACCGGTTTGCGACACACACAACGACAGATGCCCAGCACATCCAGCACAAACGGCCGCCGTCAAATTTGATGCCCCCGTCACAAATAATGCCTCGTGATTATTGGCGCCCGTTGATGGGATCGTCGTCGATCCTGTCAAATCATCATTGATTTTTGCACACACATCGGCCCGCACCCCACGTACAGACAGAACCACATCATCTTCCGTTGTTCCGACATCATCAATCGCTGTGCGTGTCATATAGACCCCAACAATGGGGGTTAGCACCGTTGTCACGACCGCATCGATCAAAGTGGGGACCGGCAAGCCACCGCCATTGGAGTGAAATACTTTATTCGTGTGCGGTGCGGCGGTATACCCCGCATCCCCCAATTTTAAAAATACCAAATCGGCAGCAGCAATACCCGTCAATCGCATATCTTGCACGGTGATTTTTGCCTTTTCCGCATATTCAACAATCGCATGGGCCTGAAGTTTCGCCTGTTCACCCCCACCATAATCCCCCGCTCCGCGCAACATGCTGGCCACCACATAGGACAACGCGGCGAACAGCAGCACACCGATGAGAATATAAAAGAAAAGGGAACCACGTTGACTGTTGATCATCAAATTTTATCCTTTAAAAACCCATACGCGAGATCAGCCAAGAACGCGTGGCCTTCGGCGTTGGGGTGTACCCCATCGTATAACATTGATGGCCAATCCATCTTATCTGTTACGGAATAGGGATTTAAAAAGGGGATATTAAATTTTTTGGCGATATCCTCGATCTGAATATTATAATCACGAATATCTTGATTCAATGTGTAGTATTTCCAATCATTAACACCAATCGATGGATTACGTGATTTATCCCCACAATCAATGCCAAAAATAAAAATTTGAGGGAAAATTTTCTGCGCAGTTTCAAGCAAACGTAACCAATACTCTTCGCGCATTACAGGTGAGATATCCAGTTGCGCCGTTGGCGAATGCCACCGGATCAAATCATTTGCCGTCGCGACCACCCACAAAACATCTTTCGACTGCATTGAAATCACATTTGAACAAAATCGATGATACATGTCGCAAATGCGATCACCATCAACGGCAAAATTAGCCAAGCCAACTTCATACGGGCGATCGGCCGATAATTTTTTAACCGTACGAGCGACCCATCCTTCGAATGGTTGATCCCAATACCCATTGGCGATTGAATCCCCGATGACAGCGATGGCTTTATAGGTCATGTAATTTCCCCTATGGTTCAAATAAAACAAACCAAGAAATTCAAGAAAATCCCCTCTCCCCACCCTTCGCGGGGAGAGGAAACCCATCTGCAATTTATCTCTTAACTTATTCCGCTTTTTTCTTCGCGGATTTTTTGGCGGGTTTGTCGTCGGTTTTGGCGCCCGTCGTTTCCGCATCGTCATCTTTTAACAGATCCTCGACGCTGACCGATTTTTCGGTCACGGTGGCCAGTTCCAAAATGAAGTCCACGACTTTTTCTTCAAATAAAGGCGCGCGCAAACTTTCTAATGCTTGACGGTTTTTACGATAATATTCAAGAACCGCTTTTTCCTGGCCTTGATATTTCCCGGCCTCGGCAAACAACGCGCGGTTCAATTCGCCGTCATTGACCGTGATATTATTCACCTTGCCAATTTCAGCCAAAACCAAGCCCAATTTTACGCGGCGTTCGGCAATGCCGCGCAGTTCTGTTTTTTCCACGTCCGATAAATGCGAATGAGCCGCATGATCATGATGTTCGTCATGATCATACTCACCCCGTTCGTGCGCAGCCTGATGCGCTTCGGCCTCCATTTGTTTGACGATTTGTTCATATTCCATGTCCAACAATTTTGGCGGTAATTCCAATTTATGGTTGGCATCCAAGATATCCAACAAGGCACGTTTGGTTTTCATCCGTGTGTGGCGGCCATAATCAGTCGAGAGTTGATTTTCAACCGCTTTTTTTAGGCCCGCGAGATCCGGGAAGCCCAATTTTTTGCCAAATTCGTCATCAAACGCCGGGATCGCAAATGC
>CAZLPZ010000032.1:0-18147 GCA_964561535.1 uncultured Pseudobdellovibrionaceae bacterium | reverse complement strand
CACCCGGGCGTCGGCTTTTTCGTGGACAAATTCGGGCACACCGGCGCTTTCCCGGCCTGCGATTAAAATATCATCTGCGCGATATTCAAAATCGGTATAGGGGATCGCGCCCTCGGTGGTCATAAGTATCAATCGCCGCCTGGGATATTCGGCACAAAACGCATCGAAACTCGCGTGGCGTTTGACGGTCGCGAGGTCGGTATAATCCATACCTGAGGCGCGGATTTTCCGCTCGTCCCACGGAAACCCAAACGGTTCGATCAAATCAAGCGTTAGCCCCAAACACGCGCACAACCGCATGGCGGCCCCCACATTTTGGGGGATATCGGGTTGGTACAGGGCGAGATTCAGGGGCATATGAAGGGTATACCATATTTAGGGGAATAAAAAACATCCCCTAGACCCCCACCCTGAAATCAGGTTAGAATAAGCGCGCGCGTCATGTGTCATCCCGGTGCAGGCTGGGATCTAGGAAAATTTTATTCCAACTGGATCCCGGCCAACGCCTGGGATGACACGCTGGCATTGTTTCATTCTTTCTCAAGTGTTTCATCATGACTGACAATTCTTCTTGCTGTACCCCCGATCATTCTTGCGCTTGTGCCGAGGCGAGCGGTGGGCCCACCCGGCGTGAATTCCTGTATTTGACCGCGGCCGGTTTTGGGGCCGTTGCGGGCGGTGCAGCGATTGTGCCGTTGGTTGATTCCATGAACCCGGCCGCCGATACGTTGGCGCTATCAACGATCGAAGTTGATTTAACGAATATTCAACCGGGTCAATCCAAAACCGAAATGTGGCGCGGCAAACCCGTGTTTATTCGCCGTCGGACGGCCGATGAAATGAAATCAGCAGCTGATGTTGATGTTGCGACCTTGCGCGATCCTCAAACGGACGATGTTCGGGTGCAAAAGGGACATGAAGAATGGCTGGTTTTGGTCGGGGTGTGCACCCATTTGGGGTGTGTACCGTCGGGTCAAAAGCCCACCGATTCACAGGGTGATTTTGGTGGATGGTTCTGTCCGTGCCACGGGTCGCATTATGATACGTCGGGTCGCATCCGTAAGGGGCCGGCGCCAAAAAATTTAGAAGTCCCCCAATATACATTTGTGTCGGATACGAAAATTAAGATTGGATAGTCATTTTTAAACGGAGGATCACCCCCACCCTAACCCTCCCCCCTTCAGGGGGAGGGAATAGCTCTCAAATTTCTTATGAGTGACGTTGGTAAAAAAATTAGATTTAAGAGACGAATGAGACGTTAGAGTTCCCTCCCCCTGAAGGGGGGAGGGTTAGGGTGGGGGTGATCCCCTAGAAGAGTTATATCGAAGGTAATATATGACCAAAATTGTTCTCATCAGCGGATCGCACCGCGCAGGTTCCGAAAGTGGACGCGTCGCCGATTATCTGGCCGCGCGCCTGTCGTCGGTGCATGACGTTACGGCCGACGTGATGAAACTGGACGGCAATCCGTTGCCGTTATGGGATGACAGCGCGTGGAATCCGAAATCAGATCTGTCGAAACAATTCGCTCCCTATGGCGCACGTCTGGCGGCAGCAGACGGATTTGTGGTCATTGCGCCCGAATGGGCCGGCATGGCGGCGCCCGCGATTAAAAATTTTTTGTTGTACACGCACCCCTCAAACGTTGGGCATAAGCCGGCCTTGATTGTGTCGGTATCATCAGGTGCCAATGGCGTCTACCCCATCGTCGATTTACATGTGACCAGTTATAAGAATAACCGCATTACGTATTTACCTGAACATTTGATCGTCCGGAATGTCGGGTCGGTGTTTAAGGGGGAGGTGGCCGCAGGCCCCGATGATGAATATATCCGTGGTCGGGCCGATTATGCGCTGGGGGTACTGAAACGTTATGCTGTTGCCCTGTCTGCGATGCGAGCGGGGGGCGATATGATGGATGAAAGATACCCGTTTGGGATGTAGGATCAGAATGCGCTTTATTTCATTTATTTTATTGATCTTTTCCGTGATGTGCCTTCAGGGTGTGGTACATGCGGAAGATCGCGCGCTTGAACGCATTCAAAAGAATAATGAAATCAACTGTGCAGTTTATGTTTTAGGAACAGTTTTTTCATACGATCCATCTGGTAACCCTCAAGGGTTTACCGTTGATTTAATGAATGAAATTTCAAAGCGGACGGGTAAGAAAATAAAATATACTGAAATCACCAGCTTTGGTACTCTGCGCCAGGACCTGGATATGGGTAAGATGGATATGATTTGTTCGCCCGTTTTATTGATTCCTGCAACAGTATTTGGCTTTTTACCGGGTAAATTATTGACGATGGATCAGATCAATATTTATGCAGATGGGGCGGTAGATGTTTCGGGGATTAAGACTTTATCTGAATTGAATAATGAGAAATACACGTTTATTGGAATGGATGGAGAATTAGGAGGGCTTTATGTCCCGCGGCTTTTCCCTAAGGCGAAATTGAATTTGTTGCCCCAAGGGGCAATGCCGACCCAGATGTTTATGGATCTTCATACCAAAAAGGCAAATTTTGTTGTGTTATCAAAACTTGCCGAACTTGCCTATTTAAAGGATAATCCGGGTAAGTTAAAACGCGTCACGAACGAGTCTTTGTTGCGCCCATCGGTACGTTTATTTTACCCTGCAGAATCTCATCAATTAAAAGCAAATATTGATGCAATTTTGGATGAACTTGATGCCGAAGGCGTTTTAAGCCAATTATTGATTAAGTATAATTTGAAATACTAAGGAGTTATTATTCATGTCGTCAGGTCTGCGTACCCCGTTTCGAAATCCGGTGGTTGAATTTATCGATTCACGGTTGCCGTTATTCACGTTGATGCAACGGGAATATGGCGTGTTTCCAACACCGCGTAATTTCAATTATTTTTGGAATTTCGGTGCAATCGC
Source organism: uncultured Pseudobdellovibrionaceae bacterium (assembly GCA_964561535.1). Taxonomy (GTDB): domain Bacteria; phylum Pseudomonadota; class Alphaproteobacteria; order Micavibrionales; family Micavibrionaceae; genus CAZLPZ01. The sequence goes on along the minus strand of CAZLPZ010000032.1, from coordinate 15,242 downwards.
GATGTTCATGCTGGTGTTGATGATCGCGACCGGTTTGTTCTTGGCCATGAATTATAACCCCAGCACCGTGGGCGCGTTTGACAGCGTTGAACGTATCATGCGTGATGTGAATTATGGATGGCTGTTGCGGTATGTGCACGCAAACGGCGCCTCTTTTTTCTTTATCGCCGTGTATATTCATATTTTCCGTGGCATGTATTACGGGTCGTATAAACAACCGCGGGAAATTTTGTGGATCTTGGGCGTCATCATTTTCTTGTTGATGATGGCAACGGCTTTTATGGGCTATGTTCTGCCGTGGGGTCAGATGAGTTTTTGGGGCGCAACGGTGATTACGAACCTATTCTCGGCGGTGCCGATTGTGGGAAATGATATTGTCACGTTATTGTGGGGGGGGTTCTCAGTCGATAACCCGACGTTGAACCGGTTCTTTGCGTTGCACTTCTTGCTGCCATTTGTGATTTTTGGCGTGGTGTTCCTGCATATTTGGGCGTTGCATGTTACGGGGTCGAATAACCCAACGGGTCTGGACGTCAAGGGTCCACAAGATACAGTGACGTTCCACCCGTATTATACAATTAAAGATACGTTTGGTTTGCTTGTATTTTTATTGGTGTATTTTGCGTTTGTGTTCTTTATGCCGAATGCATTGGGGCACCCGGATAATTATACCCCAGCCAATCCCATGGTGACGCCACCACATATTGTCCCCGAATGGTATTTCCTGCCGTTTTATGCCATTTTACGGGCGATTACGTGGGATGTGATGATTCCATTTACCGGCATTATTTTGATCCCCGCGAAATTGGGTGGCGTCATTGCGATGTTTGGATCGATCGCGTTGCTGTTCGTTCTGCCCTGGTTGGATCGTCATCCGGTGCGATCGGCACGGTTCCGTCCGCGGTATCGGGCCGCGCTGTTATTGTTGGTGGTCGCTGTTTTTGCGTTGGGCCAGGCGGGCGGACGCCCACCAGAGGGGATTTGGGTTTTGGTCGGGCAAATTGCGACATTCTATTATTTCGCATTCTTCCTGGTGATCTTACCTGTTTTAACCAAATTTGAAAAACCCAAGCCATTACCGAACAGTATTTCGGAATCGGTCCTCAAGGCGCATGTATAAGGAGATATGATCATGACCAATATAATGCGTACAATGTTTGGGATGGCGGCGATGGCGGCGGTTCTGATGTTCGTCGGAATGTCGGACGCACACGCGAATGCGGGGGATGCGACGCCTCCCGATATTAAATGGTCTTTTGATGGTCCGTTTGGTACGTATGACAAGGCTGCATTACAACGCGGATATAAAATTTACCGCGAAGTCTGTGCATCGTGTCATGGGATGAAACGTGTGGCGTACCGAAATTTATCCGGGATCGGATATTCGGAAGATGAAATTAAGGCGATCGCCGCGAATTATACCGTTATGGACGGCCCGAACGACGAGGGCGAAATGTTTGAACGCGCGGCTAAACCATCCGATCATTTTAAATCGCCTTTTGCGAATGATGCCGCGTCGAAATATGCGAATAATGGGGCACTCCCTCCGGATTTATCCTTGATCACCAAATCACGCCATGGGGGTGCCGATTATGTGTACGGTATTTTGACGGGCTATGAAGCCGCGCCTCATGGTAAAGTTTTGGCAGCGGGACAAAATTGGAACAAATATATGCCAGGTCAAATCATTGCGATGGCCGCTCCATTGTCGGATGGCCAAATTACGTATGAGGATGGAACGCCGCAAACAATTGATCAGTACGCGCGTGATGTGTCCCATTTCTTGACATGGGTGTCTGAACCTGAAATGGAAGATCGTAAACGGATGGGTGTCAAGGTGTTGATTTTCCTGGCTATCTTTGCGGGGATTATGTATGCGGTGAAACGTAAAATTTGGGCAAAGTTGCATTAATGATGACCGATCCTGTCCCCCCCGCATCTTTAATCTTAACGCCAGAACGGTTGGAACAGGCACGCGAAGCCTATGTCCAAATGAAAACATGCACGGTTCTTGCCGTTATGTTTGCTTGTTTTGGCGTGTTTGTTTTTGCCATAATTTACAGCAAATATATCGCGCCGGATGTGATGGCGGCCTTAAAAGATTTGTCGACCATCGGCATTGTTTTTATGCCGTTTATCCCGTCGATTATATTAACTTTTTCGGCGCGCAAATTTGAAAAACGATATCTTGCGCTTATGAAACCGGAATGACATCATCGAGATATGAAAGATTATCGGGATGATATATTAAATTTCTGGTTTACCGAAACGGCGCCCCCGTTATGGTTCCAGGTCAATGATGATTTTGATTCCCAAATCCGCGAACGCTTTGCCTCGGCCTATGATTTTGCGAGGTTGGGAGGGTGTGATCATTGGCAAGGTGACGCCGATGGATGCCTGGCCCTGTGCCTGATGTATGATCAATTCCCCCGTAATATGTTTCGAGGGCTCGCGCGCATGTACGAAAGCGATCGTCAGGCCATTGTGGTTGCCAAATTGGCGATTGCCAAAGGGTTTGATCAGATTTTATCGTTACCCAAACGTCGGTTTATTTATTTGCCGTTCGAACATTCCGAAAACTTGCAGGATCAAAAACGCGCGGTCGCGTTGTTTGAAAAAACAAAGGGGGATGACCCGTTATCATTTGATTATGCGTTAAAACATATGCGCGTGGTTGAAAAATTTGGACGGTTTCCGCACCGAAATATTTTATTGGGGCGGTCGTCCACCCCGGAAGAAAACGATTTTTTAAAGGCGAACCCAAAGGGGTATTGAGGGGAGTGTCATCCGGGTCAGCGCAGGAATTAAGAATAATATTAAGAATATATATCTATTGTTATTTTTAATAATCTATTTTATAATCCCCGCACTTTTTGTTAAATACCTTTTTTGGAAGAAATTATAATGGGATTGGTGAATCGTTTTACAGCAGCCTGTGTTCTTGCCGCTGCGGGGGGGGCTTCTGCAGGCGGAACGATTTGTATAGCTAATGTATGTACGAATAGTGGCTCTATGCCAAGTGGTACGTATACAAATAATAATGGGGTGATTACAACCCCAGGTAATATGCCAGCGGATGCTTATATTCGGGGTCCTTATGGACAGAAAACTCCTTTAAATAATCAACAAGTACCTTCTCAAGAATATAATTTGTATCCCTCCAATAGAATTAATGGTTCCAATCGAATTAATAATTCTTTTGGGGCTGTACCAGAGGATTCGAAACTTGTGTCTGAACAAGTCATTCGTTTAGAAAGTAAAAATGGAACAGGCTACTGCAGTCCTGATATTTTGGATGATAAAAAATTACGTAATATTCGTCAATTGTGCGTAGATTTTTCAAAGACACTTAGTGAAGGCCAAAGTGTCACTTTGGTTAAACACCCGTTTACGAATAAATCTCAATTACCGAATGGGTCAGTTGCGTTTTGTCGGGAAGGGGTTTCTCCTAAGGGTCAAAAGAATCAAATGATTCAATTTATTCCAGCTGGTAACCAAATCGATTGTCTTTTTGTAAAGTTTGAAAAAACTTAGAATCAAAAAAATTTTGTTTCTTGCCAATGGCCTTCTATTTAAAAAATCCCCTCTTGCCGCAGGGGATTTTTTTCTTTCTCTAATATCCCCTCCACCGTCTCGTACCAATCTTCATACGACAACACCAAATGATCGGTGTTAAAATGATTTTGTAATAACATGGGTGCGGCGTGCAGGCCGTACCCAATCGGTATAATTTTTGCGGTAACCAAGGGGCCAGATGATAACGCGACAGCGATGTCTTTGGCGCGGTCGCCAATATACCAAATCACATCATTTGATGTTAACGGGATGCCCATCCGTTTTAAAATTTCTAAAATGGGTTCGGGGTCGGGTTTGGCGCGGCGCGTATCTTCCCGAAATACCGTTGCGGTAAAAAATTTGGCAAGATCAAATTTTTCCAAAATATCATATCCGTATCCGCGCCCCAATCCATTACTGATTAATCCCATCGGGATAAGATGCGCCGCGAATAATTCGAACAGATCAATCACGCCCGGGCAGGGGGCAACGATTTGATCGACGGATTTGCGGCGTAATTTATGCAGGGTCCGGTGCACCAATAACCGTGGACGCCGGGTGGATCGTCGTGTGCGCAGCTGCGTGCCCATACCCAATTTTTGTCCCAAACAGGTCATATAGGTGCGTGCTCGGAATAATGCGTCATCCGCCAGTTCTAAAGCATGTAAAACATAAGGATTTAGGTGTCGAACGGTGGTGCCGTCCATATCGAGAATCACAAGGGTCGGGCGAGGGAGGGGCATCATGCCCGCCGTTGTAATACGTACGTCGCAAGTTCTTTTAAAATCTCGCCGCGGCGTTCAAAAATATTTAAATGCGACATGGCTTGGTTCACCAACATTTGAGCATGTTTTTTAGCCGATTCAATCCCCATGGTCGAGACGAACGTAGATTTGCCGGCTTCGGCATCCTTGCCGTGATCTTTGCCCGTTTCGGCGGCCGTGCTTTCGACATCTAAAATATCATCGGTGACTTGAAACGCCAGGCCCAGATCGTTTGCGTAATTGACCAACGCGCGGCGATGAGGTTCGCCAGCGCGGCCCAGGATTGCGCCAGCTTCGGCCGCAAAAGAAATCAGTTTCCCTGTCTTTAACCGTTGCAAGCGGGAAATGGTGCCTAAATCAAATTCCTGTTTCTCGCCTATCAAATCGAGCATTTGCCCTCCGACCATTCCGTGTGGCCCGGCCGCATGCGCCAATTTGGCGATTAAATCTACGCGCACACGTGGATCTTCGTGGGTTTCGGGATCGGCCAGAATTTCAAACGCGTACGTTAATAACCCATCACCTGCCAAAATGGCGGTGGCCTCATCAAATTGTTTATGGGTTGATGGTTTACCGCGGCGCAAATCGGCATTATCCATAGCGGGTAAGTCATCGTGTACTAATGAATAGGCATGAATCATTTCCAAAGCGGCGGCCACGCGACACGCGCGATACGCATCGACACCAAAGAGTCGCGCGGCATGCACGACCAAAAAGGCCCGCATACGCTTACCGCCATTTAAACTGGCATATCGCATTGCCTCGAACAGGCGGGATTCAGGAAGGGTATTGGTGGGTAATAGGCGTTCGATAACTCGGTTCATCGCAGCGACAACATCATCGAGTTGTTCTTGAAAGGATTGGGTGGCTTCGCGGGGAGAGGGGCACATCGGGCAAGAACCTTTTGGGGGTTTAAATTTTTTTAAGGGGGCTATTCTTTGGGGGGGTCAAAAGGGACAAGCCCAATTGTACCATCGGCGTTCTGCGCAATTTGTTCGATACGCATTTGGGCATCTTTCAAACGATTGGCGGCATGATTTTTTAACGCAACGCCGCGTTCATAGGCGGCGATCGAGTCTTCTAATCCTGTTTTACCGGATTCCATCTCTCGCACGATTTTTTCAAGTTCGGTGAGGGCTTGATCAAAACTTAAGTTTTCAAGGGGATTTGACGGGTTGGCAACAGCGTTCATGATCGTTCCAAGACTAAAAAGGGTCGCGGAAAACCGCAAACCCGGGGTTAATTTACACGATTTTTCAAGAACTCTCAAGGAAAAGTGGCATAGATTATGAAAGAGAGATTTTATTCATATCCTGCCTGCCATAATCGATCATGCCCCCGGGGAGAGATAATTTTAAGGCGTGCATTTATGCCCTTTGTTTTGGGTGGTGTATAAATCGCAAGGGGAGAGAGGGTTTGCGGGATAATCAGACCCGGTGGGGGTGCCGGGGGATTTATGCGATCAACGATGGCACCCTTGTCTGTATTGCCTCCCCAATATCGTACCCAATCGGTTTGTTGCCGCCGGGCATATTTTCGGGTGTTGGTTACAATTGTACCATCTTCTCGTCGTTCCATGACGACCTTGCCGCCCGCTAATATCACCATATTAGGTTGGATATTTGTTATCATGATGATTGCGGCAATACTTAAGGGGATCAGTGAGAGTGTTTTTAACCGTTCGGCCCCTAAACATAAAACTAAACCAGCCGTTACGACGGCGATAAAAGCTGCAAATGGAATGGCGGATGGTGTAAATTGCGCGCCCGGTAAACTGGCCGTACGATGCGCAATTGTTAATATCCAATCATTTGCCGCGCCGACCACATGCAACGTTGAATCCGCCGCCCCAAACGGCATCAATATATAGCACAAGATAGATAGTGGCATAATCAGAAACGTCATAATGGGTACGGCGAGGACGTTTGCAATAACGCCGTATAACGCCAGATTTTGAAAATGATACAGCGATATCGGTGCCGTTGCGATTGTTGCAATCGCGGTTGTCGCACAGACACCCAAGATATACATGACTGTTCGTCGGACAATCGTTGAATCTTGATGAAGGCGTTTTAGCCAAGGGGCCAGTATCTCAAATACGGCGACAAGGGCTGTGACGGCTGCAAATGATAATTGAAAACTGGGGGAGAGTAACTGTTCTGGCTGCCATAACAAAACAATAGTGGCTGATGCGCATACCAATCGTAAAGATATAGGGGATCGGTCGAGAAGTATGGCCAGTAATACAATCGAGATGGTCAGTAATGCGCGTAAGGTCGGAGTCGAAGGGAGGATCAATAAAACATAAAAAAACGCTGCCATAAAAGCAATGATGGCGGCGTATTTTTTTATCGGGTGTCGTTCGGCAAAATGAGGGAACGCCGCCATACCTAAGCGGGCAAGAAAAAAAACAATTAGCGCGACCATGTCTACATTTGCTCCCGATATGGCGAGTAAATGGGCGAGGCCAGAATTCCGAAGGGCATTCCAATCTTCTTCTGTAATCGCTGCGCGTTCGCCGGTTAATAAGGCGGTGACCATGCCGGCCTGGCGAATGGGTAATGTTGTATTTACATGGGCTGAAATATCGTTCCGTCGGTTTTCAAACCAGGTAAGGAATGAAGTAGAAATGAAAGAGAAAAAGTGAGGTTTATCCTCTCTATTTAGAAGGAGGGGGTTCGTTTGATCACGGTCATTTTGATAAATTCGAGGTGTGCCTAATACATACCCATATCCTCCAATTTGGTTGAAATAGGCATGACGTCGAAAATCAAATCCATTCGGTGTTGTGGGAGGGCTTGCCGGTTCAATTTTGGCAAAAACATGAATTCGGTTCCCAGTTTTAATGTCGCTACCACCTTTACGAATACTTAACCGTAAGCTGTGAGGTACTTGGTCAACGGGAAGGTCATCGTGCATGTGCAGGTCGGTTAAAATGACGCGCACACCTTTGCCACCTTCGAGTTGTTCCAATGATTGCACACGTCCTGAAAACCCGATCGGGCCGAGTGGGGCGTTAATCATGGGCGTCTGTACCCCGTGTGCGCGGGTCCCCGCCGCTATAAACCCTATGGTGATAATAGCAATCGATGTAAGGATATAGGCGATTTGAATCCCGCCCCACAATTGATCTTGATGTATATAAGCTGTCCGCGCGAGGATTATAGATAAAATAGTAATCGATACAGGAGCGCCTAGATCGGGTTCATGCGCCCATGCAAAATACAGAGCAATGCCGATTCCGATTAAAACCGGAATGGCATATATTTTTCGAGTAAGTTGTGCGGCGATGTCTTCATTAATCGATTGAACATCAAACGACATAACGAATGCCCCATATGTGTGTTATTTGGCAGTTTTTAATTTGCTGTGCCGATAGGAATACGCGGTATAAATAATCAAACCAACTGCCAGCCACAATATAAAACGTAGATGTGTCGTGTGCGGCAAAAATGAAATAAGGGCTAGACAAGAAAACACACCTAAAACAGGAATTACTTTTCCAAAAGGAACTTTAAATGGTCGAGATAAGTTTGGTTCATGCATCCGCATCATTAAAACACCCCCGCAGACCAAGACAAATGCAACGAGTGTTCCAATATTGACAAGTTCTGCGAGAGCACCCAAAGGCACAAAACCGGCCATTACCGCCATGACGACACCGCAAATGATCGTATTGTGGACGGGGGTTTGTGATCGGGGACTAACGGACGCAAAATAGGGGGGTAAAAGCCCATCACGTCCCATAGCTAATAAAATGCGGGTCAGGGCATAATATAAAACGAGCATCACGGTTGTCAGGCCCGCAATGACCCCGGTGGCGACTAATGCTGCTGCCCAATTTACGCCAACTTGTTGAAGCGCAAATGCCACGGGTGATGACACGTTCAGTTCTGTGTAGGGGACCATGCCCGTTAAGACACCAGAAACGATAATATAAATAACCGTACAAAAGATCAGTGATGATAAAATGCCAATGGGGACGGTGCGTTGCGGGTCGCGGGCCTCCTCGACGGCTGTAGATACCGCATCAAAGCCAACATAGGCAAAGAATACAAGCGATGCGCCGGCAAGAACCCCTACGGTCTTACCGTCTGCTAATGTGTCAAACCATCCAAATGGCATAAAGGGTGTCCAATTTTCAGGATTAATATGAAAGACCCCAACGCTTAAGAAAATAATGATGGTCAGTACTTTAATAAACACCATCCCTGCATTTAATCGTGCGCTTTCCTTGACTCCCACGACCAACATAGCCATCAACATCAGAATAATGATAACAGCGGGCAGGTTGACAAGACCCGGCGCATCGTGTGCATAGGGCCCTTTGGTTAACATGTCGGGAAGGCCCATACCGATGGCCGTTAAGGCGTTGTTGAAATATCCGGACCATCCGTTTGCCACTGCCGCGACCGCTACGCCGTATTCTAAAATTAAAACCCATCCGATCATCCAGGCGATAATCTCACCAAAGGCGGCGTATGAATATCCATAGGCGCTGCCGCATCCACCGACCGATGATGACAGTTCGGCATAGCACAGGGCCGCAAAGGCGCAGGCTACGCCGGAAACGACGAAGGACAACACGACGGCAGGCCCGGCTTGGGTTGCGGCTGCCACACCCGTTAACACAAAAATACCTGTACCGATAATAGCCCCAATCCCCATAAGGGTTAAATCAAAGGCTCCTAAACATTGCTTTAATCCCGCCTGAGAGGTCAGATCGGTACGTTTGCGGCGAAAGAGGGAGGCGATGGTCATGGAATTTTCCTTTTCTGTGAAAATAGTATGATCCTCGCGGGGGCGTGGATCTATTCGAATTTAAAAGACACCGGAATGGCAGTATTTCTTATCTCATCTGTACTTTTGCATTCGCGCAAATTGGTTGTGACAAAGGATGCGCATGATAAAAAGTGGACGCCCATTTTTGAATTTGGACGTTGTTCATTGTCCGGACCTTTGGAATGCGGGGGGCGTAATAATTACAAAATAAGTCGGGCCGCATTTTTGCGGCGTCACCAGAAATCTTGTTTGCAAATTGAGTACGTAGTTGATTAAGTTCGCCTTCTGGATTTTTATATCCCGCGCGGCGGTAATAGTCGAGTAACGTATTTTCATAAGCCGCGAAGAGAGGTCCATGCGCGGCAGTAAATTCTTTGTACTGCAAATAATAATTTTTTTGATCTGAAGGCGTACGGTGTTGGCAGTTTAATCCAATGACCATCAATTCCGAATGAATCCGAATGGCTTGTTCGGCTTCGGCCTCACGATCGACATAGCATGCAATCGCAAAGGCCGGAGTGGGAAGGAGGGAGATTAGAATAATCAAAGTAAACAGGTGCCATCTTAACGACTTGCCAGCAGAAGCCCAGTGGGTGGGGGTGGAAGGTAGGGGGCCAAATTTATTTAAAGATAAAATTGAGAAAGATTTCATTTTCATAATCACAAAACAAAAAAAGTAATAATAAAAGATTCTGCATATTTGGAAAGTCATTTTTGCGAAATACAGAATACACAATCCACAATGGGAAGCATCATACTACAGAGGTCTTTTATTTGCGATAGGCTTTTACTTTGATTTGGCAAACATCACGGAAACCTAAAACACCGCCTTGTCTCCCAATACCAGATTGTTTGTAACCGCCGAAGGGATTTTGAGGCCGATAATATTGGGCAGATCCATCATCAATTGATCCGACTTTTAAATCGTTTTGCGCTTGAGAAATTAATGTCTTGTCATGGCTATAAACAAACGCACTTAAGCCATAGGCAGTATCCTGGGCCAAAAATAAAGCTTCATCATAATTTCGAAACGGTACAATAGGTAGGGCAGGGCCAAAGACTTCTTCTTTCCAGATAGGCATATCAGGGGTGATTTGGGTTAAAATTGTGGGTTCGAAATAAGCCCCCTGTAATTCAGCTGGACGTTTGCCACCACAGATTATTTTTGCCCCCATTTTGACGGAATCTTGAATTTGGGATTCCAATTTTAATACCTGGCGTTCGGCGACCAAGGGGCCTAGTTGGGTGTCAGGGCTAATCGGATCGCCGATTTTGATGGTTGCCGCAAAGTCGGATAATTTTTGAACACATTCATCAAATAAAGTGTAATGAACGATTAACCGTTTTAAGCCATCACAGAACTGTCCTGAATTTAGAAATCGTTTCCAAAATATGGATTCAATTAATTCATTTGTGAGGGGGCAATTTTCGAACACAATGCCGGGGCTTGATCCCCCTAGTTCCAAACAAACGGGAATTAATTTTTGTGCGGCAATAGCATAAACTTTTTTACCCGTGGACGAGCTTCCGGTAAAGGAAATAAGATCGACTGGTTCAGCGCATAAATCTGCGCCGGTTGAGCCATCGCCATAAATAAAATTAATCACCCCATCCGGAAAGAGGTTCGATTGGCGGATGATTCCTTCCAAATATTTTGAAAACAGGGGCACTTCTTCGGAATATTTCATGACGACTGTGTTGCCGGCAATCAATGCCGGGAATACGCTGGCCGCAAAATTTCCGAAGGGAAAATTCCACGCAACAATGCAGGCCATCACTCCATAAGGTTCAAAAACTTGTTCGTTAATTTCAACGCCGTTGTCAAACAAAATTGTCGGCTTTAAAATTTCGGGGGCATTGTTTAAATCCCACGATATTTTTTCCAAACCGCCGTCGACAATATTTTCGGATAGGCCCACGGGCATACCCATTTCAGTTGAGGTCTGCCGCACAATTTCGTCACGATGAATTTTTAAAATATCGAACAATTTTTTAAGAATCTCAATCCTTTTGGGCAGCCCTATTTTTTTCCATGACAGTTGGGCAGTACGGGCTCTGGTAACAATTTCGCTGATTTCTTGCTTCTGTGTTATGTTGATTGATCCAATGAGCTGGAAGTTCTGGCCCGGGTTTGTAGATATCAGGGTCATTTTATTTTCGCTCTTTAATGGAATGGATGGCATGATGATTTCTTGTAATATAAGCGTTTTATAAAGCTTATTTTATAGGTGTTAAAAGCGGTTTTCCTGCAAAATGGGCGGCAAGATTGTCCAAAACCAATTGCCCCATTTTACTCCGTGTTTCAATTGTCGCTGATCCTATATGGGGGGTCAGGACGACGGTATCAAGGGATTTTAATTCATCTGGCACGTTGGGCTCGTTTGCGAATACATCCAATCCCGCACCGCCAATCTTGCGGTTGACCAAAAATTCAATCAATACATCCTGATCGATCACCGATCCCCGAGAAATATTGATTAAAAACGCTTTGGGCTTCATTGCGCCCAATACCGTGCGGTCAATTAAATGACGTGTGGCATCTCCCCCCGCGCAGGCAAGTATCAGATAATCAGACATCCCCGCCATTTCAACCAAATCGACATAAAACGGGTATGCGACGCCTGTCTTTTCGGTGCGCCCATGGTAAATGATGTTCATATGAAACGCTGCACACCGTTGCGCAATCGCCGTGCCAATTCGACCGAGTCCCACAATTCCAACAGTTTTCCCAGAAAGGGACATACCCAATCCCATTGGGCCGTTTGCCCATTTCCCGGTACGCGCGTACATATCACCTTCGGCCACGCGGCGGGATACGGCGAGTAATAGGGCGAGCGCCGTATCCGCTGTATCATCCGTTAAAACATCCGGGGTATTGGTGATGGCAATATGCCGTGTACGCGCCACCTCAACATCAATATTGTCATATCCAACGCCGAATTGGGAGATAATTTCTAAATTGGGAAGGGCCTCCATCATTTTGGCGCTGACCCCGACGCGGTGCCCCCCGGCCAATGATAGAATCGCACGCACATCTAATCCAACCTGATGTAAGGTTTGTTCGGGATCGGGTTCACGCCATAATTTAAGAACGCTGTAATTTTTTTCCAATTGGTCCATTTCGTTAGGCAATAGAGGGCCAAGGGCAAGAAGGGGGATCCCAGGCATGATTGATGGTTACCTTTCCGGTGCGGCGGGAGGATGGGCTGTCGCATTTGTCTTATACAATGAATATAAGACGCCACCGATAATCAAACCAAATGTGACCCCAAGGGATATATAGGGCGGAAATTCATGAAAATCGAATATTTTGATGAATAAAATTTTCCCTCCGATAAAAATTAATACCATCGCCAACGCATATTTCAAATATTTAAATCGATGCACCATTGCAGCTAAGGCGAAATATAAGGCGCGTAATCCCAAAATCGCGAAAATATTACTGGTCATCACGATATACGGATCGGACGTGATCGCAAAAATAGCTGGCACCGAATCAACCGCAAAAATAACATCAACAAATTCCACAATGATCAATGCGGCGAACAGGGGGGTCATGTGCCAAACGGTGCGGGATGGATTTTTAGGGTCCGGTTCAAGGGCAAAAAATGCATGTCCATATAATTTGTCGGTCACATGAAAATATTTATGCAAAAGTTTTAAAATAACGTTTGAACCAATATCAGGCTCATGATCGACCAATGAAAACATCTTGATCCCGGTGTATAAAAGAAACGCACCAAATACTAATAAAATCCATGAAAATTCTTGGATCAACGCGGCTCCCAGGCCAATCATAATGCCGCGCATCACAATTGCACCCAAAATCCCCCAAAATAACACGCGGTGTTGGTACACACGCGGGATGGCAAAAAAGGTAAAAACCATCGATATAACAAAAACATTATCGAGAGATAATGCTTTTTCAACGACGAATCCTGTGTAATAGAGTTGGGCCTTTTCAAATCCCATATTAAAGGCGATCCAGCCGCCGAATAATAATCCCATGGTGATATAAAATGCGCTCATGATCAGGCTTTCGCGTAAGCCAATTTCATGGTCCTTTTTGTTTAATACCCCCAAGTCAAAGGCTAAAAGTGAAAGAACAACGGCAAAAAAAGATGCCCACATCAATATCGACGACTCAAACATACTGGCCCTACTTTCTATTTCCGGTTATTGTAGTGTGGTTTTTGCGGTTGTAAAGCCACCGTATTTTATAATAGAGGGATGATTTGATCATGGCTGAACGCATCGGTATATACCCCGGCACTTTTGATCCCATTACAAAGGGTCACTTGCATATCATTAAGCGCGCCAGTAAATTGGTTGATCGGTTGATTGTGGGCGTCGCGATGGGGGGGCGTAAAGGGTCCATGTTTACGCCCCCTGAGCGCTTGGATATGGTGAAAACAGATATTAATAATATGACCGAAAAATTTTGTCCGATTACGGTCGTGGGCTTTGATAATCTGTTGATCCATTTTGCGCGTGACCAAAAGGCTGCCTGTATCTTCCGAGGCTTGCGTGCTGTTTCTGATTTTGATTATGAATTTCAAATGACCGGCATGAATGCCAAATTGGATCCATCGATCGAGACGGTGTTTCTGATGGCCGCGGATAAATGGCAATTTGTGTCATCATCTTTTGTGCGCGAGATTTTTGCCCTGGGAGGGGATTTATCGGATGTCATCACCCCGGCAGTTTCGGAAAAAATGCGAGCAAAGTTGACGATATAATGTCATCCCGGCGCAGGCCGGGGCGACATTTATCTCACCGCACTAACAACACGTGATAAAACCAATATGTCCCACCGGCGGCGACGCCGTCAATGTTTGTCGCTTCAAAACATCCGGATGGCGCGCCGGATAAAACCGATCCGACATCTAATACGGGGACACCCACGGCTGTATCGTTAAATCCCGCAATTTTTGTGGTGGCATCAAAATTTCCAAGATCCACGGGGGGCGCATCGGCCGCGGCGGTAGTTTTGGCCAGCGTATTTAATTGTTTGCATACGTTAATCCCGACATTGGGCAATACGGCCATCAAATCGATACACCCTGATGCGCAGGCCCCATCATCGGTTCGGGTGACACCATCAACCGCATTTCCGGCCATCATCCGCCATGCGGATTCATCATTCGCATTTTTCGGGGGGGTGGGCCATGATAATCCAGCACCGGCGCGCACAAAGAGATCACATGTATGATCGACAGGCGCATCGGCATTCGTATATCCGGCGACCACGGTGTTTTCAAAATTAATTTCTTGCTCGCTGCATCCTTTTGAAATCAAGGTCGAGACGGCCTGCTCTAATGTCCGGGCTTGGCCCATAACCTGTGAAGCAATAATTTTTGCCTGTTCGGGGGCCACGCTGTCGGCATCGGTGACATCGGACCGCATGATGGTCATGGTTAAGGCTGCAAGCAAGGCGATCGCCACCAAAATAATGACGAGAACGTTGCCGTCCCCTCCATCCCCCCCCATTTTAGGGGGGGAGAGTAGGGAGGGGGAATGGATTTGATGATTCATCTTGATTCTTTTCTCTTGTTCCCGTCATAATCGCCCAGAATATTGAATATATAAAGGTGTAAAATGACAAAAATACAGCCAACGATGGACACAAGCCCCGTAACAACCCGCGAAGATGACCCCCGGGCGGCCAAAGAACGCAAACTTCAGACGATGATTGCGGATGGCGTGAACCCATACCCTCACGTGTTTCCGCGTGATGCGCGCCCGGCGGAATTGCATGAAAAATATGCACGGTTGGGTGATGGGGCCGAAACGACTGACACGGTGCATGTTGCCGGGCGCATTATGGCTATGCGGAATTCAGGGATGTTTATCGACCTGCAAGATCCATCGGGAAAAATTCAAATTTTTTGTCATAAAGACACGATGTCGGCGGAGGCCTTAAAGGTTTTAGAATATCTGGACATCGGCGATATTATCGGCGTCGCGGGCACTGTGCGCCGCACGCCCCGGGGGGAACTCTCGGTCCGTGCCGTCACCGTCCAGGTCCTCACCAAATCACTGGCCGTCCTGCCTGAAAAATATCACGGCCTGGCCGATATCGAGATGCGGTATCGTCAACGGTACGTTGATTTGATCATGAATGACGATAGCCGGCGGGTG
>CAZLPZ010000031.1:0-21015 GCA_964561535.1 uncultured Pseudobdellovibrionaceae bacterium | reverse complement strand
ATGAAAAAAATCTGCGCCATTTACACCAGAAAATCGACCGACGAACGTTTGGACATGGAATTCAATACGCTGGATGCCCAACGCGAAGCCTGTGAAGCCTATATCATCAGCCAGAAATCCGAAGGATGGATCACTTCGAAAGACAAATACGATGACGGGGGTTTCTCGGGTGGATCACTGGAACGTCCCGCTCTCGCCCGCCTTATCGAGGACATCAAAGCAAAGAAAATCCACACCATTGTCGTGTATAAAATCGATCGTCTGACCCGTTCACTGATGGACTTTGCCAAACTGGTCCAGGTGTTTGATGAATATGGCGTAACATTTGTAAGCGTCACCCAATCCTTTAACACCACCACGTCCATGGGAAGATTAACCCTGAACGTCCTTTTGTCTTTCGCCCAATTTGAACGAGAGGTATCAGGCGAACGGATCCGGGATAAAATCGCGGCGAGCAAAGCCCGGGGCATGTGGATGGGAGGTGTGCCACCCGTTGGGTATCGCATCGAAAACCGACAGTTGATTATAAATCGAGATGAAACGGAACTTGCCCGGCATATCTTTGACCGATATCTCGCCCTGGGCAATGTACGGGATTTAAAAGCAGAACTGGACCGTAACGGGTATAAAAGCCCGGCCCGCGTCTCTTTGAAAAACAAACCCCATGGCGATGCACGGTTTTCCCGCGGGGCACTGTACGCGATTTTGAAAAACCCGGCCTATATCGGCAAAATCCGGCATAAAGACAAAATTCATGACGGCCTGCATGACGGGATTATTTCGCCCGACATCTGGAACATGGTTCAAAGCAAATTAAAGGATCAGTCCGTCAACCGCACCGCGCCGACCAAACGGCGATATTGTTTGCAGGGGCGAATTTTTGATACGGACGGTACGGGATTCAGCCCCACTTTTACCAAACGTCATAACCGCGAATATTGTTATTATATCTCGCAAAATTTTATCAAGGGACAAAAACCGGTACTGGGAACGATGGCACGGATCCCGGCGCATAGCCTGGAGGTGACAATTGAGAGCGCCATACGGGAACGCCTGAACGATCTATTGCCCACCACGACCGAACCGGACATCGTGGCATTTATTATAAAGAACCAAGATATGATCCCATCGCCAAATCTGATGCAATCACCATTGCACCGCGTGGTCGTCGGGGTGGATCAGATCACCATTCACATGAATGTCCAAAAACTATGCCAGGTGATTGAGCGATACCTTAAAGTTCGAGTGACCTGCGACGCGATGGCAACTGCGTTTGACGTGCCGTTCAAAATCGGGAAGGCCAAGAGCGGAGCGATTGTCATCAAACCAACAACGACCAACCCCGATTTATTCGACATACCGTCCGATCAATTGAAACGATTAGTCCAGGGAATCATCTGGCGGGATGAGCATTTTGGCGGCATGACCCTGACCGATATTGCTAAACGCGAACAATGTTCCGATGCCTATATTGGCAAATGTATCATCGACGGGTTTACCGCCCTGTTCCCCGTCTAAAATTCCCCTGAAATTTTAAAAACCCTTCCCTGAAATCCTTTTAAAATTCCCTGTTATAAAATCCTAGAATAGTTCAAAAAGCCCTGCAAACATTAAACTTTCTCCGTTTTTAACAATTTTTGACGACGAAATTCCCTGTTTTTTCCCTGTTTAACAGGGAATTTGAAGGGCTATTTTATTCAAATCGCCCAAAAAAATCTGGGTTCCTTTTAAAAATTCCCGTTTCTCAAACAGGAAAATCGGCGCGTGAGAAACCCGCCTAAAGCGACCCAGAAAATCCCTGTTCTCTGCTGTTTGAGAACGCCCACACAACGCAAAAACCCCGCTTATTGCGGGGTAAAATCGCTGTTTCGTTATACTGTTTGAGGAAACGACGACTGAATGGCTGGGGTGGCTGGATTCGAACCAACGTATGGCGGTACCAAAAACCGCTGCCTTACCGCTTGGCGACACCCCAAAACTTGATCAAAAAGCAACAGACTAAGTCAAAACTGAACCAAAGGTCCAAGAATATGATCAAAGTCAGTCTCAACGCCCCTAGATCCTTAAAAAAACAGGAGTAAAAGCCCGCAGACCATATCGAAAACAGACCGGTTTGGCAAGTCTGATTTTTCTCTTGTTTTACATTATAAAAAATAGGTATAACAGCAGGATCGTGACATTAAAACACCAAAAGAAGCCCCCAAAAACGGGATTAAGGGGATTATGGACAATTTCTCAAAGAAGCAATCATCTGACAAAGCTTCATAATCAAACGCGCTGTTTATTAGATACTCACTATAATTTAATTGATCGAATCGATGAAGCACACGGAAGGACCATTATTTCTCCCCCTGAACAAAGAATCTGCACACTACTAGTACGGCACGGTATTTTAACAAAAAAAGACAACCTCTATATGACGACACCAATTATTCACCAGATCCTCGACGATTATCTACCACCCTCTCATAAGGCACCTGCAAAATGGCTCTTGAACAACTCTCAGAACGCACCCAAGAACGATCCCAACAAGTAATCGGATTGCTGTCTGAACTGTCCGAACGTCTGCGCAAAGCCGAAGGTGAGCGCGATACTTTAAAACGCGAAATGTTGACCATTCGTGAATGTATCCAGGATTTAAATGACCGGAATGATCAAACGGAAAAAGCGATCGTTGCCATTGAAAATCGGTTTGACGGCACCGAAACACAATTCGAAGGGTCGATCCGACGTCTATCGAATATGGAAGAATCAGTCGATAAGCAAAGTACCGAATTATTGGCTATTCTGCGTAAAATGGAAGAACGGTTTGATATTTATGACCGCGAATATAAAAATCACGCCGCAAGCATTGGTCATTACGGTGACACGTTGGATCGATTTGATAAAAAACTTGAAAAATTAATGCAAGACAAAGGGCGACTTGCACGTAAACTTGACTCGCTCGAATTTGAACTGGCAGATCTCGATCCCCACCTCCACTCAAACAGCTCTCCCGTTTTAAACCGATCCTTCCGTTCACGTGATGATCATGTCCAAAATAGCGTTTATGGCTTAAGCGAATCGGAAGACACCGTAAACAAACCTGAACCCACCTGGACTCCGACACAAACGATGAACGATGATCATTCATCTATTTCAAGAAATCAGAAAATAGACAATGCGTCTCGTGTACGCTGGATTAACCCTTTATCAAATAACCGCCTCATATTCGCCCGTCGCCTACGCTATACCCTCGTCCTTATGGTCGTCGTGGTCATCACGGCAATTATTTTAACTGCTGGATTATCGATATCCAAAAATCCAGCATTAATCACCGCGATATCAAAAGGATGGACAGCAACAATTGCAACTTTATCTTCTCAGAAAAAATCATCCGAGATGATCAAGCCAATAGATCCAATCGAATCTTCCGACACTGAAAAATCACCGACGACGGCGCTGTCTGATATAACGCCCACAGCAGTTCTTGATGCAGGGAAAATAATTCCGGATAAGGATTTCTTTTCCTCGGTTATCCGTTCACAAATGGACAGCCAAATTGTAATGGCCCGTAAATTAGAAGATAACGATACCGCACGGCTCATGACGATATCTGATAAAACACCTTTAAAAACCCGGATAAAACGTGATCTGGCCCTTCCCCGTGCAATCAAGGCCATCGAAGATAAAGCCGCTATGGGGAACGCCGATGCCCAACATGACATGGGTGCCTTGTATACCTCAGGACAATCAGGCGTCTCAATTGATTACCCCCGCGCTGCAAAATGGTTTGAAGAATCAGCACGAAACGGCATGGCAAATGCGCGGTATAATTTGGGGGTTCTATCCCAACAAGGTCTGGGGGTTCCAAAAGATATAGACCAGGCCCTCGCATGGTATCGCACAGCTGCGCTACTTGAACATCCTGAAGCCCAATATAATCTGGGGATCGCCTATCTTGAAGGAATAGGCGTGGCCTATAACCCCAGTATGGCCGCCGGGTATTTTGAACAAGCCGCCAAGGGCGGTGTGGTCGAGGCTGCATTTAATTTAGGCTTAATCCTTGAAAATGGTCTGATTGATGAGCCACGCCCTTTTGAATCTTTATTTTGGTATCGCCTTGCCATGGACGGTGGATCAAATGATGGCAGTAAAAGTTTTATGCGCCTGACTCGCGACTTAAAAATCGATATGACGACATGGAAGTCATTGTTTACCAAGATGATCACTGAACGTCCGGATCTGAAACAACTCGCCGATAGTCGTCAGACCCGGGCAATTTCACTTCAATCCATTTCTCCAAAAGTTCGAATTCATACAGGAAAATCAACTAATGAGACAACCCTAACGACCCAGCAGGAGTCCTTTCTCCCCACTATTTCTAAACCGGATCAACCATCGGCGACCAATATAGATCAGGCACGGACCTTGCCACCTTTTGCACCATCTGAAGTATCATCTGAAGATACACTGCTCTCTCATCTTCAGGAATCTCCTAATATTGATACATCGCAAATGGCTGTCACCAAAACGTTACCCAATACAGAAGTGCAAACGCCCCAAATGATTGCGCGCATCCAAACATTATTATCAGAAGAAGGGTTATACAATGGCCCACTGGACGGACGTTCTGGCCCAGGTACCATGAATGCCATTCGCCGATATCAAACAAAATATAAAATGACGGTCAACGGAACCCCCTCAACCGAATTTTTGACCCGCATGATTGCCAAACGCCTGTCAGACAGCATTCAACCCGCATCCGGCACGCCGTCGTCGCCCTAAAAATGGCACATAACTCCTAACGACACAATCTAATGCTTCCGAAAAATACCCACCAATTCAACATGTGCGGACCACAAAAACTGATCCACAATAGTTAATTTTTCAAACACATAGCCCGCCCTTAAGAACGGCGTGCAGTCGGTAATAAAACTGGCCGGGTTACACGATACAGCCACAATCACATCAACATCCGATCGCATAATTTCTACAGCCTGTCCCTTCGCTCCTGCACGTGGTGGATCAAAAATAATCGCACCATACGCGCGTAAATCCTCAGCCCGTACAGGGGCCTTATATAAATTCCGAGCCTCAGAGGTGACAACGCCTGGTAATACATCCCTCCCTGCCGCAACGGGCCACGCTACAGCACCTTGATACACATCAACGTCCACCGCTCGAACATGGGCGCCGGCCCGCGCCAATGGATACGTAAATGTTCCCATTCCAGCAAATAAATCAATGATTTTCTCTCCTGGCATCGGTTGCACACCGTCCAAAACAGCCGTAATCAAGGCATCCTCGCCTGCCCGGCTGGGCTGCAAAAAACAACCAGGGACAGGATCAATCACAATCCCGCCCACGGTCACGCGCGTTGGTTTAGGTTGTAAAACAACCTCGATCTCGGCACGATCACGCGACCGCATCGCCACCCGCGCGATATTTTGGATGCGCGTAAAATCGGCAATTGCTTCGCGTTTGATTAAATCTAGCTGAATCTCGCCCGTAATCAAAATATCCAAACCCGTATCCAGTTCAACAACCGAAACATCCGCCTCGAGCAGATCCCCCAGCAAAACTCCCATCAAAACACGCAGATCTGCCAAAATTGATACAATCCCTGGCACGACAATATGACATTCTTGCAAATCCACCACATGATCGGAATGATTCCGATTAAAGCCAACTGTCACCTTTCCTTTTGAGCGTCGTGCACAAAATGTGGCACGACGTCGTGAGCCAGGTAATGTGATCTTTAACGGGGAGACCTGTTCCGGGGTTAATCCCGCCCGCATTAATCGACCCATAACGCTTTGTTGTTTCCAGGCCTGATAGGCTTGGGTCCGAAAATGTTGCAACGAACATCCGCCGCAATCAAAACAATGAATACACGGGGGCGTTAACACTCGATCCGGCGAGGGCGTTATAAGATCAATGATTCGGGCAAATGCCGGCCCCGATTTTGTGGAAGGCATGACCTGAACCTGTATCTGATCGCCCGGTAATCCAAAGGGCACAAAAATAATTTGATCTCCCTCACGCGCGCACCCGTCCCCCGAAAACCCAAGTTCGGTGATCGATACATTTTTAAGAAGAGGTGTTGAGATCATGGAGAGCAGTTGAACCAGAAATACAAAGACGGGTCAACCTAAATTGAAATCAAACGGGATTTTGCTGAACCATTTGTAACAGAACATCTTTTAAAACCCCCGCCCCAACGACCTTTTCAATTGCAATCATAAGACGTTTTTTAACATATCCAACCTGAAGCACCCCATGATCCAACGCCGCGCGATGGCTCATTAACCCATACATATTCTGAATCATCGCGTCTTTCACCCGTGGCTTTAACATTTCAATCTTGGCAATATCGGCGGGCGTCATCACCTCGAGGGTTATGGCCAAACTTACAACCTGACTAACCCCTTCCGTATCCACAACCGGAACCACCAGCGGGTCCATTTTAACAAAAGATGGCCCTTCAGTGGCCTTTTTATCCCCTTCGCCTTCTGGCGTGGGTTCGGCAGACGCAAAGGCCGGCTGAATAACCGAAAACAGGCCCGGCCCTGATCCGATGCTGATCCCGGCACCAAATATCATAAAAATGAATAAAATCTTATACACCAAAATCACCTTGTTTGATAAGAACGGCGCGCCAAAGGTACAACCCCAAGTCTAAAGGAACGGCGATTAACAGCGCGTTAGGAATATGTTGGATTTTAAAAGAGTTATTTCTTTTTAAGGCAGCGTCATCCCCCCACAAGTGGTACTCCAGAAATATCAAAGCCCCGGCATAGGCCGGGGCGATAATCTTATTTTTATGCTTAATGATTAACTTTAGAATCAAGCCGCTTGAGTGTTTTGCGACTGCTCTTCTTTTGCCGTCACCGATTTAAACGCCGGTAACGCCTGAACGGCATTCAACACACGTTGGCATTGAGGGCCAAATTGAAAAGATTGAAGACCCGCATAAGCATTCCAACCCGCCATGACCGTAAACATCACATCGGCCAAAGTGGGCGCATCACCTACATAGAATTTATTTTGAGTATAATATTGTTCCATCTCATTATAATATTGCGTAATCCGTTCACGCGCCGTGGTCTCAACCACCGACTGAATCGCGGCATCTTTATAAGATTTTTTCGCGCCAAAAATCGTGCTGTACATCCCATGAACAAACGTATTCATATACGCCATACCTTGAAATGTTTTGGCCCGAGCAGGTTGAGTTGCTGGAATCAAGGTCGATTTACCCGGATTTTGTTCCGCCAGATACATCGCAATCGCCATCCCTTCGGCCATAAACAAATCTCCATCTTGTAACGCCGGAACTTGGGCCTTGGGGTTAATTTTCAAGAATTCAGGAGCGTTTTGATCCCCTTTTTGAAAGGATAAATACTTGGCTTGATACGGAACACCCATATCTTCCAGATAAACTTGAAATGATTTCGCACAAGTGCCAGGAGCGGTATAAAAATTATACATGATCAGATCCTTTATAAAATAATGACGGCGATGTTGCCGCGGTTAATATATAGGCCCCATATCCCAAATAAAAAACCCCTCACGATAAAATAATTTAGATCCCCACCTTCACAGAAGCGATATCCGGAACTTAAACGCTCACCGGCCGATATAAAACCTTAAGTTGATCAAGTATTGCATTGATTAGACTAGATTCTTTTCCGTCGTAATATGATTTTGTAACTTGGACATAATCACTAATAATCACCGGGGCATCAATGTCCAAATGGTTCATGAGTTCAACCCCCCCCGACAGTAAAACCGCAATCAATAAGGGCTCGTTTTCAACCATGCCATCAAACGTTGCGCCATTTTTCAGATGATTTTGAATAACAGGCGACAGTTCACCGCGCATTCGTTCGACCCCCGACACAATCTTGCGATATAAATCATCGGATGGGATTTCAACCGCCGCCATGTCGGGGTCGCCCGCCGTGCGGATGGTTTCCGCATGACCGTCCATCGCCTCGCCCGCACCCTGGCCGGTCAACAACATTTGATACACCGCCTGAACCGCGTGCAAGCGGGCCGATGATTTCTGGCGGGACGTCGGAGCGGTTTGGGTCATGTTTACAATCTTGCAAGAACGAAATATGGCTCTCTTTTATTCGTTTTTACGGCAATTGTCAAACAATACGTACTCCCATGATGGATAATTAAGCCAAAAACAGTTCTTGCTGGGGGGATTTTGATTTATCAAACCACGGCGCGCACATACCAATTAGCTTCATCATTTGGACCTTGTCGCCATCGGTTATTTGAAACGATCCCTCAACGCCATTAATCATACAAAGCTGAAGATCCTCTATTTCAGTCGCATGAATACGGGGTTGTTCTTGTGGGTCCATATTATCATTCGAAATCCAAATTTTGTAATTCAAAGCGCTAGCAACTTGAAAAGGAGGAATAAATGGGCAATCCACATCTTCAAAATCACGTAACATATCCCTCAAATCGCCTTGAATCCCTATCACAATAGCCTCAAAGACCGCATCCACATCTCCAAATTTTCGTAGATCAATCGATATTCCAGATACATAATTCTGATTTGAGAACTCCGCTTGAAACATCTCGGGTAAATCCCAAACACGCTCGATCATAATTTCTGGAATATATCGATAGCTTGGATTCCCTTGATCATCTACAGCCCCGCGAAAACTTCTCTGCAATTCAAAAGGCGTCCACTCCATTCATTTTTTCTCTCTCAATAAATCGGAAACTTCGCACACAAATCCGCCACGCGGCCTTTGATCGTTTCCTCAACCTCACCGTTACCGTCAGCGCCATTTTCGACCAACCCGTCAATCACAGCCAAGATCATTTCGCCCACCTGACGGAATTCAGCCTCACCAAAGCCGCGCGTCGTACCTGCCGGGCTGCCCAAACGAATACCCGAAGTAACCGTCGGTTTTTCAGGATCAAATGGAATCGCATTTTTATTGCACGTCATACCCGCGCGTTCCAACGCCATATCGACAACAACACCTGTTAATCCTTTGGGTCGCAAATCGACCACCAGCATATGCGAATCCGTTCCGCCCGTGACCAAAGAGAGCCCCCCGCGCGATAACGTTTCGCCCAAGACATGAGCATTTTGTAAAACAGATTTCGCGTATTTTTTAAATTCAGGACGCGCGGCCTCTGCAAACGATACAGCCTTTGCCGCAATCACATGCATCAGCGGCCCGCCTTGTAATCCAGGAAACACGGCCGAATTGATTTTCTTGGCCAAATCTTCGTCGTTCGTTAAAACCATTCCCCCCCGCGGTCCTCGCAATGTTTTATGGGTCGTCGTCGTGACCACATGCGCAAACGGGAATGGCGATGGATACACCCCACCCACAATCAACCCCGCGTAATGGGCAACATCTGCCATTAACATCGCCCCAACCGAATCCGCAATGGCGCGGAACCGTTGAAAATCAATCACGCGCGGATAGGCTGATGCCCCACAAATAATTAATTTTGGTTTATGCTCTTGGGCCATGGCCGCAACTTGATCATAATCAATCAACCCATTATCACGACGCACCCCATACACCACGGCATTAAACCATTTACCCGATTGATTTACGGTCGCGCCGTGAGTTAAATGCCCTCCAGCCGCCAAATCCATCCCCAGAATCGTATCTCCCGGTTGCAATAACGCCATAAAAACCGCTTGATTGGCGCTTGCCCCCGAATGTGGTTGGACGTTTGCATACGCACATCCAAATAATTTTTTCGCGCGATCCCGGGCAAGATCCTCGACCACATCCATATATTGACAGCCTTGGTAATACCGTTTTCCAGGGTACCCTTCCGCGTATTTATTCGTGAAAATCGAACCTTGGGCCTCGAGCACCGCGCGGGACACAATATTTTCGGATGCAATCAATTCAACTTGATTTTGCTGGCGTTTCGTTTCATGCGCAATCGCCGTGTACACGGACGGATCGGCATATTGAAGGCTTTGATCAAAAAAAGGGTTTGCCTTGCGGCTTTGATCTTCGTTTGCAAAGTTTTTAGCAACGGTAAAGCTCATGGTGTTATCCCTCCCATAAATATCGGATCCGGTCACGTAACGCCGCGTACGACTCAAGACCCAAGTCAAACGTACTGCATAGATTCAACATTTTTGGAAACGCATCGTCAAGATAGGTCGTGTTTTCATGCACAACAGACTGGTCGAACCGGGGAAACGCATGAAAATGCGGGTTGGGATCCACAAGCATCAGGGCGATATAATTGAATTTAAGGGGAATAACGGGGGCAAATACTCGTTTCATCGCGGATTCAAAATCATGTATAACCGCCATGAGTTCCGCTCCTGCCGCCGGTGCTAAATCCCCAAAACTGATGACATCATCGGGGCATTTTGCGGCAATCACACACGACCCGATTGTGACTTGTTTTGGTCGCAGCATCACGACCCAATGATCATATTCCTTGATCTCCGAATGGGGATAGTTGAATTTTTCGATAGTAATGTTCAAAAATTACTCCAGCTTTTTCTGAATCTCACCCTTCACTGCTTCATCTTCACCGTAATTAATCGCGCGTTGCCATTGGAATTGCGCCTCACGCTTGCGCCCTACCTTGGCGTATGCATCCCCCAAATGATCATTCACCGTGCCGTCATAGGGCAAAAGTTCGACCGCACGTTCCAAATATTCGACCGCTTCCTGATATTTCCCCATCTTATAATAGGCCCAGCCAACCGAGTCAGTCACATATCCATCATCCGGCACAATGGACACCGCGCGGAGTAATAATTTCATCGCATCCTCCAAATGCAATCCCTGATCTGCCCAAGAATATCCAAGGTAATTCATGATATACGGATGATCAGGTTGGAACGCCAACGCGGCTTTTAAATCGGCCTCGGCGCGATCCCATTTTTTCAACCGCTCCAATGTCATCCCACGGGCATAGTATAAATCCCAATGCGCCGGCTTTGCCGGCGCACCTGCCAGATCCGCCGCCGTATCATAAGCCTTAAGGGCACGATTAAAATCTTCATTTTCCCGATAAATATCACCAATCTGCATTAAATAATCAATTTTCTGCTCTGGATCTGAACCATTTAATATCAACGCGTTTAACGTTTTAATCGCAGCCGCATCATCCCCTTGTTCGACTTTTAATGAAGCTATTTTTTGTTGAACGGCAAAATAACGTTGGTCCGCATCCGGAATTTTTTCGTACATTGCGACTGAATCCGCAATCCGATTTTGATTGGCCAGAATATTCGCAATCAATAATTTCCCCTCTTCTAAATCAGGAGATAACCCTAAACTCATCCGTGTAAACACAAGCGCACTTTCATAACTTTGATCATTATAAAAGGTGCTCGCCATATCAAACAAAGCAACCGACACCCCCTGTGCCACGGAACTAATTTTGGGGTATATCACCAACGGAGGATCCAATGTTTGTTTTTTATCTTCTGCGGCTTTCACGCGCACTGCAATCCCCACCAAATGAGGGTTCAGGGTTCGGGCCAATTTATAAAATTGTGCGGCAACATCAAACCGTTTATGCCGTAAAAATAAATCCCCTAATTGTTCCGCAGATAAAGGTGTGATTGTCTCCCGCACAGACGCAAAAGCCGCATCTCCCGATATCTCATCCATTTTATCCTGATAATCGGCAATTAAAATCCGATGATATGCATAAATGCCATTTCCCGACAGCCCGGCAGATAATTTTTCATCCGGCTTGCCGGACCCTTTAATCAATAATGAGGTTCCGACCGATTTTTGATCCCCCGCATTCACCCACGCCAACAGTAATGGCGTCGCAAATTTTGATAACGCATTGGATGGCATTGTCCCCAATATTTTCCGCGCCGAAACTAAATCCCCGGCCCGCACGCGCTCCATCAAGCGAATAAAATGAGATAACCCCGTTGTATCCGACGTTGTGTCCAGTTTTTTAGCCCACATTTCAGCCGTATCAATATCTCCCGCACCTAAAGCCAACAACATTAAGCGTCGGCCCAATACATCCTGGCCCGCTTTTTGGGCGACCGTTCGTGATAAGAATCGCTCGGCCTGCAACCAATCAAACCGGCTTTGTGCGACACGTGACGATAAATAAGATCCCGCGACCGAATAATCATCCACCCCACCAATCCCATAAAACGACATGTCCGTGTTTTCGACCACCGGATCAGTTGCGACAGAATCCGCATCATCGCATGCACTGAGAAACAGAGCAGAACAAAATAACGCCAACAAAAAACAACCGCGACCAGATATTGCCATAAATTACATACTCGTATAGTTGGGACCGCCCCCCCCTTGAGGGACAGTCCAGTTAATATTTTGCGCCGGATCTTTAATATCACACGTTTTGCAGTGTACACAATTTTGAGCATTGATCTGCAATTTTTTTCCACTTCCCCCATGATCCGCGACCATTTCATACACCCCTGCTGGGCAATAACGCTGGGCCGGTTCATCGTAAAGTTCCAAGTTTTGACGTACGGACGGGTCGCCGTCCTTAAGGACCAAATGGACAGGTTGATCTTCATCATGGTTGGTATTGGACAAATAAACGGACGACAATCGATCAAATGTCAAAACCCCGTCAGGTTTGGGATAATCAATCGTCACACATTGTGCGGCAAGTTTCAAGGATGTGTGATCCGCATGATTTTTTAAAGTATATGAAAAACGCCATCCTCCCCAAATTTGGAAGGCCGCATGTAAAAGACCCGGGATTAATCCCCACCGAAACCCCGGCCGAATATTCCGGACGCGATACAGCTCGGACCAAAGCCATGATTTTTGAAGGTTGGGGAGATAGCTAGAAATTGTCGCCCCGGCGCAGGCCGGGGCCTCGTGAGATGCCACCCTCTCTGGGCTTCGGCCTGCGCCGGGGCGACACATATATTCATAAACGCTCTCCGCCGCGACCATCCCCGATTTCATGGCCATATGATTACCTTTAATTTTGGGGACATTCAAAAAACCACCCGCGTCGCCAATCATTAATCCACCGGGAAATGTCAATTTAGGCAAAGATTGAAACCCACCCTCGACCAACGCACGGGCACCATAGCTGATCCGTTTTCCACCCCGCAATAATTCAGAAAACATCGGATGCGTTTTCAATCGCTGCATCTCATTAAAGGGTGACAGAAATGGATTTTGATAATCCAACCCGACGACAAATCCCAAAGAAACAAGATGATCATCCATATGGTAACAAAACGACCCCCCATATGTCGCATGATCCATTGGCCACCCAATCGTATGCATCACATGCCCCGGTCTATGTTTTGCTGGATCGATCTGCCAAACTTCTTTGATCCCCAGGCCATATGTTTGTTCATCTGAATTCTGACGAAGATTAAATAAGTTAATGATTTGCTTTGTTAAACTACCGTGACACCCTTCCGCCAAAATCGTTTGGCGCGCATGGATTTCAACTCCTGGTGTAAACGCTGCCGTCCGTTCCCCCGTTTTAGAGATTCCCATATCTCCCGTCGCAATACCGACCACAATCCCACTGGAATCACGTAAAATTTCGGCGGCCGCAAACCCAGCATAAATTTCGACCCCCAACACCTCAGCCTGCCCGGCCAGCCAAACACCCAAAGCGCCGAGCGATATAATATAATTCCCATGATTGTTCATGGTTGGAGGATTAGGCAACCGCATGGCCCTCGATTTCGTCATATAATAAAACGCATCCGACGTGACCGTCCGGGTCACCGGCGCACCACGTTCGCGCCAATCCGGGAACAATTCGTCCAAAGCGCGAGGCTCTAAAACTGCTCCCGACAATAAATGCGCCCCGACCGCCGCTCCCTTTTCCAGGACACAAACAGACAGGTCCGATTTCATTTGCTTTAAGCGAATCGCACACGACAATCCCGCCGGACCCGCACCAACGATCACAACATCATACGTCATTACATCACGGTCAGAGCGAAAAGGAGGTTGGGTCATAAGTCTTTACCAAAAGAAAAGAAGCGTCATCCCCGCGAAGGCAGAAATCTAATTGCAACATATACCCGATTCCTTAATGCTTTATAATCCATATTGAATCAGCTATGGTTCAGATATGACATTATCCCCTGCTCTTTTTTCCGAAACCTTTCAAAACCCTACGGGCGCGTTGCTATGGCAACTAGAATCCGGTGTGGATATGCCCCTGTCAGATGAACCGGTAAAAATCAATATAAATCCGATTCCTACACCTCCTTCTATTTCGGATACACACACGCCGTCGTCTCTTCCCGTAAACAAAGAAAAGGAATTTCCCCGATCCTCCTTAACCAACACACCTCCCTCCGCTCTTGTCGCCACACCCGAAGCCCGGATTGAAGCTGTGCGCCTGGCAACCACCGCACAAACATTGGATGATTTACGCACAACGATTCAGAACTTCGATGGCATCCAAATCAAACGCCACGCAACACATTTGGTTTTTGCCGATGGCAATCCTTCGGCCCGCGTCATGATTATAGGCGACGCCCCCGGCACAGAAGATGACCAAAATGGCCAGCCGTTCCTGGGCGAAGATGGCGCTTTACTGGATAAAATGTTTGCAGCGATTGGATTGTCACGAACGAACAATAACCCCATAGATTCCCTCTATATCACCACCATTCTCAACTGGCGGCCACCGGGCAACCGAACACCCACCCCAGCAGAATTTGAGATCTCCCTCCCCTTTATTGAACGACATATCGCTCTGATCCGTCCAGATATTTTGGTGTGCGTCGGGGGTGAGGCTGCAAAACTATTATTGGGTACGACCGACGGCATTACAAAATTACGGGGAAAATGGCGCAATTATCGGCCTTTATCTCTTGCCGCGGATGTCGGATTTTCCACACGCGCCCTGTCCATCTATCATCCCTCATTTTTACGACGTACACCCGCAAAAAAACGCGATGCCTGGGAAGATTTACAGATGATTCAATCAGCGATAAAAGAATCCTCCGCCTAAAAAAAAAGGGGGCTTTCCTAGGCTTTTTTCTTTGTCGTGAGATGATCCATCATTTCAATCTCAAGGATTCGATCAATCCGAAAAATTCGATTATTTTGACGTTCATGACAATAGGCACGCAAACCGGTAAACGGTTGGCCCTTATATTCTTCAGGCCCCAAAGACAATGCATCAATGATACGTGATGATTTCGTATCATTCGGTTTTAAATACGTAATTTTGACGGGTGTTCGCGTCTTAATTGCGCGTTCAATCAAGGCCTGTTTATCATCCACACTCCCCTGCGTCGCCGATTTTTGATACTGAAACTCTGTCATGAATTTGGGGATACGGTAATCAACCCGGATATGCGATGCCTTAATCGGTGTTTTAAGGTGTAACCCTTCAAACGAGGTACACCGCGAAAGAGCCACATAGAGTTGCCCCGTGGCAAACGTGCCGCGCCCAATATCCACAATCACATGATCGAATGTTTTCCCCTGACTTTTATGTATGGTCACCGCCCACGCCAGACGGAAGGGCAATTGCGAAAACGTCCCCACGGCGTCCGATACAATCTGACCATCAACCAATTTTGATTTAAATACTTCCCACAAATACGGCACAACATCAACCGTGTCACGTTCACCGTTTAACCGTATGCGCACGACGTCTGCGCCTTCTTCATCCCGCGTGTAATCCGTGACCACACCAATCGATCCATTCACCCACCGTTTTTTGGAATCATTATTGAGCATCATAATTTGTGACCCAATTTTGAATTTCAAATTTGTCTCGGTTGGGTAATATTCTTTTGTAAAGTCCCCCGATATTTCAGCAAGCGATTCATATGTTCGACCTGGAAGGCCCGCGAGCGTTGTCTCATTCACCGTCGCCGCCCCCGCATTGGTGGATGTTAAGGTGATCGTCAAATCAGACTTTCTATCACCACCCCCCGGTACATGGGGCAAAGGGCCCCCGGACATGATCACCCGCGTGTTCAACACCGCAATGTCTTCTTCGGTTGTGCCGTTATTACGGACACGATTTAATAACTCAACAAATTCAAGATCTTTCTGACGATATACTTTTTCAAGTTCAACAATATCAAACACCAGATCTTTCATCACCCGCGCACTGAAAAAATAGGGGCTGTCGTAATGGGTTTCAAAAATCTCATTTTCATCGCGGTTGACCACGGGCGGCAATTGATACAGATCCCCCACGAAAATCATCTGTACTCCCCCAAAAGGTTGCGATGAATCCCGCCCATACATCCGCAACAGGGTGTCAATACAGTCCAAAATATCGGCGCGCACCATAGATATTTCGTCAATAATAATGGTCTCAAGGGCCTTGATCAATTTGGCATTCCGCGGCTTGATCTCCTTTTTCTTGATCTTTTCGGGCGTCACATCAATATAGAAATTAAAGAATCGGTGAATTGTCTGACCCTTGACGTTCAACGCAGCCACCCCCGTAGGGGCCAACACAACGCATTTTTTCGCCGTGTTTAGAATAAAATGATCGAGCAACGTAGATTTCCCCGTCCCGGCTTTACCCGTGATAAATAAGGGCGTTTGCGTGTTCTGCATCAAATCGATCGCGCGTTTAAAGGCGTCATTTTGGTCGAGCTTTACGGGCGTGGGGCGCATGTATTTGATCCTGTTTTGTTCTTATTACAAGGTAATCATAAACGCGGGAAAAAGAAATGAGTTTATTATAAAAAAGAATTGTATTTAATAGCCATATTCTATAAATACCATAAAAAAGGAAACCCCATGGCACTAACAAAAAAATATGTTGATTGGAAAAAGTTAAACGAGTGTCTTTCTCCAACAGCTCAACAAATACAAAAAGGATTAAGCAGGCAAGGTATTCTGTCTAAATCATTTCGTGATTCTGTACATGCCCAGTCAAAAAATGACCGACGTTCTATGTTTACGGCCCTTAAACATCTGGGAATATGTTTAAATGACGACAAAAATAATTCTTTATCCCCCATGCCTGTATATTGTGGGGGCATCGATACAGCGACCCGCGCCTCGACAATAACCAACAATTTCTTTGCTGTCGTTCTAACGAGCAGATTCCCAGGTGTTATTTGTGTACCATTAGAAAAAATTCAAGATCACTTATTTCAACTAAGAGAACATCATCCGGAACTTACTCTGGAATATTGTCGAATTTCTGAGACGGCGGATTCTATTGCTATCTCTGACTTTTCACGCATGTATCCCGTTACAAAATTGCATCTTCCACCACATCCATGGAATCAAAGAAAGAAACATCCTATTGCCACAGGCAATCACCCATTATAGCGGGAATTTTGATTATGCCGGTAGCTTTGCGCCATCACCAATAACGCTGGCTGATGCGCCGTTAAAAGATCATCGACCACAGCGTCCGATACCGTTCGATCTTCCAACGCCGCGCCCCGCACGCCTGTAAAATCATAGGCCGTCCGATCCGACATCATCCCCTCAAACGATACCTTATCCGGTATCACTCCCAATAATTCCGCATTGATCGCGCCTCCGGTACTGGGTCGCCGCACCCACGTGCGATACCCCTTATTCACCTGTCCAATCATGTCATCCTCCTGACCATTCATCCGGGCGTCCCTTGCCCCTTGTGTTGTCGTCGTTGATATCGCCGTGTCTTCAAACTTTTCAGAAAACCGATCATAAATTTGTCTAAAGCTTTGTGCCTTACCGTCTTTGTAAAAGATTCCAGGGTTCGCACGTGCCTCGACGGGAAAAGCCTGCGCTGCGACGGCTTTTGCGTCATGATCCATATTTCTAATAAATTTCGTGGCCCCACTGGCCCCAAACACATGCGCAAGATACAGTTCGGTATCGCCAATTTCTGTGCGATCCCCCACCGTTTTTTCGAGTTGTGCAGCATTCATCTCGGCATATTTTGCAGCCATCACGGCAGAAATTTGGGGGTCTTGCCGTAACGCCAAAATATCGCGGCGCGTCTCTGCATTCACCACATGACATTGATCATCAACGCACGCGGCAAATTCCGAAAGCCCCACATCCGCCCCATGATCCCGCACCATCTGTAACCATGTTTTTTGCGTAAACTGATACAAGCCCGATGCTGAACTGGTTTTCGCACGGGCCGCCGGATCCAACCCACTCTCGGCCTTGGCATTATTGATCAGATACGAGAATGACACCCCGGTCTTGGCACTTGCCTGGGCAATCGCGTGCTCGATGCCCAGACCCGCACCGGGACGCTCCCCCCGGCCCATCGGCGTAAAAGACGGAAAAAACACATCAGATCGGTTTAAAACGGGATAGGTCATCGTAGAAAGGATAACAGCAAGAGCTGTGCCAAAGGTGGCAACCTATATATTATGTATATTATCCCAAACTTGCCCTTTATTCCACAAAAGGCGTATAATGGTCTTATGGTGATCTTTAAACACGAATCTTATCCACATGGGACTAAAGCGCCCCGTCTGATCATCCATTCCTTTTCCCCCCTTCTCAACCCGCTCTAACATTGGAGGTATTTCCATTCCAACCGTCACCCCAAAAAAAACAAAGTCCGTCAAATCCCCTCTCAAAGATCTGGTCCTCGCGACGCTCGATGCCGACAAGGCCGAGGAAATTGAAACCATCACCCTCCCCCAAGAATCCGCCCTTGCCGATTACATGATTATCGCAACGGGTCGCTCCAGCCGTCAGGTCGCCGGTATGGCCGATAAACTGGTCGATAAATTAACCGAACATGGGTATAAAGACATTCGCGTCGAAGGCCAACGCCAGGCCGATTGGATTGTCGTTGACGCCCACGACGTCATCATCCACCTCTTCCGCCCCGAAGTTCGTGCCTTTTATAACATCGAAAAAATGTGGCGTGGCGCACATCTATTTCCGGTAGGTGAGGAAAAATAAGAACTGTCGTCCCGGCCAACGCCCGGGACCTCGATATCACTGGATCCTGGTGCAAGCCGGGATAACACTTACTCCAATTCTCTCCTCCCATGCCCACACTCACCCTCATCGCTATTGGAAAATTAAAATCCGGTCCGTACCGTGAAGCGTTTGATGATTACGCCAAACGTTTAACGACGTGGCGATTAATCTTACGTGAACTCGACATACGCGACGCGGGCCCCGCCCAAACATCGGCCGAACACACGGCAATCCTCGCTGCCCTTGACCCAACTGCCCCGTTAATCGTGTTTGATGAACGCGGCAAAACCATCGACAGTACTGGATTCTCAAGGCTTATTGCAGGACATTTTGATACAGGGGCGGGAAACGTACAATGCGTCATAGGCGGGGCGGATGGCCTGAACGACGCGATTCGGTCACGCGCCCGCCACGTCCTGTCGTTTGGATCCATGACCTGGCCGCATATGCTGGCCCGCGTGATGGCGGCCGAACAATTATACCGCGCACAACAAATTCACGCCGGCCACCCGTATCATCGGGGATAGAAAAAGGAAAAAAGTGAGGGAAAAAATATGCCACCCCGGCGCATGCCGGGGCCCAGATTTAATTACGGCGCCATGCCCGGTGCAGGTACTCCTGAAGAGATCGATACTGCAGGAACAGGGTCATCCTCTCAACGTAGATCTCCCGCTATGCCCAAATCTTGGATATTAACAATGTTAGCCATTTCTGTCGGATACGGATATTCATCCATACCAGTCCCCCCATGTATTGAAATAGTACCATCATCAAAAACAGGAAATAAATAATACTGTGATCCCCGTGTTCCGACAAAATAAATTGCTCCAAAACCAACTCGGACGAGGGCAGATTCGATTTCGCCATAGGGACGTTGATTGACGACAGGAACATCAGGGCG
This sequence comes from uncultured Pseudobdellovibrionaceae bacterium, assembly GCA_964561535.1. Lineage (GTDB taxonomy): Bacteria > Pseudomonadota > Alphaproteobacteria > Micavibrionales > Micavibrionaceae > CAZLPZ01. The sequence goes on along the minus strand of CAZLPZ010000031.1, from coordinate 1,245 downwards.
GTACAAGTGTTTTTTCATGTTATTGGCCTTCTTAAAAAAGATCATTCAATTTTTTATAAAGATTATGCTTTTTAAAAGGAAAATAATTTTATAGCAATAGGAATATATTATTTTCATCCGACACCCTATCCTCTTAAAATCCTTACGTAAACGCGCACCTTGTGGTACGCTTCGCCCGTGAAATTAAGGATAAACGTAAAATGACCGCGAAAGATAAGACTCGCAAAAAACCCGTCCTCTCGACCAACGTGACGATCACCGAAAATCGCCGCGCGCGGTACGATTACGCGGTCGAGGAAACGTTCGAAGCCGGGATTGTGCTCAAGGGCACCGAACTCAAATCCCTGCGCTTGGGGCAATGTTCCATTCACGAGGCGCACGCAGGGTTAAAATTCAATGAGATGTACCTGATGAATGCGCACATCCCTGAATATCAGCAAGCCGGGAAACATTTGCAACACGCACCAAAGGCCGACCGCAAATTATTATTGCACAAAAAACAAATCAATCATCTCCTGGGCGCCGTGCAGCGCGACGGTTATACCATCATCCCCTTGAAAATATATTTCGATGAACGTGGCCGGGCGAAAGTATTAATTGGTCTGGCCAAAGGTAAGAAAACCATCGATAAACGTGAGAGCATCAAGGCGCGGGATTGGACGCGTCAAAAACAACGCGTGATGAAAGAACGGGGATAGTCAAATATTTTCCGGAGATGCCCTGCATAGCCGAACGCGAAGCATGGGCGGAGGGGGTGATCGCCTTTAACTTAAAAAAAAGTCTCAATCACAATTTCTAAATGTCCAATTTCGTATCTGCTGTAACATGCCGAACATTGAAAGTGTAACCTATTCTCGCCCCATGTCGTCGCATAGCTTGCATCGCATTAACACGATTAACACGCAATTTTTTCTTCATATCAACACGCAATTTTTGCCCATTATGTTCAAACAAAACATGTCCATTTTGTTTCCTATCACGCGTCTGACGAAACGCAGTGGCCAGAATGTCCTCATTCATAGCTTGTTCATCTTTATTTGATGCTTCTGTAAAAGCATTTACTACGAATAAGGCACGTTTGAATTTCATAGTTTCCTCCGTTATTTTCTGCCTTAACTTATCTCATTATTTCTTCTGGAAATCAACTTATAAAAAATATTATCGGAAAATACGTTTTCACTCAAAAAAGAAAAATACGCAACAATATTACCGCATTTATTCCTTGACTATATTCCTGTGTTTAGG
>CAZLPZ010000030.1:0-21410 GCA_964561535.1 uncultured Pseudobdellovibrionaceae bacterium | reverse complement strand
GGGGGTCGTTGCCATCCCTGTATATCCTGATCATTTTCTCGGCCATGTTTGTGCCGGGGTTTTGGACATTATTGATTATCTTGTTGGCGTTTTCGTGGGTGTCGTTGGTCGATGTGGTGCGCGCCGAATTTTTACGCGCGCGGAATTTCGATTATGTGCGGGCGGCGAAAGCCTTGGGCGTGTCCACCCCCGTGATCATGTGGCGGCACGTGCTGCCGAACGCCGTTGTGGCCACATTGTCGATGCTTCCGTTTGTCTTGTCGGGGTCGATTACGGCCCTTACATCGCTGGATTTCCTGGGCCTGGGTCTGCCCCCCGGATCGCCCAGTTTAGGGGAATTGTTGGCGCAAGGGAAAAACAACCTCTCCGCCCCGTGGTTAGGATTTACGGCGTTTATTGTGCTTGCCACTTTACTGACCCTCCTCACCTTTATTGGTGAGGCGGTGCGGGATGCGTTTGATCCAAGGAAGATGAAGATGTAATCAACATAATCCTCCCCCTGAAAGGGGGAGAACAGACCTCACCAATTACCCCAATTTCGCCTTCACAACACCCGACACCTTGCCCATGTCGCATTGCCCGGTTAAACGTTCTTTCACAACAGCCATCACACGGCCCATATCTTTGGGGCCCGCGGCCGCGAGTTCCGCAATGATTGCGCCAATCGCCGCCGCGACCGCGTCGTCGGAGAGTTGTGCCGGCAAATAGGTTTGGATAATCGCGATTTCGGATTCTTCTTTCACGGCCAAATCGACCCGCGCGTTATCCCGAAAAATCTTGGCACTTTCATTGCGTTGCTTGACCATCGTTTGCAACATCGGCAATAAATCGGCATCCTGGGCAATATCTTTCCCCGCAGCACGCGCATTCACATCGGCTTCTTTCATCTTGGCAATAATCAAACGGACCGCATCGACCCGCATTTTTTCACCCGCCTTCATGGCGGTTTTAAGATCATCTGTTAATCGTGTCCGAAGGGAATTTTCCATTTTAAAAACATTTTCTGTAAAGATAAATTTATTGGAACACCCTAAAATATTTTAACGTCTGACGCAATTGTCGATTTTTAAAGTTAGTCCAATCATTAATTGTGCAGTGCTTATGGTTTGTTAACGATCCAACTGATAAACTTACCTTATGCGTATCGGTTGTCCCAAAGAAATTAAACCCCAAGAACATCGCGTTGGACTGGTTCCGGATTCAGTTCGGGCACTGGTGTCATCGGGCCATTCCGTTATGGTTGAAACAAATGCAGGATCTGGCATTGGATTCCCCGATGACGCGTACCGCGCGGCCGGCGCGACCATTGCCCAAAACGCCGGACAAATTTTTAAATCTGCGGATTTAATTATTAAGGTCAAGGAACCCCAACGGGCCGAATATGAACAATTACACCCCGATCAAGTATTATTTACCTATTTACATCTCGCGCCGGACCCCGAACAAGCCTCCGGTTTAATTAAATCAAAATGCATTGCGATCGCGTATGAAACTGTGGTGGGCACAGATGGACGATCGTTGCCGTTATTGACCCCGATGTCAGAAGTTGCGGGACGGTTATCGGCCCAGGTCATCGCCGAACATTTGATGAAGCACAAAGGCGGTATGGGCCGATTAATGGGTGGGGTGACTGGCGTTGCTCCCGCCTATATCCTGGTATTGGGTGGCGGGGTTGCGGGAACAAATGCCGCCCATATTGCTGCCGGAATGCAAGCGAGAGTCACGATTTTAGAACGAAACCCCGACCGCATCGACACGTTACGAACCGAGTTTGCAATCTATGGTGACCGTGTGTTGATTGAAACCTCTTCGGACGATCTGATTGCACGATTATTAACCGAAGTCGACGGTGTGATTGGGGCGGTGTTATTGCCCGGCGCGGCCGCCCCGAGGTTGGTCACCCGCCTGCAATTAAAAACGATGCGTCCAGGGGCCGTTTTAGTTGACATTGCCATTGACCAGGGCGGGTGTTTTGAAACATCGCGACCGACCACGCACGCCGACCCCACTTACGTCATAGATGGTATTGTCCATTACTGCGTCGCAAATATGCCAGGGGCTGTCCCGTTAACGTCCGCTTTGGCCTTGAATAACGCCGTTCTTCCCTATGCTCTTAAACTCGCCAATAAAGGGTGGCGCACGGCATTAAGGGATGATCCAGGATTTCTGGCAGGCCTGAACGTCGCAAACGGTCATATTACGCATAAGGCGGTGGCCGAGGCCTTAACATTGCCCTACAGAGCCGCGGAAGAGATTGTTACATCTGAATAGGCTCGGATGATACATTCCATGTAAACCATGTAAAAATAACATGTTTGAGATGTTATATTATGTATATTCATGTTTTTTACCCTTTCAGTTTATTGATATTCAGCCACCTTTCTCGTCAAAATCTTTTAAAAAGAAGTTCTTGATATAGGAATATATATATTCCTATATCAAGTGTCAAGCTATTTCATCTTTTTTATTCCCCCTTGCATCTTATGCGGCCTTCCGATAAAAATGCGCCCTGCGTTGGGTGGATTTATTTCAGCCCCTCGGGCACGTAGCTCAGCGGGAGAGCACGCCCTTCACACGGGCGGGGTCACAGGTTCAATCCCTGTCGTGCCCACCATTTGTTTCTTTGATTTCATATCTTTCCTGTTTTTACTTTTTTTAGTGCGCGCAGACGCGCGCCGGCCCTGTCGTGCCCCCTTATTTTCAATAAATAGTAGAATAGTTTCATCCCTATGAAATCGGCAATCCCCTCAAATAAAAACTCTGAATCCCCGCATTTACGGGGATGACATCGCTCTATAGGCTATTAAAGTTCTTTAAATAAGGGAAAATGGTGACTGCGGTGGGGATCGAACCCACGACCACAAGATTAAAAGTCTCGTGCTCTACCGGCTGAGCTACACAGTCATTCAAGAAAACGTGGCCATTTAAAAAAAGCCTCCACCCGCCTGATTAAAAGCGAATGTGCGGGGAACCATAATCATATCAGCTTGTTTCGTCAAGAGGTTTCGATTAGGTTGATAAAAGGCCTTTTCCTGATTTTTATCTTGTTTTTCCCTTTTTAAAAAGGATCTGATATGCGCTCCGATGCCATACGCCCCAATTCCGAATCATTTGAACGGGATATTTTAATCCACCCCTCGGGGTTTCGGGAATATGACGCCCGGTGGCTGTATCCAACCCAGATCAATCCGCGGGGATTCATACGGTTAGGTCAGTGTTTAGGGACCCTGGCGGTCGAGCGTCACGGCAGGGGCGTCCGGATGATTGTCGGGCATGATTACCGCGAATATTCCGCAGAAGTAAAGCATGCTTTGGCATTAGGGTTAATCGCCGCCGGGGTGCAGGTCGTGGATATTGGACTTGCCCTGTCACCCGTCGCCTACTTTGCCCAATTTGAATATGACGCGCCCGGTGTGGCCATGGTAACCGCCAGTCATAATGAAAACGGTTGGACAGGAGTTAAAATGGGCCTGCACCGTCCGTTAACGTTTGGCCCGAAAGACATGGCCGATTTACGAGGCCGCGTGGCGGCGGGACAATTTACCGAAAGCCCCGGGGGTGGGTATGAATCGGTTGACGATACCAAAGAACGATATATTACCGATCTGACAGATTCAGTGGGGGGGAGATTTAAACGCAAATTAAAAGTCGTAGTTGCATGCGGTAACGGTACAGCCGGGGCATATGCCCCCGAATTATTCCGCCGCGTTGGATGTGAGGTAATCGAACATCACTGCAGCCTCGATTATCAGTTCCCCCATTATAATCCAAACCCTGAAGATATAAAAATGCTTCATGATTTGGGCGCCACTGTACGCGCGGCCGGGGCGGATATTGGGTTTGGGTTTGACGGCGATGGTGACCGGTGCGGCGTGGTCGATCACCAAGGCGCCGAAATTTATGCCGACAAGATGGGCGTTATGTTAGCCCGGTTTCTGTCATCTTCAACAGGAGGCAACGCACGCCGGTTTATTGCCGATATGAAATCATCCGGTTTATATGCGACTGACCCGGTGTTGCGTGAACGCAATGTCGTAACAGAATATTGGATCACGGGCCATGCCTATATGAAACATCGATTGAATGAAACGGGCGCAGTGGCCGCATTTGAAAAATCAGGCCATTTCTTTTTTGGGCCACCCCTTGGCCGGGGATATGATGACGGATTATTTTCGGCACTTCAAATATGCCGTATTCTTGATGCAGCGGAGGAGCCAACGCTCGCCGAACTCTATTCCGATTTACCACAAACATGGCTATCCCCCACGATGCACCGGACGTGCGCCGATGACCAAAAATATATCCTGACAGCAGAAATGACGGCGTTAATCCAAGGCATGGCAGATACAGGCGCCGTTTTGGCAGGACAAAAAATTATTTCTATCAATACAACCAACGGCGTCCGCGTTACAGTTACCGATGGGACTTGGGGCTTGTTCCGTGCATCAAGCAATAAACCAGAAATTGTGATCGTTGTTGAAAGTCCGATATCTGAAGACCGTATGTTTACAATGTTTCATGCCATTGAAGCATTAATTAAAAATCATTTCCCGGATATTGGCGAGTATGACCAAAAAATTTCTCGGAATAATTCTTTATAAAATCACCTCTTTCATAATTTCGTTTCGTCTGAAAAATGGCAACGTCCAAGGCGGATTATAGAACGCATAAATTGGACGCCCAATGGGAACAATATCATTTTTTTTCAACCACAAATCTAAAAATTTTTCATGCCGTTTCAACGACGCCTCTCCTGCAAGACCTGAAAATCGCATAACAGACATTTGACGCGTCGGAGAAGTGATAAGTTGAATATTCACATCATCTGGCCGATAAGTTGTCCCGCCTGTCATTCGCAAAGGCATAATAAAACCTGTTTTCCAAACGTCACGAACCGTAGTCTGTTCTTGTAATACTGGGGCTGTCATTTCAATTTTTTTCTTACCAGAATTACAGCCCGAAATATACGAGAAAAGAATTCGAAATCCTTTCGAAATTGCCTCCTTTCGTCGCCCTGTTGTACTAACCTCGGCCAAAATCCGTGGATAATAAGACCTTATCTCATAATCTCCATCTCGGCGAATACTATGAAAAGTTGAATCGACAGTTATATCTGTCATAAAATATCACCCCTAAAAATTTATTTTAAAAATACGAATGAGAATACAAAATCTCTTATGCCAAAATACTGCGTAACATCCATATTGATTTCTGATGTGCTGTAATTCGCTCGACCAATAAATTCTCTGTCTCATCATCATTCAATAAACGTGCATTCTCTTTTGCTGTTTGACATGTTTGAAGGACAGAAGCATTCAAATCAATTAAATTATGAACCATGCGTCGTGCGCGTCCGGATGAATCATTTTCTTTATTTAATGCATTCGATGTTGTTGACAAAAGATGTGTTAGATTTTCCCCTTCGGCCGGCAATGCATAGGCGCCTAAAGCACGAATACGTTCGGCAATCGCATCAATGGATAGAAAGAGTTCATTATATTGTGCGCCAAAAAGATTATGGAGATCTCCAAATTGTGGTCCTTCTACATTCCAATGATAATTATGTGTTGCAAAATATACGCCATAAGTATCTGCTAACACATTCTGCAAATATTTTGTTGCGTGTAATGATTTTTGATTATCATGTGCGATCGTCATTGATGAAATCATAATAGATTCCTCCTTTAAAAAAATTAAATTATATTGAATGAAATTAATTCGATACAGATTTTTCAAATTTTTTGAATAAATCTGTCTGTTTTGCCGATAACTTAAAGTTAACTTGCCCCTCACGTCTAACAATTTCAAGATCTTTAAAATCCAGTGTTGCCAAATTTCCGCCCATACCTAAGGTCTTATTAAATCCCACAATCACTTGACTGGCCTCACCTGATCTAAAATATATATTCTCTATATTTGCCAACGTATGGCCCATATTGTCATACAAACTTCCCCGTAAAAGTACGTTCGTACTCATACTATCGGTTGGTATAATTTTTGCTTTTGCCCAGTCTTTACGATCATAGGAAAAATCAGATGCACGATCAATCATACCTTGGGTTAATGTCATGGTTACATCGCCATCTTTATCTTGACTGATTACATTTTTATAATCAAAAGCCGCGAGTTTATTACCGATCCCAAGAAACCCTTTATCGGAAAGAACAACTAAAACCGCGTTCCCCATTTTATCAAGAATAATATCATTCACGACAGCAATCTTTTCATTTTTTTGATTCATCACGGACTCACCAAGCAAGCCATGCGCTGTCATGTTTTGACGAATTAGAATTGGCTCAAGACTTTGATTTTCATTGAATCCTGAAAAAAATACTTTAATTGTTTTTAAAATATTTTGTCCCACATTATTTTCCTTACGCACCTCTTCTGAGGGTACCGTAGGCTTTCCAGAAACAGCCGTTGCTGGCATTTCTGTTGCAAACGTTGATAAAGGCGCCATTAAGGCAACAATAGATACGGCAGAGAGTGTTTTAAAATCGATCATCATAAACTCCATAAATTCTTTGTTAATGTAAAATCTAAACTCTTATTGTGCTGATTTCTGGATAGATTCACCGGCGCCTTCAATATCGCGCCCTGCGCCTTCCATTGTTTCACATGCCGTCAGAGAAATCGTAAGAAGTGTGATAAGGATAAAATTATAAATTATAAATCGCATAGTATATTTCTTTCTTTTAAATATGACTGTTATAAAATCCAACGCTCTTAAAGGAAATAAGTTCCATGAGTATAAGATTACGCAGGTGGATAGCGGCCTGTCATAGCGTGTACAACCGCCGCAATAAGAAACAGAACCAAGAATACAAAAAATATGATCTGCGCAATGCCGACTGACATATTTGCCAAATTCCCAAACCCTAGAAGTCCAGCAATAAGAGCAACTATTAAAAATTCAATCGCTAATCTTAACATTTTATTCTCCTTATTCTATGTGGTCCAAATATCTATACCCAAGCCAACGATACGCGGAGATAAAAGTTCCCTCTTAAATTTTGGAACTTTTATCTATTACAGACGTTATTCTTTGTACATGCCACATTGGCATTATCAGAATTTACGGAAAGGTATTCGCGATGTTGATTAAAAAATACATCCTCATGGCATCTGTTTCGATGACCATATTTGGAGCCCTATCATCTGCACAGGCGGAAGATTCAGATTTATCATATAAAAAGATGGGATATGTTCCGGCATATATGGGATTATTAACGCCTGCACAAAAATCAAGTTTACAGTTTTATACGGCTAACGAAGTTCGTGAACCTTGTCAAAATTACCGCGACCCGCCGATCGGATTTTATCGGGATGGTTGTACCATAATGTATCGTTATATTGAGCAATCTTATCCTCGCTCTTCTCCCCCCATACGTGAGAAGTCACTGGCCACGTATCAAATTAATTTTGATTTTGACAGCATAAAATTAGATCGAATGGCAGACACCATATTGGATCAAGTCGCAAAGGATATTCTTATATATCAACCTCGCCTTGTCACGGTCAGTGGCTTTACAGATAGCGTTGGAACAAAAAAATATAATGCGTCTCTGTCCGAACGTCGTGCTGAAATGATCTCTCATCTTCTTCAAAGCCACGGTATTGAGAACCAAATTATTGATGAAAATTTTTATGGCGAAGATTACCAGGCCGTCGAAACACAAGACAATATAAAATTAAGAGAAAATCGCCGTGTTCAAATCGATTTCTTAAAATAAGTTCTTTAGAACGCTACCTGCATGTGCAGAATTGATACCCACACCTCGTTTACAGGAGATTTAACATGACTGATATGACACAAAACAAAACAGCCCCCTCGATGGATCATAAAGGTGCGGCGTCGAACCAAGCCGATATGCTCAATAAAAGAATTAAATCAACATGGTCAAAGTTATCTGATGATGATGTGAAATTATATACAACGCAACCGGACCAATTTTTCATGAAATTGAAAAACCTCTGCCATGTTGAAAAAGCTGATGCTGAAAAACAAATCTTAGAATTAAAAAAAGAAACCTCAAATTCATCTATGAATAATAACCCAAAAAATGTAGAAAAAGAAACGCACGCCGCGTAAACTTTATGAAATTTAAAGAGCCCCTGATCGAAATTATCAGGGGCTCTTTTTTTTATGTCTGATAAAATTTATAAAGGAACAAAACCAACATTATATTCATTAGATTATCGTCGGTAACATCATACACACCTCAAAGGAAATACCATGTTCAGTACAACAACAAAAATTGATGGCATCTCCCATCCTCTCGTCAGCTCGGCCTACTATAAGAAAGATTTTTGGGGGAATACCCTGATCATCGATACAAATTTTAGTAACGAAAATAAAGATCTTCGTGATTCAGGATTGAATATATTTCTTTCGGATTTAAAGGGATTGATTGATCATATCGAGAAAGATGCCGTTCATTTCGATACGATCGATATTCGATTAAACACTATATATAACTGAATTTCATCCTTTGAATGAACCCCATTGCCCCACGTAAATGCGTGGGGCAATAATTATTGTATATCAAGCCCTCATCCTTATACAAATATTATACCCCAGCCCTAAAGAGGCATCGCATCCATATGCCGCCATTCCTATGTTGATCCTGTCAGAAAGACAAGAACACTAAGGAGCATAAAATGTTTATTCAATCAGCCCTCGTCAATGAAATGACAAAACTCGAACGCTTTGCATTACGCCTTACCAAAAACAACCCCGATCGTGATGACCTTGTACAAGCGACCTGCTTGCGTGCTTTGGAAAAATCAGATCATTTCGAAGACGGTACAAATTTATTCGGATGGACGTCAAAAATCATGTTCAACATTTTTATCACGGACTATCGTCGTCGCACAAAATTTGAAAATAGCTTTGATTCAGAAAATATTATTGCCAACCAATCCGTAAGCCCAGATCAGGAAATTAATCTGGATATAAAACGTTTATACGAATACCTCCAAAAACTAAAAAAAGATCATCGTGAAATTATTCAGCTGATCTGCTTGGATGGATGGTCGTATCAAGATGTCGCAGAAAAAATAAATATTCCAATTGGCACCGTACGCTCTCGTTTAGCACGGGCGCGTCAGCACCTCGAACTTCTGATGAATGAGCCGCGTCCCATCACTTTTACCAAACGGTATACGACCAAAATGACCGATAGCGATATGGATGATACAGAACTTCCATACATTCCTGCATATATGGCGCAACACCTCCTAAACAAACATAGATCGGTTTAAGTCATTAATTTAATTACAGATTATAAAAGGAATATCCCATGTTGATTAAAGATGTCATGAGCAAAAACGTTGAAACGGTTACCCCCGAAACCCCAATCCATGAGGTCGCAAAAAAGATGCTGCAACGGGATTGTGGGTCCATCATCGTTGTCAAAGACGACCGCCTGGTTGGCATGATCACCGACCGCGATCTGGCCATCCGGTGTGTCGCGAAAGAACATGACCCCGTATCTACAACCGTGGGATCGATCATGAGCCCTGAAATTCTATATTGTTTTGAAACAGACAAGGCCGATGATGTAGCACGGAATATGAGCGAAAATAAAATTCGACGGTTACCTGTATTAAGTGCTGAAAAAAGATTGGTTGGGATTGTATCTTTGGGGGATTTGGCGTCCCACAGCAACCACACCTTATGTGGTCGCGTTCTGGGTGATATTTGCCGCCGCGCGGCATAATGCCATCACGTTATTTCGATGATACAAGAAAACCTTGTTCACGTTCGGGAAGTAATTCCATCCGGTATCCAATCCCCAGTTCGGTGGTAATGATAACGGGAATAGCCGGATGGATTTCAATTTTCTCGCGGATTTGGCCAACAAAAACCCGTAGATATTGTGTGTCTTCGCTGTGCGCAGGGCCCCAGACTTTACGCAAAATATCACGATGCGGCAACATTTTACCCCGGTGGACCATAAAATATTGCAACAAATCATATTCTTTGGGTGTAAAGGATATCAAGGTGTCATCCAAGAACACCTGATGTTGAACTAGATTAATACACAAAGGCCCATTCAATAATTCTGAATCGCCCATTTCATAAACCGCTGATTTGCGCAACGACGCATTGATGCGTGCCCGCAAAATGTCAGTGTTAAATGGTTTGATCACGTAATCATCCGCCCCCATATTCAACCCCTCGACCACATCCGCGTTTGTTTCGTGCGATGACACAATAATCACGGGGACTTGGGACCATTCACGAATGAATTTAATCACATCTGACCCCGGCATATCGGGCATGTAAAGATCGAGTAGGACAATATCTGGTTTTAAGGAAGCACAAAGCTGGATGGCTTGCTTGCCAGATGTGCATTCAACCACCTGAAAATCAAGATCATCCAAAACCAAATTCATGATTTTGAATGTTTGAGGTTCTCGATCAACGACGAGAATAATATTTTTCTTTTTTGCTAAAGACACACGGTAAGCCAATATTGAGGGTTGCTTCAAAAATTTCTATAGAACCGAACTATATATGCTTTGTGTCTATAAAGCGAAATATAATTTCTATTCAGGCTCTATTTTCTATAATCTACTTTCCGCCACAAAACCGGCAATACTTGCTATTAAAACAGCTGTTTTTGGGTAATCCCGTATAACGCCGCCCAATTCATCATCCAATGACAACAGAGTATCATGGATCTTTTGGGGCATTTTCCGATGCAAGTGGCGCATATATTTACGGCGATAGGCGCTCAAAAGATAGACCATAAGACTGATCATCGCGGCGATAACCCCTAAAATCAACCCCATAATCATCGACGTTATTTCGACGCTATATCGCACCGACAATCCTGTATAAACACCATATAAAATAAACCCGATGCTTAAAAAGAAAAACAAAACGGCCAGGGTGATGAAACCCTGGACGAGTTGTGTTTGAGATCTCATGATAGGCCTCGCAGATAGAAGCTGACCTTTAATCAAAGACTCGATCGCATTAAGTGTCATCGACATTATATGTTATCCACGACTGAATAGGAAACTGAGCAATGCCCCGACACCAAACGCAATCGCAACGCTTTGCACAGGATATGTTTTAACTTCTTTTTCAAATCCGGAAACATAAGGACCAACGAAAGATTTAACATCCGAGATCGCTCCATGGGCCATGTCCGATGCATCATCACGGATATGAGCCGCCATCGCTGCGCCGCTGCCCATCATGGTTTTAACACCATCAACGGCATCATTCGTACCTTGTTGAAATTTTTTAGAGTCAGCATTACGATCATTCGTATAGTTTTGTAAGATTGCCATTGTTCATCTCCTTTTTTTGTTCGTGAACATAAGGCTAATGCTTAAAAGGGGAAAAAAGTTCCTGATTTTATTGTCTTAAATAATCATGACAAAAATCTGATTACCAGGGATGAAAATAATAACGAATACCTATATGATCCACGCCTTCGTTTTCGCCGGGCAACACATATCGATGGGACATATGATCGATGAAAATACCGATACCGTCCTGCGCCGTTAATTTGTATCCCAATTCCATCGATAAATGAGCAATCACGCGATGGCCAAAACCACAATCACTATCATCGCGACAACCCACCGGGTCTTTATGCAACGGGCCGTTATGCCCGGCGGCACCAATCCCTAGGCTTAAAAACATATTCTGATTGAAGCCGTCCAGATAACGCGCCACTGTTTCATTCCCTAAATCAATTTCATAGGTTAATCCGGCATAAGCTGCGCTTGTCTCTCCATTAAAATTTGGGGTAATCCCCACCGTCGGGTACGGCGACCCTATCATGCGCCACATCCGCCAATCAGGTGATTTAAATTGAACTTCGGCATTCACATCGACCCCATGTTCATGCGCGTCACTTAACGGACCGCGATCATGTAAGACAACCCCACCAATCGCTTTATATATGTCAGATGGGGGTTCTGCCGCAAAAACAGAGTCACCCCCATAAAATATCCCCACCATAAAAGCACAAGATAATAAGAAAGGTCGCCGACGAAAAATTCTGAACATGGATCATTCTAACAAAAAAAGAGAGGGGATGGATATGCGGTCTATCGTCGAACGCCCCAGCGTCAATTTCGTTCCATAAATTTTTCTTATTTCATAAGAATGGTAATATAGGGTGACTTTTAAAATCAATATTTTGAAAGATATCACCAAAATCATTGATTTATATGGTCGGGGCGAGAGGATTCGAACCTCCGACCCTCTGCTCCCAAAGCAGTTTGATGATCTACTACGGAATTTTTTTAAGTTCTTTATCTAATTGTTTTAATTAATTAAATACGATTTAAAATATTTAATTATATTTTTATAATACTCCTAATTCCTTATTTTGTTGGTGACTTATTGGTGACTTTTTGAATTGACCTTCTGCTTTTTTCGGTGTTTGATAGGGTATGAAAGTCACCAAACGATTCATTGACAGCCTGATCTATAACGCGACCATGGGCGCGCGGGATGTCCATTGGGATGATGAAATTTCCGGTTTTGGGGTTCGGGTGTACCCCAGCGGAAAAAAGTCCTTTGTCCTATCCTATCGCCAAAGCGGTACCAAGCGACTTTTTACCATCGGACAATATGGCAATATCACCCTTGAACAGGCCCGCCTTCTGGCCCAGAAAAAAATGGGTGAGGTCGCTGACGGCAAAGACCCCCTTCTCACCCGCCGCGCCGCCAAAAAGAAGCACGAATGGAATGTGAACAAGGCCGCGAAAGAATTTTTTAAAAAAATGGCATCGACCAGTGACCGCCACTATGATGAGGTGAAGCGCATTTTTGAAAAGGACGTGTTGCCTGTCATCGGTAAAAAACCAATCGATGAAGTCAAGAAAGACGATATTCTAAGAATTATTGATAATGTGACCGAACGCGGCGCGGGAGTGATGGCCAACCGTACCCTCACCCGCCTTAGCCGATTTTTTAATTGGTGCATTGAACGAAATTTGATCGAACATTCGCCTGTTTACAAATTGTCCAAACCCACACAAGAAAAATCCCGCGAACGGGTTTTGGCCGATTATGAGATCAAAGAGATCTGGCAAGCATGCGAGAATACCAATTATCCCTTCGGCCCGTTGGTACGGTTCTTAATTTTGACCGGGCAACGACGCGGCGAAGTTGCGGCCATGCAGTGGCAAGATTATGACGGACATGAGAAAATATGGACGATGCCCCGTGAACAAACCAAATCTGACCGTGCGCATCGTGTGCCATTATCGGATTTAGCGGTTAAGATCTTGGAAAGTACCCCAAAACTCGGTGACTATATTTTTACCAGTTCAGGTGATCGCCCATTTGAAAATTTTTCAAGATCCAAAAGATTGTTAGATTCAAAGATGAAAAAAGAACGGGCCAAGGATTCTGAAACATCGATAACCCCGTGGACGTTGCATGACCTGCGCCGTACCTGCGCCAGTGGCATGGCGCGGTTGGGTATCGCGCCACATATTATCGAGAAGGTTTTAAACCATTCATCCGGCACGATCCGTGGTGTTGCCGCGATTTATAATCGCTATGAATATGCGGATGAAATGCGTAAAGCACTCGATCAATGGGCCGCGTATGTTCAGGAAATCATCACGAATGATGCCGTTCAAAAATCGGTTGTTCACATCTCAAAGCGAAATAGTATAAAAATTAAGCTATAAGTTATAATTCTGACCACATTTAAAAATTACTTAATAATATTCTATTCCTAATTTACAATTAAGTAATCCATCCAAATATTATCAATAAATCTATAAACTATTGCCAGTTCATAAATGTTACACTATAACACTTCTTATGGACATAGAGATAAGCAATGGTCAAGCATAAACTAAATCAGAAAAAATCGATTAAAGAAGCAGAAGAACTGTCAAAAGAACAAGGCCATCGTTGGACCGAGATGCGGGAGGCTGTGTTCTCATGTATTTTGGATCAGGATAAGCCCGTAACGGCTTATCACCTGATTGATCAGATTTCTAAAAAACAAAAAAAGGATATCAAGCCTGCAAGTATTTATCGGTCACTTGATGCCCTCTGCACGCTGGGACTTGTTGTAAAAATTGAGAGCTTGAATGCATTCATGGCCTGCATACACCAAAGGCATCATCATGAACATGTGTATCTGGTCTGTCGTTCATGCGGTTCTGCTGATGAGTTGGCACATCATAGTGTAAGCAAGAGACTGAACGCCGATGCAACACAGCAGGGATTTAAAATCGAGCGTCAGGTTTTGGAACTGCAGGGCGCGTGCCGCGACTGCCAATTATAATTTTTTGTCTAATTAAAAGAGTCTAAATAATCGTTCAAATGAAAAAATTAAAATAACATACATCAGAAAATTCAAAAAATGCTTAGAATAAATAACCTGAAAGCCGGATATAACGGTAAGACCGTCGTCGATCTTGCGGCCTTTAACGTCGAGCAAGGCAAAAAATGTCTGATCCGTGGGATAAGTGGGTCGGGGAAAACTACATTGTTTTATGCAATTGCGGGATTTGGGCAGGTGCAAGGCGGTACGGTTTCCGTCGCCGGAACCGATATTTACAAGTTGACCGAGGGCGAGCGCGATCGTTTTCGGGGCGACAAGATGGGTATTGTTTTTCAGACCCTGCACCTTGTCAAATCGCTGACCGTTCTTGAAAATATTTTGCTGGGGGCGTTTATGAATAAACGGGATCAAAACGTGACGTATGCCCGCGAATTACTGGCGCGTTTGGGCATTGCCGATCTGGCCAACCGTCCGACATCCGACATATCCCAAGGTCAAGCACAGCGTGTGGCCATTGCCCGGGCGCTCCTACATAAACCCGCGTTGCTGTTGGCGGATGAACCCACTTCCAGCCTTGATAATACATCCGCGCTGAACGTCATCGCATTGCTTAAATCGCTTTCGACGGAAACGGGGGCGACCCTATTGGTATCTAGCCATGATGACCGTATTCAAAACGCATTTGACCAGATTTTAGAGATGAGAGGCGCCGCATGACAACATTATCTTTACGTCGCCTGATCGGGGCGAATATAAAATTTAAACCGCTCTCGGCGATATTCAATATTCTTTTATTGGCGATGGGGATTGCCGTCATCTTAACCTTGATCCATTTGAACGATCAAATCGACAAACGTTTTGCTAAGGATCTACAAGGTATTGACCTGGTCGTAAGCGGCAAAGGATCGCCGTTGCAAATTATTTTGGCGAATGTCTTTCACATGGATATCCCAACGGGCAATATTCCCCTGGCAGCTGCCAATCAGTTGAAATCGAATCCCATGGTGAAATTTGCCGTTCCTGTGGCCTTGGGCGATAATTATAACGGCTTTCGCATTGTTGGGACGACCTCCGATTTTATCGCGCATTACAAAGGTGAACTGGTTCAAGGCGGTTTGTTCGCGGGCGTCATGCAGGTTGTATTGGGCAGCGATGTGGCCAAGAAACACGCCTTGAAACTTGGTGATAAAATTGTTGGTGCGCATGGGTTGGGGGGCAGTGACGATTTACACACGGATAAGCCCTATACGATTGTTGGGATTTTGAAACCAACAGGCGGCGTGATTGACCGTCTGGTTTTAACGTCCGTTGACAGTGTTTGGCATGTGCATGAAGAACATCATCATGATGATGTTGTCAAAGGCGCCGAGAAAAATGAACATCACCATGATGAAGCCGCTCCTCATGACCATGCAATAGATCATGACGCGCCTGAATCAGGTCCTCATCACGACGGTGAAGACGCTAATCATCAAGATGGCACGCGCGAGATTACGGCGTTGTTGATCACGTATAAATCACCTCTCGCCGCGGCACAACTTCCCCGTTTGATTAACAGCAGCAGTTCGATGCAGGCGGCAAGTCCCGCATTTGAAATGGCCCGCCTGAATAAATTAATGGGAACGGGTAGCGATATTCTGTCGGCATTTGGGGTTTTATTAATCGGCTTTGCGGCGTTTGGATTGTTCATCACGTTATATAATGCGGTGAATGAACGTCGGTACGATATCGCCCTGATGCGGTCCTTGGGTGCCACACGCGGGCGTATTGTTGGGTTTATATTAACCGAAGTTTTAACTCTGGGGATCGTCGGATCAATTTTGGGTATTCTCCTTAGTCAGATTTTTTTGTATATGGCCGGCCTGTGGATACAGGCAACGAAACATATTCGGCTTGAATCCGCATCCATTTTCGGTACCCCGGAATTTTCAATTATTTTTGCGACCTTGGGGTTATGCATCCTGTCCGGGATCATTCCGGGCATCAAGGCGTACCGGATGAATATCATCAAAACATTGGGGCAATCGTGAGCAGAATTCAACATATTGCAATTGTTGCGTTGGCGTTTTTAACGTTGCCGGGTTTTACGGTTGAAAAAATCGATAAAACCCTGACCTCCAATTATGAACTTCCGACCGGAGATCAACCAGGCGGTCAACCCACCACAGAACGTCAGGCCCAAGATACATTACCGATGGCCAAAGATGCGTTGTGGGATACACTTTCTAAAACAATGGTGACCATGAATGAGAAAACCGCGACTTATACAGCGATTTTTCCAGATAACGTTCAAGAATTAACAGGCCAAACAATCAAGATCAGTGGATTTATATTACCGCTCGAAAGCACCGAAAAATTTACGCACTTTTTATTATCCAAACGCACGCCCACATGTTTTTTCTGCCCGCCTGGTGAACCCAATGAAATCATCGAAGTGTTTGCGGAAAAACCAACTAAATGGGCAGATGATCTGGTGACATATCAAGGCCAAATGACGTTGATTCAAGGCGCCGATACCGGTATTTTCTTTCAACTTAAAAATGCTATACCTATCATATCACCATGAATAACTCATATCACCATGAATAACTCATATCACCATGAATAACGACACTGCATTTTCAAGATCTAACGCCGCCTCACAATCGGCACGCGCCGCCGCGCGGGCCGAAAAATGGCGAAATACCGAACACACATGGCCACGCATAAAAAATCAATTGACCAATGTTTTTTGTACCTGTGCCGCCGGTGGTGCGTCGCATTTGGGATGCATGGTGAATATTTTTGGTACTGGCCTATTATCGGCGGCGGGTGGCGGTGCCACTTGGATACCCGCTTTACAAGCTGCCAGTTACGCCGTACCGATCGGGTTATCAATGGTGGCTTGGTGGGGCACAGAAAAGTTACGCCCCTCAACCTCGCTCAATGAACGCCGTAATAGAAAATGGGCCGCGGGTGTTGGATGCGCGGTGGTTATGGGGGGAACGGCGTTATTGAATCATCATAATTATGTTGACGAATATCGTTATTTTGCCGAATTATCCCCCGCCCAACAGGACATGATCCGCACGTTGGCCAAAGACAGTCCGGCGGGCAAGAATTTAACGCCTGTTGAATATATTCGTGAAATTGATTGTTTACCGGAAACGTTTTTATCCCAAAAAATATCAAAATTTAAACGATTGGCGTCTAATAAAGTGAATGAGATAAAAGAGAGTTTAGTGCCATGACCTCATCAACTCTTAGGCTTTATAATACGATTGCGGCACGGATTGATCCGGCACCAAATGGTGTGCCTGTGCCCGCATGGGACCGCGACCTTGATCAAGGCACGATGGATGCCGTTGAAAATATTTTAAATTATTATCAAAAATCCGAGGTGCAAACTCCGACCTTTGCGATGACCGGGAATATTATTCAATTATCATTGGGGATCAACCAATCATTAATTTCAACCCTGCCGTCCGATTTGCACGCATCGGCGAAAAAATTAATTGCGCATTTGTCCGGGTGGCTGGCCGATTACGCCCAGGCGACAGGGACCGGTTTTTTATCAATTGAAATCAACATGAATATAGCCAAGGTGCCAACATGAGCCGCCGTATGCAAATCAATGAAAAAACCTTTGAATATCTGGTGGTGCCCGATACGGCCGCGAATGACGAAAAAATGGTTTCGCCCGACTTGCGTCTGGCCCTTGAATTAAAAATGAATGCGCCGGATGCCGCTGCGGCTGCTGCTATGTCGCGGCGGTTATTAATTCCGGATGCCACGGGCGGTTTCGCCATGCGCGGTAAAATTGCCGCCAATATGGACACGAAACGCACCAAACCGGAACAAGATGCGGCTCGCGACTTGGAAATCGATTTAATCCGAACGCTTGCCGATGACATCCCTGGTAATGCGGCATTAATCGCGGCGTTAAACGAAATGATCGGGAATGCGCCCGACATCACGCTCCAATTTACCGAGGCGATGCGTGATTTTGCGGGTCAAATAGTTAATTTTCAATCGTTGATTGGGTTGGCATCATTGCCAAATACCTCCGACCGCATCATGCAACAAATTCAAGAATTGGGCGCGGCCATTGCCGAAAATATCAAAATATTGGGGCAAATGATCCCCCTGCCGCCTGCGTTCATGGCGCAGACACAGGCGTTATTTTCAAAAACCAGTGAGGCGTTCGCGCTGCCCCTACTCGCGACGTTGTTACCGATGACCGCCGATATCCCTTTGTCATCAAAAAATAATGGGACACTTCAACAGGCCCCGGCGTTGCACCAACAATTGCATGCGGTATTGGCCCAGGTGGTTGCGGCCACGGGCGGAAAAATGACGCGGGACGTTACAACCGCGAACATGGCCTTGGCCCCGATGTCCGAAAATGATCTGCCGTCGCGCGCGGCAATGAACGCCGTGTTAGATGTGGTTAAAACAACGCCGTTGCCCGCGCAATCTGCCCTGTTTTCGCAAATGGACGGTGTTCAAAACGCGATTGCCCAAATCCGATCGGATCAACTGCACGTGCCCCCCTCAACTGTGCGCGATATGGACAATTTGGCCAACACATTATCCCGAATGCACGATGTGATGATGGCCCAGGCCGTGATGATACCGACCGGAATGGATGAAAAAATTGCTGTGATTGATCGCGCCGTTGCGGCGTTATCCGAAACAGGCCCTATCACGCCGGCCATGATTGCCGATATTCGCCAAATGACGGCGGTGTTGCCCGACATTGTGCCCACCTTGATGCAACCGGGCACGCCTGCCGCCCAATCGGTCAACGCCGATAATGTGCCCCCAATCACGGCCGCCCTGGCCCAGGTGGTCACACAATTAAAAACAGGGATGACAACACAAAATCTGTCGCTGCCAGCGGCAGGACCAGTGGTGGCACCCACAATACCCGTCTCGAATACAATTGATAACCAATCGGTCGAGCCACAACATATTTCACTTGTTAATCCACCATCTTCGCCCGCGCCGTCGTCTGGCCTCGGCCCGGTTGTCCGTGATAACGTTCCGGATGCACCTCCCCCTCATCCCACCGGGTATGGCGGGGGGGGTGGTGATCGGGTCATTCCTCCACAGGATTATGTGGTACCTCCCCCTATTCCCCTACAGCCCATTTCTCCGCCCTCTGGTCCTTCCGAACCCCCGCGTGTATCGGAAGTGTTTAAGAAGGTCTGCCCAAAAACAGGTACAGAGAATTGTGGATGCGATACGGTTGAAAATAAAGAATTTAAGGCTGTAAAGGAATCAATTCAAGAAAAAGCGCCAATAATAAAAACCGTCGATTATCATGACGTTCTTAAGAAAATGAAAGAAAGCGTTGGCGCACAGTTTAAAACGGCATGTGGTCCAAATTGTAAAGATGAAAGTCACGGCCATGGGGTCAAGGCCACCACCATGGGTACCACAGGCGATAAATTAAAGACCGTTACCGCCGATGATTTCGACGACCCATTTGGTTCAGAATCAACAACTCAATCCCAAAAACCGAAGGGCCATCAACACGCCCCCGGTGTTGCCGCATAATTCTCTTGCATTTTGACGTAAATACGTCTAATGAAAAGTCATAATAATAGGGAGTTATAAATGGGGTTTTTAACAAGTTTATTGAATAGAGAAAAACCAAAGGCAGCGCAACCAACGGAAATATTTGTCATTCCTTTCACACGCGAAACCGTACCTGCTTTTCAACTGGCGTTTAAACCAGAAACGAGTGTTTTTACCCCCGATCTCTTTTCGGCTTTTATCCAAGCGGGGCAATTCTTGACCCCCATTTGCCGTCCGGGTCAAAATACACCCGCAACCACCACCACCCCCGATGGATTATTGGTTCAGGCTTGGCAGGTTGCAAAAAACAATACGCCCATCAATTTGGATAGCAGTGTAACGTTACTCCTTCAATCGCATTCTTTAGACAAAGATGGCAATATATCTAATCTATATCCCCACCAACTGTGGGTAGACAGCGGGAATACAACCCCGGTAGGTTTTGCGTTATTGTTTGGTATGTCATGTTGTGGCGATGATCACAGTATGAATGCTGTGATTGCCATGAAGGGAAAGGATGGATCTTGGCGTCAACCCAAAATATTACCCAGTCGTGCTGGGCAACAATCAAAAATTATGACCGCCAATGGAGAAACAACCGTCGGCAGATTATTACAACCCGCAAGCGTTATTATAACACCCGACAATTTTCGTGTTTCTCTTAAACATTTATGGGACCATTTGCGTGCCGATATGAGCCATCAATGTGGTGCCGATATTTTGCCGACTCAAGAAATGGCACAAAACGCATCTTTATCGCTATAATACTAATTTATAATTTGAGAAATCTTATTAAAATATTCTATTCTGACGAATTTTTTCTTTTCCGATTTTCGGCCCATTTAATAATATCCGCTATTTTATAACGTACTGACCGCGCGCCGACTTTAATATATTCCGGCCCGCCGCCTTTGACGCGATAGCCCTGTAATGTTTTATGCGAGATCCCCAAATATTCAGCGGCTTTTTTCTCATCAATATGCAATGCCGGGTCTAAATCACTAAAATGTTGTTTTTTTGGCTTTTTTAATTCCGAATTATTGGGAATATGATTTTTATGGGTTAATTTTAAATTCGTTTTCTTATTTTGATTTAACGCATTTGAATTTTTAAAATTAGGGATTTGGGGATTTTCCGAATTTTCGCTATTTTCCGATATATCTTCAAATTGATTTTCTTCATAAATCGCTTTTGAATTTATAACCGACATTAAATCGGCCAATAAACGCACACCTGAAAATTCGTAATTCTTATATTTTAATTCGCCATTTTCCCAATTTAATTGACCTGAAAATAATAAATCACCGGGAATTTGAATAGGGAGATCTAAAAAATCGCGCGGTTCTTTAAATCCAAACGGGATGAGATTGCCCATTTTTATTTGATTTAAGATGTCCTGTTGCAGGGATTTAATAACATTATCCCGTTTGGTTTTATAATTTTGATATTCCTGAATAGATCCGCCAATTAAACCCATTAATTGAATAGCAATGTGATCATCGGGGTTGGATTTAATGTTTTTTGTCGATAATTCATCCGTTCGGGGGAAATCGGCAATGAGCGGGG
>CAZLPZ010000029.1:0-22661 GCA_964561535.1 uncultured Pseudobdellovibrionaceae bacterium | reverse complement strand
TATACGAGCATATTCTTACTCTTCCAGAATCTAGACAACGTTCAGTTGCAATCACCAATTTAGAACAATCTGCAATGTGGGCGATTAAAGGTATAGTATTTCAGAAGTAGATTAATTGGGTGGGTTAATTCACGGGATATATGTGTGCGTACATTCACCGTGGTAACAACGTTCTTAACAGAAAGACAATGATGACTCTGTTTCCGAGTGACAAAACTTTCTGGCTTATGTTTGAACAAAGATATGCACCCCACCCTTTAAAAATATGGAATGCGTAAAGATACCATTCTCAAAAGAAAAAGTTGGAAAAGCCTTACGCAAGATAATGAATCGAGGTAAGGCAATGAGAGCATACAAATGTGATAAATGTTTTAAATACCATGTTACATCAAGCCTTAAAGGCGAGATAAGTCTTGGTATGAGAAGGAAACAAAGATTATGATTATACAAGCGATAATACTTTCAGTGGTTGTACTTATACTTAACTTCCTTGCTAAAACATTTGTATTAGTACCATATCCATATATTAATTTGTTTATATGGGCACTAGTAATAATATTCTTCCTAGGGTATACAATAAATCCTATAACCTGGAAAGATAGGAGATTCTAATATGGCAGCTCCAGAAGGAAATAAATTTGCAGAAGGAAATGATGGTGGAAGACCATCAGACCACACCCCAGAATTTTTAATGAAAGCTAGGGATTATTTAGTTTATTATAAAGATGAAGATGAAATAATTCCAACCATAGAAGGTCTTGCGGTGTACACAGATACACCAAGGAGAACGCTTTATAATTGGATGGAAGATGAAGATAAAGAAGAGTTTCGGCACATTATTGAGCGTTTATTAGCATTACAGGGTAAAAGCCTTGTAAACAAAGGTCTTTCTGGTGAATATAATCCGACAATATCAAAACTCATATTGTCTAAGCATAATTATATTGAAAAGACTGAAAACACAAACCACGTTGATATAAAAGAAATAGACCAGAAAGAAAAAGCAAAATTAGATTCTATACTCAATGGAACCAAGAAGCCTACAACTCAACAGGGAAGCAATGCAGATAGTCCTAAACGGGACAATGCAGCAACGGAGATACCTGTGTAGTAGGGATTTTTCGTTGTTCTTTGTTTATTACTATTTGGATTATATTAAGTATCAGTTCGCACCTTTTCATTTCCAAATGTTCCATTCTTTAATGGATTTAATGGACGATGTATACCGTGAACTTGCTTGGATAATGTTTAGGGAATCTGCAAAGACTAGTATTGCAAAAGGTTTTCTTACTTGGCTTATAGCTTTTAGAAAAAGAAAGTATATAAACGTAGATAGTTTTGATAAAGAGAACTCTGAACGTATTTTATTTGATATTGTATTTGAATTGCAAACGAATCAGAAGCTGAAGCATGATTTTGGTGAACTCTTTAATGCTAAGAAGAATCCAGATGAAATCACACAGAAGAGAGTTAACAACTTTATCACCAATACAGGAGTTCGCGTTGAAGCACATAGTACTCAGGAGTCAGTACGTGGTAGACTACATGGACACCAACGGCCAGACTTTCTACTTTTGGATGATTTTGAAACCAATAAAACAAAGGATTCAGTTGCATATACTCAACAAGTTATTTCTCACATTAACGAATTTAAATCAGGATTAGATTCAACAGCTAAGATTCTGTATCTTGGAAACTATATAACCGAACTCGGTTCTGTTCAATCATTAATCGACAGAGCTAAAACAGATGTTAGATTGCTTGTCCATCGGGTTGATGTGTTAGACCAGAACGGCGCACCAACTTGGCCGGAGAAGTACGCCTTAACCGACCAAGAGCAAAAAGAACGCGGCCACGTCGGCTTGGAACCCGAGCTGAAGTTAGTCTCCCTCGAGGACAAAAAGACTCAGCTCGGGAGCCAGGTTTTCAAGACTGAGATGATGAACCAACCAATAGACGAGGAATCAGCAGAGTTCTTTAAAGCCAATTTTAGATACAGGACAATGGAGCAGGTAATGGCTATGCGCACTCGTAAATTTGTTACGATTGACACAGCACTTACACGCAATTCTAAATCAGATTTTACCGGTATTACTAAGAACTGGGTGAATGAATTAAATGAATGGAACCTAATTGCTAAGAGATATAAGATTAGTTCTAGGGAATTACTTAACCTTATATTCCAGTTCCATGATGAAGGTTTTGAAAAGATAGGAATAGAAGAAGGTGCATTTACTGAAGTATTGGAATCATTTTTTGAAGACGAATGTAGAATTAGAAACAAATATCCTTATGTCGTTATGCTAAAGCATGGTGGCACAATGAAGGAATCCAGAATTAGGGGTCTTATACCAAGATATGAGAAACACATTATATATCACATAGGTACAGCTTATAAAAATGAGTGTGAAGACCTAGAGACTGAATTACTACGTTTTCCTAAAGCTATTCATGATGATACTATGGATTCAGCTCAATATCAGGATAAGATTGCGGAGCCTCCATTTCCACAAAACATGCTAGGTGATGAAGATGATGATGAACAAAGTCGGCATAAAGATATAGGAATGTAAATAAATGTGCTATAATGAAATTGAATATATTTCTCGGAACAATTTGCTTGATAGCTTGCGCAGTAGTTTATTATATAATCTACTTGAAATAAAATGGAAGCTCAATTTTGTGAATGTGGACATTTAATCCAATTCCACAATAAAAAAACACAACAAGGTTATCAAACAAATGACACTAGAGCTTGTGATAGGTGTAAGTGTGAACAGTTTGAAGAAGAACAAAAACTAGTTATAACCCATTACTAAAATGCAAGACGAAGAAACAAAAGAAAAAGAAGTAGTTGATAAAGACGCCATTACTGATGACGTCGCTGAGAAATTAGTAGCTCAGTCTTTAAACGAAATAGCTCATGACCGTGCTTATAAGCAGGGTAAAATTACCAACTGGCAAAAGAATGAAAACATGTACTATGATGTCAAGGAAGTAAACCTTGATAATCGTGCCAATGTAAACCTCGGCCAAATGCAAGAGCATGTTCATACTATCCAGGCTGAGATACAAAATCAAAAGATATTCAAGTTTATAAAGCGTAAAGAATCACAGCTGAAGCGTGTTGGTAGGCTTAATGCGCTTAGAGACACAGACAGAAATAATAATTTCTGGGACATGAGAATATTGGCTGGTTCTAAACAGCTCATTATCTATGGCCGCGAAATATACAGTTACTATGCTGATTCTATTGATGGATATAAGTCGCACTTTAAAAATGTAGATGTATACGATTTTCTTATTGACCCAGCCGGTGGTGGTTTAGATATGGAAGAAGCTATGCACCTTGGTGATTATGGTGTGATTAAGTTTCGTAAAGAACTAGAAGATGGTAAAGGTAGTATTTACCGCACCCCAGCTGTTGACATAATTCTTGCTGGTCCTGGTAATAATACAGAAATGCCACAGGAAGAGCGAAATAAACAAAACCGAGCTTATGGCCAGAATACTGTTGGTTATAAGGAATTACAGAATGAAGACAAATTTAAATTCTGGAGATGGTTTACCACTTTTGAGAATGAAAGATATTATCTTTTAATGCAAGAGCGGTCTGGTACAGCTGTCCGTATTGAAAAGCTTAAGAAGATAATGACACCTACTAAGCTTTATCCTCGTTCCCCTTGGCCATACTGGACTAATGCAGCATTTATTGACCTTACAGAGTTTTGGAGTCCTAGTTATTGTGATTATGTACGTGAAATTCTGATGGCCCAGGATGAATCTATTGACCAGATGTTGGATAACTCTGAGGCAATCAATAGTCCAATGAAGATTGTAAACATTGGTGCTATAGAAGATTTAAATAAGCTGAAGAAGTTCCGTCGTAATGGTATTATTCCTACTAAGGGGAATTATGACGCTAACCGAGCAGTACAGATTCTCGCACCAGTTCCGATTGAAGGACCAATTAAAGTATTTGATAAGCTTGAAGCTATTAAAGAAAAAGCTTCAGGTGTTACAGCTGGTTCTAAGGGTGCTGAAGCAAATGATTCTGGTTCTAAGGCTACAATCTATGCTGGTAACCAACGTGCAACCGGTAAGCGTTTTGGGTTGCTTGACTTCAGCCGCTCATTTGGTATGAGACGATTTGCTCATTTGTATGAGATAGGTGTACGAGATAACCTAACCAAGAAAGTAGCTGTTGATACTATTGGTCCAGACGGTATAGAAACAGAAGAAGTATCAAGACGTGATATATTTAGAAAAGGTGATGACTTCAGTGTCATGGTTGAGGATTCTAAGCAAGACGCAAGTGAAAATATTCAGAAACAAGTTATTCAGATTAACTTCCTTGACGCCAAATTGAATCACCCTGTAATTGGTAAGACGCTCAATGCTCGCAAAGCTTTTGAAATAGAAGCTAAAATGCTTGACTTCTCTGAAGACCAGATTAAGGAACTACAAGATGTATCTGAGTTTGGTAACTCTGAGTTACTTTCTGAAGCGGCTAGGGATATTGAATCAATCCTCGATGGTGAACAAATACAACCAAATGCTAATGCAAATAACGCATATAAGCGCAAGCTGGTTGACTATCTGATTGACCATAGGGAAGATATGAAGCAAGAGCAAACTATGGCTCTTATGACATATATTGATTCATTAG
The DNA here is from genome assembly GCA_964561535.1 of uncultured Pseudobdellovibrionaceae bacterium. Lineage (GTDB taxonomy): Bacteria > Pseudomonadota > Alphaproteobacteria > Micavibrionales > Micavibrionaceae > CAZLPZ01. Next base: position 17,992 of record CAZLPZ010000029.1, on the reverse strand, counting down.
ATGAGATAATCATAGCTAATGAACGTAGAGCTTTAACTAAGTTTCAGATTAATTTAATGCAACAAGTAGGTGTGCCAAACGACGGGGCTGGAGCACCACCAATTAAACCCGTAGAGGATATACAAAACAATGGACTTCAAGTACCAAGTCGTTGAACCCAACGACAACCCGCTAGAAGCGGTAATTGAAAAGACAGGTGGTAGCCATACTTTCACATTGATTGATGTACAAAATAATCTTGTGATGGCTAAGCAAAAGATGAAAGAGCTTACTTCAATGATAGGTGTGGCAAAAGCTAAGATGGAGAATGTTAAAGGAACACACCCACATATTGCCGAGATGAGTTTAGAAGATTTAGCTGCAGCATTCATTTATCGTGAAGCAATGGGTACTGTGAACGAGGCTGAAAAGCAGCTTAAAATGTGGGAAGACGCATTTAATGAAGATTCTGCACAATTAGATGAAGCTCTTAAGCAAACAGGACTTACTCTACCAGAAGAGCTTAAAAAGGAAACAGAATAATGCAAACTAATGCCGAAAAACTTATATCAGAACCAGAAAAGAAGAAATTAATGTATCAAATGGAAATCTTTGCTGGTAAAAGTATTCTTACAACTATTGATGTAATGGCTACATCTGATGAAGAAGCTATCAGGTTAACAGCAGAATCGCTTAAAATTAATATAAGGAAACGATATGCCCCAAAATAAAGATAAAACAGAGGCACTTCAGGAAGCAAAAGATGAAGTTGGCAAGCATTCTGCATTGGAAGCTGTTATGAGAATGGAAGGTGGTAAGATTCTATTAGCAGAAGCGATTGATGATATAAATATGGCAATGGGTGAATTAGTTGCTAATTATAAAACATTTTCTGATTCTGAACTTCGAACGCAATGTGCTTTACTGGCTGTAAGTGTAGACCTCTTTAACAAATTGACTAATGCACCAAAGAAAAAAGCTTTTGCATTGCAGGAGCTTAGAGAACTTGGTGAAAATATAGACTCAGATAAAGAATAAGGTTGTTGGTCAACCACCCTTCACCTCCTCCCGTTCGGAGGTGCGGGGTAGTTGCTTAAAATGCAACCAGCGGCTGGAGCCGTTAACCGTAGAGGTAAATGCGGGCCGTAAGGCGATAACATCCACCAGAGCCAACTGGTTTAACAAGGTTAAATTCTATGGCTGATGAAGCAAAGAACGCACCTGCAGAGGTGGCTAAACAAACTGATGGGGCAGCTGAAGCTCCTGTGATAGTACCTGAAGCTGGCAAAGAAGGTGCTGAGCAAAAAAAAGAAGTCACTGCTGGTGAGGCGCTTGGGAATCCTACCACAGAGGTTAAGCCAAAAGTAGAAGAACCTCGAATGGTACCCGAAGCTGTATTTCTAGAGCTAAAGAAGGATTTAAAAACCCTTCAGAAACAAGTAGCTAGTGGAGATACTACCAAGAGTGAAATTAGTCAAAGCCTCAAAGACATCGGTGAAAAACACGATGTAGACCCTGGCTTCCTACAGGAGTTAGCAAGTGCTATACGTTCTGAATCCGAGGCTGAGTTCAATAAGAAGCTTGAAAAAGAGCTTGAACCATACAAGGAACAAGGACGTAAAATATCTGCTTCAGAGCGAGAGAAAGTTTTTAATGAGCATTATAATAAGACACTGGAAGCTCTTCCAGAGTTTAAAGATATTGCGCAAAAAGAAGTTATCAAAGCTCTAGCAATGGATTCTGCTAATGCTAATAAGACTTTTGCACAAATATTTGAGTTAGCTTATGGCCACCTAGTGACCGGTAAGCGAACACTCGATACTCCAAAGTCTGGAAGCGGTAAGGACATTACCGAAATAGATTTTGAGAAAGCTGCTAAAGATTCAGACTACTATGCAACAATAATGGCAAACCCAGTATTGAAAGCAAAGTATAACGAAGAATTACCAAAACGTCTCAAGCTCTAATGTCAAGAACGGGATAGAACGGATTTATTAATTTAAACTCTATCCATCATGTCATTAGATAATTACAAGCCGCAATTTGACAATGCGTACCAGGAAGTTTTCCAGAAGGTACTCGTTGCAAAGGCAATCATGAACATGCGATTTGAGAAAGTGCTTAAGTTTGGCGCTTCTGTAGAACGTGTGTTGTATGATATTTCAGGTGTTCGGGTTCGTTCAGTAACCCGTGGTGCAGCTTCCACCATCGACTCAGTTACAGATTCAAGCGAAACCTTGACTGTTAACCTCGAAAAAGAAGCAGTATTTCACATTAGTGACGGTGAAGTAACTCAAGCAGGACCTCTTAATCCTGGTGAGAAAATTGGTGGCGATATTGCTATCAAAGTTGCTGCAGACCTCGACGCTCGATGTTTTGCTGAGGTTCGTAATGCTCTGTATTCTTTTGATACAGGTGACCTTACAACCTTGACCAGTAATGGTACCCCTATAACCATCAACAGTACTACTACTCCTCAGATGGTTACTCGTATGCCTGCTAAGCTCCGCTACCGCAACAACCAGACCATGACAAACATGGCACTTGTTGTAGACAGCTATGCTGCTGCAGATATTGAGCAGTACCTCTTGGGTAAGCAGTTCTCCATTGTGGAGTCTGTGTTTAAGAATGGTTATGCTGGACCAATTGCAACCGCAGAAGTATATGTATCTGAAAACTTGTCTGCCAACGCTCTTCTTTCAATCGCTACAACCCCAACCGATGGTGATACTGTTACCATCAATGGTGTAGTATTCACCTTTAAGACAACTCTTGGTGTTACTGCTGGTAATGTAGCTATTGGTGGTTCTGCTGACGCTGCTCGTTTGAATCTTTCTGAGCTTATTAATGCCCCAGGCACAACTGACGCAGGTCAAGTTGCATTGTCTGCCGCAGACCAGCTCATCTTGACTGATACAATTAAAGCAGTTGCGGTTGACAGTGCTTCGGCTAATACCCTTGCACTTTCCACTACTGGTGGTGGACGGTTGATTGTTTCTGAGACTCTTACAGACGCAACCGACGCATGGACCTATAGCTACCTTAATGCTTACTTCGGTAAGAAGGGTGCTATTGACCTCGTTGTTCAAGACTTGTCTCCTGTAGACATGCGCAAGACCAGCGACCGCCGTGGTACAAACGTCTTCTCTAGCTACCTTGCTGGACTCAAGACATTCGCAGATGGAGCAAAGAAGTTCCTCCGCGTTAAAATAGCAGCTTAACCCAGTGGGGAGACGTATTGAAAAATATGTCTCCCTCCTTAAGGATTTAAAAACATGCCAAGAACAGACGCAGATTTAGGTCCTCTGTTTATTATCGAAGATACTAATGCAGATGGCAAAATCACCCGTGGATATTATCCCGGTACTATTCCAACTACAGCAGGTAAGTTTGCTGTTGGTGCAATAGTTGTTAATACCGCTACTGGCCTTCCTTACTACAACGCTGGTACAGTTGCTTCTCCATCTTGGAACTCCTTGGCTGAAGTAAGCCAAGCTGAGATTGCAGACGCTTCTATATCTGCCGCGAAAGTAACAGGTGCTGAAGCTAGAACAGCTACAGCTGATGGTACTGGTACAGGTGCAATTACTGCTCCTACAACATTAGTTACTGTTGTTACAGTAACTTCTGCTTCAGCTACTAACCAAATTGCTTTACCAGCAATTACAGCAGCAACAATTGGTCAAGTAATATTGCTCAACGTTGGTGCTAATGGTTATGAGCTTATCACACCAGCTTCTAGTAACAACACAATCAACACTGTTGATGGTGATGGTACTAACCAGTTGGATGTTGCAGCTACTACTACATTACGATGTACCCAGGTTAGCTCAACAGCTTGGATTGCTGAAACAATTGCAGCTACTACAATTGCAATTACAGCCCCTGATAACGACTAGTTTATCAACTTTAGGCTTGTATTTATATGAGCCTAAGGATTAGTAAATTAAATGTAAACCAATGACAGCACAAGAAATAATTGAAATGTTTGAGCTTTATCTAGACGATACAAGCGAACTCTCTTCGGTTGAAGAGCTTGCGCTGCTCAATCGTGTTTATAAAGAAATATGTAGGGATAGACCTTGGGAGTTCTTAAGAACAGAAAAGACTGGTACACTTTCAACATCTGTTCCTTATGTTGCACTTCCAACAGACTTCTTATTCATGGCTGATAATAATGATTCTGAAAATGAATCTGATAATTCAGCTAATATGGATAAGCAAAAAGTTGTATTTGTTGGTACAGCTAAAACTCGTTATGAGGTTGTAAGTTTTGCAAGCCGTAGAAACTATAGAGATAAAATAGGATATTGTTATGTTGATATAGCAAATGAAAGACTTTACTTTACATCACAACCTACAGCTGCAGATTCTTATGAGTATGATTATATTGCATTACCAGCAGACCTAACTACTTCAGATGAACCAATATTTAAGGTAGCACATGAAACTATAGCCTATGGAATGGCTGTTGATTCATATATAATCCAGCAGTTTGAAAAGGCTAGGAGTTATGCACCAGAGAACCAACAGAAATATCTAAAGGGTATTACTGATATAGCTTATTGGAATGCACAGCTAATAATCACATAAAATGGACCATAATATACCAAAATTCTATAGCGGTGTTCATAACTTGGATAGTGATGAGAATATCCCAAAGGACGCTGCTCAAGACGCTAAAAACTTCGTTACCAAAGATGGTAAAGAAGTTCTTGCTTATGGTAAAGCAGTTGTTGGTAATGAACTCGGTACTGGTAAGATATATGCTATACGTTTTGGGTATAAAAGAAATGGTACTAAAGTTAAATACCGTAAAGCTGGCACAGCTATTCAATATTTAAATGGTTCTACGTGGACAGATATTGTTACAGGCCTTACTGAGAATGCTGAATATACATTTAATAACTATTCTACTCTAGCCGGAGCATTTACCTTAGCTACTGGTGTTGATGGTATATATAAGTTTAATAATGATTCTCCAGGTTCATATCTTTCTCTCTATAATGCAAGCAGAAATGATAAAGGATATTCCTTGATTGATAAAGGTAGGCTCATAATGTGGAACCTATCTAATGCTTCAAAGACAACCTTAAAACAATCATTTATTGACGCACAAGATGGTACAGTGTATACAACTGTTTCAGCCGAGGTCTTAGGTGCTTCTGGTACTAATAATTATACTGGAACTTTAGCGGCTAAAACAGCAACAAGAAATGTATTTGCAATTGCTATAACTGGTACTACGGGTGCCGGTGTTGAAACTTTTACGGATAATAAAGATGGTACATTAACAGGTAATCTTGGTGGCACTGGAACAATAAACTATATTACAGGTGTTTATAATGTTACCTTTAATGGGAATGTTACATCTGGTAATGTTACATGTACATATCAGTGGGAAGATTCAAACCAAGCTGGTATAACTGATTTTACTTTTTCAAGTACTCGTGTTGCTGGTGAAGGTAATAGAATTACACAGGATATTGGTGGTGACGCAATTATAACTGTATTGGTTGGTCCTGATGGTGCTTACTATTCGATTAAAGAACAGTCTACATACAGACTTGAAATATCAGCCGATGATGTAACCTTTACAAACAAGGTATATCGCCGTGATTTAGGTATTAAGTTCTTACGTGGTGCTGCTTCTACATCAAAAGGAATAGTCCTTATAAGTACAGCAAATCCAGACAAGCCAAAGCTAACCCTACTCCAAAAAAACTTGATAGGGGACAGTATAGAGCCTAGCGATTTGTTCAATCACTTCGATTTTTCACAATTTGAGTACGATGACGCCTGTATTGATACATTTGGGCAGTTTATTGCAATAGCTTGTAAAACTGTAGGTGCAGATGAAAATGACAGAATATTGCTCTGTAACCCCAATAACCCGGTCCTAGATAGGAATGGAAACACAGTTTATATTCAGACAGTTGACATAACTGGTTATGCAGCTAGGATGTTTGAGAAGGACGAGGGAATACTTTATGGTGGTTCGCCTATTTCTAAAAATGTCTATAAGCTATATAATGGATTTGATGATGATTCATCTGTAATCAATGCCTTCTGGACCTCTAAGGGAGAAACTTATGGGACAGAGCGACTTAAGAAATATAAGAAACGTGGATTCACTGGTCTTATAGGTATTTCTCAGGTTGTTGAGGTTTATGAATCATATGACGACGCTGGCTTTAGTCTTATTGGTACAATTAGGGGTGACGCGGCTTATGTAGATTATTCAAATTCCAAAACAATTGGGAGTAATATGATAGGTACTGTTGCAATAGGTGGTGGCCTTGGTACTGCTGTATACCCATATTTTATGGAAATTAAAGTAACTAATCAACCTAAGTTTAGAAAGCGTGTATTTAAACTGGTACCGACAGAAATAGGATATTTTGACTTCGAATTTGTAACCGATAAGGATATTCTATTATTTGAGCAGCGAATACCAAAACGATTCAGACAGAAACAAAACGTTTCGGCTGATGGAACATTAACCGACCAATAAACAAAAATATATGGCAACTAATCTTGCAAAAATAGTAGCAGACTTTAATACAATAATCACCACTAAGAATGCAGTTGGTGATACTGTTAGTTCAATCGCTTCTGTTACAGATGATGATGGGGTAGCGTTAGATAATGGCGTCTACTATTTTACTGTTGATGGGGATAATGCTGAAAAGGAATTTATACAAGCAACTATTACAGGTACAGCGCTAGCTTCCATTAAGACATTATCTAGGCATGGTACTTTAACATCTGGTTTTGCAAGAGTACATAGGGTTGGTGCTTTAGTTGAAATTACAGATTTTGGTTATATCAAGATGATAATGGATATTCTTGATGGTACCACTGATTTGAATGCTTCAGTTCCACTTAAATATGATGGTACAGCTACAATCAGTCATGCTAATATGCTCGCAACAAAGGCATATGCAGACGCATTAGCAATTGCTGGTGCCCCAGACGCAACTACATCTACTAAAGGTATTGGTAGAGTTTCAGTTGCTCCAGCCTCTGCTTCAATTCCTATATTTGTAGGTGATAATGACCCCCGTGTTCCAACCCAGAATGAAAATGACGCTATGTCTGGTAATTCTGGTACTGCTGTAAGTTCTAGTAATAAACTTGTTGACGCGGCAGACGCAGCCACAACTTCCACAGCTAGTAAAATAGTAAGAGCATTAGTTTCTGGACTATTAGACATTTCATGGTTTGCAAGATGGTTACTCCCATCAGGCACAGCCGGTGAAACAATCGCAGCTGGTGACCCATTATATTCTCGCTCTGTTACGCAAACAACAATTGCTTCAACTGAATCAACCTACTTAGACCAAGCTAACCCAGGTAGTGCTCAAGGTTCTGGAACAAGTATTGAGGTTGGTAAAGGAAGTAGCACAGACCTTAAACGTGGCCTTGTTAAATTCGATGTATCTTCTTTACCTACTACTGCAGCTGATATTCTTAAAGCCACACTTAGATTATATATATCTAATAGAGGTTATCACTCTGGTATTGCAAACGATATACATGTTTCTGTTCAAACTTCTACGTGGGCAGAAGCTACAGCTACATATACAAACTTTAATGGAAGTTTTGTAACGTCTGCTCCAGTTGGCAGGGTTGCAGACCCTGGTTCTACCGGACAATTCATTGATTTAGATGTTACTCAGGCTGTAAAAAACTGGGTTTCTGGCGGAGCTTCAAACTATGGTTTTGGTATCTTTGCTGGTAATGAAAATACTGGTAGTACAAACTTATATGATTCTGATGACGGTAGTAACCCACCACAATTAGTTGTTACCCATAGAGATACATCTGCAGACGCAGCTAAATTATATAAAGCAAAAGCCAATAATGCCTGGACCGCATTTAATTTTGTAGGTCTTGCATTAGAAGCTGCAAGTGCTGGTGCTACAGTACGATTTGTACCAGCTGGAAAAGTATCAACAGATGTATCTGGTCTTACAACTGGAAAACCAGTGTTCTTAACCGACGCTGGTGGTGTTTCACACACCCCTGGTACAATTCGTTTCCAACTTGGTTATGCGTTGAGTGCTACTAGTATGTTAATTCAGCCTGGTAAAAAATCTTATACATTTACATTAGACAGTGCAGCTGCAAGTGGTTTACTTGGCGCACAATATGGTGTTGGTGGTACAGGTTTAGCTGGTACCCCGGTAGAATATATTGGTATTCCACTTGGTTTTAGACCTAGGACTATTGAAGTATTTTCTGATGGTTTACGTAGAACAGGGGCAACAGCAACAGGTGCCCAGCAATGTAGTGGTATAGCTATAGATAATGCTGGAACAGTAGTATCACAATGTCTTTCTATAGGTTGGCAGTCTACAACTGTATATGTTGGTAAATCAAATGGATATGTTGGTGCTGCATGTACAACTACTGTTGGTACAATGGTAGATGTTATAAGCGTACCAGCTACCGGTGGATTTGTTGACCTAGGTGCATTACTTAAAATTGAATTTACTGCAGGTTCAGCTGATAGCATTGGAAAGATTATTGTTAAAGTAAGCGAATAATTAAAACAAATACAAAGGCATGGCAAATACTTTATATGAATTTTATACAGGCCAGGGAAAAGCTTTACCAAGCGTTCAAGAACGCCAGGGTATAGCTAAGGAAGCTGGTATAAGCGGTTATGCTGGAACAGCTGAGCAAAATAACCAGCTTTTGTCATATCTACAAAAACCAGCTATTCCAAAAGTTTCCGGTCCAGTACAACCAAGAGGACCAGCAGCTATTCCATCACCAACAATACCGAATCCCGTCGCAGCGCCAGTCGTTCCTACCCCTGTCGGTGTAGGCCCTACTGCAACACCAGCTGGACTTGGTTTAGTAATATCACAAGACCCAAATCAATCTGCTATAGATAAAGCTATAGCGGATTCTTTGCGTGGTTATACAGATGGAATACCAGACCAGGCTAAAATAGAAAAAGATACAATTGCACGTTTTCAAACAGAACTTGACGCAATAGACAAAGCAGCAGCTGAAGCAAGAACTAGAATTACTACTCAATATACTGATATAGGTAATCGTAGAACTGGAGCACAGCGTGCATTACTAAATGATTCTGGAATGCTTGGTCAAGTTAGTGGTGAAGCACAAAAGAATGTCCTTGAATCTGCCAATGCACAAGAATTAAATACAGCTGTTGCCGCTGAACAAGAAAAATATGACGCACAAAAGCGCTCATTACTTAGTGGTGCAAGAGCAGCTGCTAATTCACAATTTGAAGCCAAACTTAAAGCCTATTCTGAGGGTGCCGCTGCAACAGTTGATTATCTCAGAAGTAAATCAGCTAATGCTAAAAAGGGTGCTGTTAGTCTTGCTAAACAGGCACTTGCTGCTGGTATTGATTTAACCGATAAGAAGAATAGCAAAGATGTAGAAGAATATGCAAAGCAATTAGGTGTATCTGTTCAAGACTTAATTGAAGCATATCAAGACGCTGAGGCTGCTGAAGTTACTACCGGACTTGAAAATGCAAAGCTTATAGCTGAGGCAAAGAAAGCTGGACAGACTACATTAAATGAGGGTGATATTCTTGTAGACGCAAATGGAAAGGTAATTGCAAAAGGTGCTGGTAAGAATGTTACTTTGAGTGAAGGCCAAAAACTATTTAATGCTGAAGGTAAAGTTATTGCACAAGGTGACCCGAAAATTGAAAGACAAGTTATTGGTAATACATTACTTGAACGTGACGCAAATGGTAATTGGAGAAATATATATACTGCACCAGAGAGTGTTAAAGGCACTATAGTAAAGGTTAACGGTACCGACTATCAAGTCGACGCAGATGGAAATCTACAAAATATAGTCGTACCTGAAGCAACGAAGCAAGCAAATGAGACTAAGCAGAATGCGTTGAAATCTGCCCAAGACTTACTGCAAAAATTGAAAGATGGTGTTGGAAATTCTGCTGTTGGTTCTAGCAGAACATTCTATGGTGGTCTATTATCAAGGCTCCCTGGTACCGACGCTAAAAACCTTACAATACAATTTAACAACCTTAAATCATTGCTTTCCTTAGATAATGTTAAGTTGTTAAAAGGACAAGGTGCTGTATCTGACGCTGAACGACAATTATTAGCAGACGCTTCTTCTAAGTTAGACCTTGGACAATCTGAAGGTGAATTTGTTAAAGCTCTTGAGGATATTATTTCTGGCTTATCTGGCCCGGGTGAAGCTCCACAAGGTGGTGGAGGTGGTAATGTGATAGAATATAATGGAAAGCAATATCAATTAGACGCTGAAGGTAATTTTGACCCGAATCGCCCTTTAACTAAGGAGGGGAGCGTCTCCTACAACGCTCCAAAAACCGGGATGAGAACTGATAGACATAATAACCCGGCAGCGTTTACAGTAGATGTTGCAAAGAATGCTGGTCTTAAAGAGGGTGTTGATTATACAGTTGGTGACCCATTCCCAAATAACCCAAACTTAAAAACAGCTAGATTAATTGGTGACCCAGTAGCCCAAACAATTAAAGTAATAGATAGAATTGGGTTTTATACACAATCGGGTAAGCCAAGGTGGTCTTATGTTGGTTCGCTAAAAGGTGCTAGTGATTGGAAAAATCTGGGTTATGAACAAAAAAAGAATATCATAGCACAGATGTATTCACACGAAGGTGGCTCAAAACTTAAGCAGTATTTTGCATAAAAATGAACATAAAAGATTTACCACAAGGTTCTTATAAAGTAGTTGGTGCTGATAAAATCAATGTTAAAGATTTACCAGCTGGCTCTTATAAGCAAGTAAGTGGACAAGCCCCAGTAAAGCCAGAACCACAGAAATCCTTCCGCTTTGAAGTAAAACCAGCGGTTACTTTGCCGTCTAATGTTAAAAAGAAAAGCCAACAAGAATTACAAGCTGAAGCAGACGCTGCAAAACAAGAGGCTGATAAGAATAGTGGGTTTTGGGGTACATTAAAAAATACTGTTAAAGCTGTCCCATCTTCAACTAAAAAAGTTGGTAAGTTTTTAACATCTGCTGAGCAAGGTTTTGGTGAATCTATTGCTAAAGGATTAGATAATACAACGGTTGAAACAGCCGCGGTCAATATTGAGGGTTTAAGCAAACAGAATACAATGTTGCTTAAGACTATAAAAGCAAATGAGGCTGCTGGTAAAGATAGTTCTGCTTTAAAACGAGAATATAACAAAAATGCTGATTTAATAGAACAGAATGGTGGTAGTATACAAGAATTTTCAGACAGTCTACCATCTGGAAAACAATTAGCAGGTCAAGCAGCTCAAGTTGGGTTAGATGTTTTAACAGCTGGAACATACGGAGCTGGAGCAAAAGGAGCAAAGTCTTTCCAATTACTTAGTAAAACTGTACCAAAAGCAACAAAAACTTTAACTACTATATCTCCAGCGGTTACTAAAGTTGCTGAAATAGCTTCTAAGCCATCTGGTATTTTGACAAAACAGGGTGTTAAAAATGTTGCTAAGGGTGCAGGTGTTGGATATGGTTATGATGTATCAATGAATTTGCAAGATGACGCAGAAGGCACAGATATATTAAAACCTGGTGCTGGTACAGTTATTGGTGCAGCATTACCTGCTGTTGCAGAAGTAAGACAATCTTTTAAAAATAAAGGTTCATTACCACCATCAACAAGAAAAGTTGATAAGATTATAGCTAAAAGAGAAAGTGAACTTAGTATTCTTGAGAGCAAATATAATAATGTTCGAAAAGTTGTTGAAAAAGCAAAGAATAAGGGAATAGAGGTTAAAAGGATTCTCGCCTCTACAGATTTATTGAATGGTGCTGTAGATGATACTGGTCATATAAACACACAGAATGCAATGGCTGAACTTGATGATTTTATAAGACCACAAGAATCTGTTATAAGTAAAAACCTAGCAATTGAGGGTAAAAAGATAAGTCTTGAAAAGGTTCGTGCAAAACTTACACGTGCTATTGATGATAGTGGCCTAGAAATGGGTTCATTAACTCGTTCATTAAAAGAAGTTGATGATGATTTAGCTGGACTTGCAAGACGTGCTGACGCAGATGGCAACATTGCAATAGCAAAACTTCATGAAGCCAAAGTTGATAAATATTCTAATATTAATTACTTGAATCCAGAATCTAAAAAAGCTGGGAAAGTAATTGCTAAAGCATTAAAAGAACTTGTCGAAGATAATACAGATTCTGTTGATGTAAAAGCGCTTAATAAAGAACTATCAGCACATTATGCTGTTCTTGATTTACTTGAAAAACTTCAAGGTAAAAAAGTTGAGGGTGGTAAACTTGGTAAATACTTTGCACAAACAGTTGGTGCTATTGTGGGTTCACATTTTGGCCCACTTGGTTCAATAGTTGGCGCAGAACTTGGTGGCAGAATAAAAGGACATACAATGTCTCGTACATTGAATGGAAAAACTAGCAAGGTACTTGAACAGTCACCTGCTATGAAGAAAGCTATTGAGAATACTGATGGTTATTTGAACAGCTTAGGAAGCCGAAATATTAGCCAAAACAGTACTATTAATCCAACAAGTAATGTATACATACCTGAAAGTATAGCACAAGATGGGAATAAGGTAAAAAGCTTGCCTAAATATAAAGGAAGTCCAGATAATGCAATAAAGATTAATTATGCTGATAATCCTAATAACCCAGAATTTATTCCAAAAGCAAAGATTAAAGCAAAAGTTGCTGAAATGAAATCAGCTAAGCCAAGTTCCTATATCAAAGTTAATAATTTTGATACACCTGAATTTCCTAAATATATTCCTCGTGATAACAAGCGAATGATGTTAGCACTTGAAAGTAAAAAGAATGCGGGTAAGGAAATAGATGTTGTTAAAAATGCTATAAAAAGAAAGCTTGTTAGAATGGGTGATATAAAACCACCTAAGACAAATATTCAGTATGTACCAATAGTTGAAAAGAAAATAAAGGTTAACCTTCCTAAGAAGAAAAAGAAGTAATAAAAAACAAATGGAAATTCAAGACCAAAATTTACCACCAGAAGAGCAAAGACCAAGTTCAGTTGAGCCTGTACTAGAGGCTATGCTTGAGAATCAACTCAATACTGGTGAATCAACTACACAACTCCTGGAAACAGGGGTTGAACAACGTGCTGATACAAACAACCTTCTCGAAGGTGGTCTTGAAATGCAAGCACAAACAAAAGAAGCTATAGAAGAGGGTGGTTCTAAAGTAAGTGAAGCAATAGAAAAACTTAAACCAGCTATGGACGCCGCTGGATTTATTGCTAATTTTATGGCTGCTATTAAGGGTGATAAAGGAGATAAGGGTGATACACCAGAAAAAGGTAAGGATTATTATACAAAAGAAGAAATAGCTCAAGTTGCTCAAGAAATTACTGATAATATACGTGTTCCAGAAGATGGTAAAACACCAGAAAAAGGAGTAGACTACTTCACTGAATCGGAAGTAAATGCTATAATTGATTATATACAATCGTCTATACGCATTCCAGCTGATGGGGTTGATGGTGAAAAAGGAGAAAAGGGTGATGATGGTAAAGACGCTAAAGAAATAGATATTAATAATATTATTTCTGAGGTATTAAAAAAGTTACCGAAACCGACTACTAAGAAAGAAAAACAGATTGCAGCTGATGATATTATAGAGCTTATAAAAAATAAGTTTTCATATAATGATTTAAAAGATACACCAACAATATTTAAAGGAATGGCTGGTGCTGGTTATCTAAGAGAAATTACCGATGTAGCTATAACAGTTGAACCAACAAATGGGCAGGTACTGAAATGGAACTCTACCATTAAGAAATGGGTACCAGGTACAGATAATGATAGTGGTGGTGGAGCAGTACCAACCTTTGTAGATAATGAAACACCAGATGGAACAATAGATGGAGTAAATACAGCCTTTACACTAGATAATTCTCCAAACCCAGCAGCTAGTCTCATTCTCATATTAAATGGCCAGTATTTAACCCAGGGGGTTGAATATACCTTATCAGGCCCAACAATAACTTTTGCGGTTGCACCAGCAGTTGAATTTTCTGGGTTACCGTTTAAAGCATTCTACAGATATTAAAATAATTAAATAAAAATATGAAGAGACTTTTAAGAATACTTGGTGCCTCTTTGTTTGGATTCTTTATTACCGCAGCTGTTGCAGCCGCCGCGGTTTTTATCGTTCCACAGGGTGGTACAGGAGCTGGAACATTAACCGGTATATTACAAGGTAATGGAACATCAGCTGTAACAGGAATAACAGCAAGTTCTGGAATTTCTAGCGCATTATCAGATGAGACTGGTTCTGGTGCATTAGTATTTGCAACATCACCAAGCCTTACAACCCCATCACTTGGTGTTGCAACAGCAACTACAATAAACGGTACTGCTATTCCAAGCTCTAAGACACTTGTAGTAACAACTGATAAACTATCTGTATTAGCAGCAACAACCTCATCTGAATTAGCTGGTGTTATATCTGATGAAACAGGTTCAGGTGCTTTAATGTACGGAACAAGCCCAACAATTACTACATCATTAGCATTTACTACAGGTTCAACATTGAACTTTAATGCTGGTGATATTATCCTTACACATTCCACAGATAAACTTACTTTATCTGGTGGAACACTCAGTGCTGGAACATTTGAAGTTACTGGTTTTTCAGACCTCCAGAATAATATAAGTAATACTAGTGGTAATAATAGTGGACGAGTTTATATAAATGATGTATTGCAAACAGCTGGTGATTTAATCATAACAGGTGATGACTTGTTTATGAATACAAATACCAGCGGCTTTATTCTAGTAGCTGATGGTACAAATTATAACCCAGTAGCTGTTAGTGGTGATGTAACAATATCAAGTGCTGGTGCTGTTGCTATAGGTGCTGATAAAGTAACAGAAGCAATGTTTAAAGCAGTTGACGCTGCTAGCGATGAAGAGTGTTTGACTTACGAAACTACCACAGGTGATTTTGAATGGCAAACATGTTCTAGTGGTACGGGTGACTTTGTAGGTCCAGCTTCTTCTACTGATAATGCAATTGTTCGTTTTGATGGAACAACTGGAAAGCTAGGACAAAATTCATCTGCTGTAGTTCAAGATGATGGAGATATGCTTCTTGTAAACAACACCACATATCGTATTAAAGGAACAGATGGTGATGAGCTTGCTGTAATGCAGGTTAACAGTGCTAATGATATGCACTTCCTTCCAAACCTTGACGCAGACGCTAATAACGATATTAATAATGTTTATTTTGGATATAATGCGCCAGTAACATTTACCTTTGGTGGTTCTTGTTGTGGTGGTTCTCTTCCAATTTTATTCGCTTATGATTCACAAAACGGTGCTACCTTTAAAACTGATGGTACCACTCGCGCTTATTATGATGATAATGGGGTTTATATTGGCGACGGCGACGGGGTAAGAATAGTAGATGATTCAGATGGTGCTATTACATTCTTAGGCCAAGGAAATGGTAGTGATGAAGATTTAACTATAAATCTTGATGATACTGCAGACGTAGTATCAATATCCAGTTCAACAAGCGTTGGCCGTATAGATTTTGGTACAATAGTTATTTCAGCTGGCGACGCAGACCCTGCAGACGCTGGTACATTCAGACTTGGTAATGCCGATTCTATTTGTTGGGAAGCTTCTCCTGCCGGTACCGACGTATGTTTAGCTGTTGATTCTACTGAGTTATTTACAATGACTAATGGATTAACGGTAACAGGAACAGTAGCTGCAACAACTGTTACTGGTGCAAATGTTACCTCTGGTGCTAACCCTGGCCATACACACACAACTACTTCTATATCCGGTATAGATGTATCTGATGATGTAAACTTGACTGGTGGCCGTTCATTAACCTTGACGGGTGATGATATGCTTGCAGACGCAGAATTATATACAGATACTAAATGTACTCGTTGGGAAAGCCCAACAGCTGCAGATGATTTTAAGAGTATTTGGTTCTCAAAACAAGCTTCTACAATTACATCTATTTGGGCAGAATCAGACCAAACTGTAACATTCATGCTTCAAGTAGATGATGGTACTCCAGCTGATGTAGATTCTGTGGACCTTGCTCCAGCTGCCGGTACAGCTGAAGATACATCATTAAATGGTGATACTACGATGGCTGCTGGTGACAGATTAGATGTAGACTTAGTATCTGTTGCTTCTACCCCAACATGGGTTGCAGTTTGTTGGACATTCACTTATGATGACTAATATGAACAAGACTAAAAAAATTCTTGCGACAATAACAGCAGCCACGGCTATTATAGCCGGTGCTGCTGTTATACAAGTTCCAACAGCTGAAGTTGAAAAAGATGGTTTTCAATTTCAGACTATTAAATCAGCAAATGGTTTTCGCAGGTACTTATCACAGCGTGAAGACCACATGAAAGAGTTGACTAGAAAAGGTGAAGTCCCACAAACATCACTTGATAAAGCAACTTTCTCAATAGAAGAATATGAGAATGCTCTTTTAAAAAGAAAAATGATTGATTCTAAGGGTGGAGAAATTAAAGAAAAACCACCAAAGAAAGAATCTATATTAAATAAAGTTTCTTTTCAAATTAAAAAAGCATATGCTTATACATTTGGAAAAGAGGACTTTGAGTCTTGTGGTGCAATACCGTGTTCATTTGATGGAGATGGTAGTTATGCAACTGGTACAATGACACTTGACGCAACTAGCAAAGTTAATGGTGCTGATTCTGTAAAATGTCATGCACCAGCAGCTGACGATGGTTGCCAATTGTATGAAACAATATCTGCAACAGGTGATAGTTATTATCAGTTCTTTGTATTCTATCCAACTGGTTGGGTATTTGGTGTAAATGGTTATGCAGGCCTATATGCAACCGGTGATGGTGTTGGTGCACCAGTATATTGTAATATTGAAGACTATGGAACAATCCGTATTACATGTGCTGGTGACGAACTAGGCTATACAGACACTGGATTAAATATTTCAACTAATACAATTACAAGATTAGAGTTTAGACTTAAAATATCAGCAACTGTTGGTGATGTTGATATTTGGCTAAATAATACAGTTGCTGGTTCACCCTCATATAATGGTAGCGGTACACTAAATACTGGTTCACAAAATGTAACTTTGTTTTCAGCTGGTGGTTACCACCCTGATGGAGTAAACGATATGTTTTATGATGACTTCATTATAAACACATCTTTTATAGGGACAGGTGCTAGACGGCGTATAATTAATGTAGAATAAACAACATGAGTAATATAAAGAAAATAATAATAGGCAGCATTATATTGATTGTAGCAGTAGCTGCAGCGTACGGGTGTTATTCATTCTTTCTTAAGGTAAGAAATAGATACATAGTTTCTGGTTATAATGCCGCCATAAAGCAAGTAATTACTACAGCACAAAAAGATGGGCAAGTAGTTATTACTATAGATGATAAAAAAACAACATTGCTTTTACAAAAGTAATGTATAGGAGAAAATAAAAATGACTGATTTAGGTAATCTATGGCAAGTTGCTATTGTAATAATAGGCTCAATTGGTAGTATGGGAATACTAGTTGGTGGAGCTGGTTATTTTCTACAAGTTTGGAGAAGTGGTTCTAAAAAAGAAAAGTCTGAAATAGTTAATTCGTCTAATGAAATTGCTGGATTCTGGGAGAAACAAGCAAATGGTTATAAGACGATGATGAATGAGAAGGAAGCAACCCTTCAAAAACAGCTTATAGAAAAAGATGAACGGACCCAGAAACAAATAAATGAGTTAACTAGGCAGGTTGGCGAACTTCGTGGGCAGTTGAATGCAAAAACAGAACAAGCCTCAGAATATCTTGCAATATTACAAGGTAAAGATGAAACATCTAAAAAGTTTATGGAGACAATGCTAAATGTTGCAAAATCTTCACAAAAGTTTATGGAAGAAAATATAGTGTTTCAAAAAGAGCAAGCTGGCATAATGGAAGAAATACGGGCCTTTATGTCTAATATTAATACCCACCTCG
>CAZLPZ010000028.1:0-22912 GCA_964561535.1 uncultured Pseudobdellovibrionaceae bacterium | reverse complement strand
TACGCTCGATTGACTCTGTACTTCCGGGCCCGAATTCAACGATAGCTTTGGCTTTTTCTGTGGCTGGCCATCGTACTCGACGTAGTTGGATAAAGCGTTGAGATGATTCATACTTGTGGCTTCTTTCCAGCAAGAAGGAGGACACAATGCAGGAAATCTTCTCAAACGCCTTATCCAATTTAATATCAAATCACATTAAACTGTCACCATCAAGGCAGGAAACGCTCGGGTGGCTGGCGTTGTTGATCATGCAGCAGGGGACGATTTGCCTGTGGCGGCTTGCCGCTTACGTTACGACAAACGCTCAGACAACATCGGTACGACGGCGGTTCTATCGATTTTTTCAGTTTATAAAATTGGAAGATGCGGTGATTGCGCGGATTGTCGTCGATCTGTTGCAGCTTGCGGGTATCGTCGCCGGTGGACGATTGAAACGCTATTTGGAAACTTGAAAACCAAAGGTTTTAACCTGGAAGACACCCACATCACGAACGCCGAAAAATTATCGACCTTGCTGTGTGTGCTGTCATTGTCCGTCGCGCTTGCGGTCAAAACTGGCGCAGGAATGGCCGCCATAAAACCGATCCCCATCAAGAAACATGGCCGCAAGGCTTGGTCTTTGTTCGCGTTCGGGTTACATACGTTCAGGAAAATCTGTGTCGTTGCAGATGTTGATCAAGTTATCGCCTTCCTTAAACAGCTCCTGTCTCCAAAGCTCCCTCTCAACTCATTGAAATATATGGCATTATAAATGAGAGTCGAGTACGATGCCAATCCACTATGATTGTGATCCTGGCCAGGATGATGCAGTTGCTTTACTGTATGCGCTTGGGTCAGATAATATTGATGTGCGTTCAATCACTGTTGTGGGCGGAAACATTGATGTGCAACAATGCGCGCGTAATGCGTTACAAATTCTTGACGTTGCGAAAATATCTAACATCCCTGTTTACATCGGATCAGAACGCCCCCTTAAGCGCGAGCTTAAAACTTTACCAGAGGTTTTTGGAATAACAGGCATGGCAGGTGCAGAAGATTTGCCCGATCCGTCCCAAACCGGATTACCAATTGATTGGGCTAGTGGCCTAACTCCAATCATTCAGAGTAAGACGATCGTATCTCTTTGTGGCGATTGATGATTTCTCACGCGAACTCTATGCTGTGATCCTGCCGGATAAAACACAAGGGTCCACGGCCACGTTTCTGAAACAGGTCATCGATGAATGTCCGTACACAATTGAATGTGTGTATTCAGATAATGGGACCGAGTTTAAAGGGACCCTTGAACATGCCTTTGTTCAGGTGGCATCGGCGCACAACATCGCGCAAAAGTTTACAAGACCTGCGCGTCCGCAAACCAATGGTAAAGCCGAGCGGGTCATCCGAACATTGATTGAGATGTGGCACGGAAAGATCATTTTCCTCGATCGCCATGATCGGCAAATCAGTTTGGTGCGTTTTGTTAATTTTTACAACACCGTCAAACCGCACGCCAGCCTTGACAACCTTACCCCTTATGAGAAACTCATTCAGTATTTTAGTTCAACCCAAACTGTAAATAACTCGTAGGATTCTTACATTTAAGGGGCGTTAATTCTACCTTGAGATATTTCCTGAAACATTTAATCTATTCAATAGAATGAGATTCCCTATATCAAAATTTTATCCAAGATTGATGTTTATTAAAACGATTTTCTGCTTGATCATTGTTTCTTTTTTTACAACCACTGTTTTGGCTGAAACTCCTCAATCAGACTTGTCGAATGATACGCAACAGAAAATTCAAAATATTTTCAATAATCTAGAATCTGTTGGGACGGCATCTAACAATGGCGGTACAGCAGCAAAACAAGCGCTATTTGATATTGCCTGCCGCGAATCAAGTACTTATGTCCAAGATTTATCCCTTTGGAAAGGGAAAGAAGACTGGATAATCAAATCCTCTTCTGTGCCGGGTAGCGTTAAAAATTGGGTACTCACCAAGCTGGCATCTGGCGGCGAGCAAGCTTTACAATTCGCATGCGCCGCTCTTCAAGGGCAAAAAGTATCTACAGGCATCAACGATGAAGCCGCCCTGTCTCTATGGCAAGGTGATATTCTTCCGCAAGTCATTGAATGGAGTGAACACAATTTAAATAATTCAAAGCTTCCTTTTCTATCTCGTATTGACATGACAGCAGGCGGAACACGGGGGGGCCTGTTTTCTTCTGTCACGACAATTGAGCCCTTATGGCAGTCCGAAAGTGATCGAGATCACTTTTTTACCCAAATCAGTTGGTATGCCGTACCCGATGAGAACACAAATAAAGGATATAAAAAGAAATACGACACTTTTAATGCGGGGTTGGTTTATCGGACGTTGTCACCGGATGAAAATATGCTATATGGGGCTAATTTTTTTCTTGATTATGCACCCGGCGGTGACCATTGGCGCGGAAGTGTTGGGGTTGATACCCAATCATCCCAATGGGGCGTATCGGTCAACCGTTACTTCCCATTATCATCATGGCAACAATTGGACGATTATTACGAAGAACGGGTTTCAGCCGGATGGGATATGCAAGTACGCGGACAGACTTCTGATTTGCCTAGTTGGACAGGGTTGGTCACAGGGTATCAATGGGATGATCAAGAAAGTGGTCATGATCAATACGGCATTGAAACGGGTTTAGAGTATTCGCCCATTCCCGCCCTTGCTGTTCGTATGGCAATAAATGAAGACAATCAAAATGCACCCTCGTTTGAATCAGCCCTGCGGTTCACCTGGCGATTTAATGAGCCAGCTGATCTTCAATTAAGACCGCGAACAGAGTTAACCCCAGTTAAAGATCGGATCTATAACAAAGTCCAACGTGATAATATTATCCGTGTTTCCCAACGTCGCCGTATTCAATCTGAGATGACGGTCATTGAAACCGTTGGGTTAAATACAATTACTCAATCATCAGAAACAGTATCCTTGTCCGCCGGTCAATTATTATGGATGCCGGCAACGATTACGGTTGCAAATACAGGCGGTGCAATTGTCCGCGTTCGATTGTCAGATGGCTCTATTTTAAGCGCGGGACAAAATACACAGGTTCGCGTTGAACCCCGTATCATAACACTTATTTCTGGAACAATTCAGTTTACATCAAATGGAATTATATCAACGATCAACACACCAGGTTCTGTTATTACGTTGCGTGGGACGGATCTTGACGTGACATCAGATGGTACAAATTCAACAACGCGGTTACGGGATGGATCTATTGCAGTGGTCGGAACAGCCACGGGCAGTGTCACCTTATCTCCTGGACAAGCGGCGGAAAGCACATCGGGATCTGTGGCCATTATTGGGGTAGGAACGGCCGATTACATTTCTCATACAGATCAAGTTAGTGCTCTGATTGATCGTATTGGAACAGCGCAAACAGGAAATCATGTCACCCCGTATCCTTCAGAATCTCCGCTAATCGCAACAGAAAATTTAACCGTGGGTCAAGATATAACTTTCCGTTTGAGGTATAATGATGCAGTTGATGTAACTGGAACTCCGCGTCTAACCATGACCATAAATGGCAATAGCCGTACGGCAAATTATCTAAGCGGCTCTGGAACAACGGATCTTTTATTTAGCTATACTCTTGTGATGGGGGATATCGGTGTCTCGTCGATCTTGATTACAGGACTTGATTTGAATGGTGGAACGGTCAGCGGTAATGGTAAGGCGGCAGTTACAACGATTGCCGATAAAACATTAACGTTATCAGGGTCTTTGACATCAGGGGATGTCGTTGCCCCTTCAGGCTATACGGTTGCCTTTACAACAGATCCTATTAATAATGCCAATAAATCATCAGGTGCGTTCAGCTTTGCTGGCGCCGAAGTGGGCGCCACATATGCCTATACGATCTCAAGTTCAGGCGGCGGTACGAATGTCACCGGTTCAGGAACGATTGTGACGGCAACAGATGCCATAACGGGATTGAATTTAACTGGATTAAGTGATAGTACATTAACCTTATCAGTCACTTTAACCGATACGTCAGGTAATGCAGGCTCTGCTGCGACCGATACGGTTACAAAAGATATTGTTGCACCAACAATTTCTTCTGTTACTGCCCCTCCAAATAGCACATACGAACCATAATGAATACAAAAAAATATTTTCTTGAAATTCTTATATTTTTGGCATTCCTGTGTCTTATGATTTTAACGAGACACGCTCACGCCGCTGTCCCCACCATGGATTTTACCGTGAATATGTCGAAAGCGGTGAATGTCGATATTACCGGCGGGACACCCCGCATTGCGGTCGATGTGGGTGGTAACACGCGCTATGCCAGTTATGCGTCGGGGACAGGGACGTCGACGTTGATTTTTACCTATACCGCGACAGCCGGGGACGTGGATCTCGACGGGGTCGCTGTATCATCCCCGGTTGATTTAAACGGTGGAACAATCACCGATCTGGCTGGAAACGCCCTGACCAATCTGACCTTTACGCCACCCACAACCACGGGGGTCAAAGTGGACTATCCGTCCCTATCCATGGATTTCACGAATGGCAGCACGGGACGCTATACGCTGAACGGCACGGCCTATACCACCCTGTCCTCTTTTCTAACGGCGGCGGGAACATCGTTTACCCGGGCCTCGACTGCAACCTATTTTGATTCATCGGGAACGTTGCAAACTGCTGCGACCAACACGCCGCGGTTTGATTATGACCCCTCAACCCTGGCTTTTCGCGGATTATTAATGGAAAGAAGCCGAACGAATTCGATCCGGAACAGCACGATGACAGGGGCAGTTGCAGGATCGCCCGGAACTGCACCAACGAATTGGTCGGTGAGTAATATTACAGGGGCAGGATTAAGTTATGAAATTGTATCAACGGGAACCAGTAATGGAATTCCGTACATCGATATTCGAGTTTTTGGCACTGCTTCCAGTGCCTTTCCAGTTATATATTTTGAGAGTGCAACCCAGATTGCAGCATTAACAGGTCAATCATGGACAGTATCTGGATTTATTCAACACATTTCAGGCAGTATGACGAATATTAATAGCATTAATTTTCGTATTGTCGAACGTACCTCAGCTGCTGGTATTGTCATAACAAATGAATCCGCAATGACTGTCCCCACTAGTGGAATTTTATCATCTAGTCGATTAATAAAAAGTTTTACTTTTTCTGGAGGAGCAACAACAGCATATGCCCATCCAGGTATACGTTTAAATGTTAATGTAGCTACATCTGTCGATATTACGCTTCGAATTGGAGGGGTTCAGCTCGAACAAGGGTTATTCGCAACATCCTATATTACAACGACGAATGCCGCTGTCGCGCGCCAAAACGAGTTTATGAATATTCCAACAGGGTCTTGGTATAACCAATCGGCAGGTGGGTTTTATTCTTATACAGAATGGGCATCGTCGACGGGGGCTAGTTTCCCCATGCTCGCAAGATTTGACGATACAGGAAATAACAACAGATGGAATATTTATTACAGTCAAGGAGCGAATACTATTGGAGTAAGCGGACATAATGGAGGCGTTACACAAGGTTCTTTTAGTTCAGCAACCCAATCCACAAGTGGCTCCATCAAAGGTGCCGCGGCACAAGGTACAAATACAGCCAATGCCGCCTATAACGGAACACTTTCAACACTTGATACCGTTTGGAGTCCCCCAACAGTAACCCAATGGACAACCGATGCGACAAATGCCCGAATTTGGACCAAGAATTTTAAATACTATCCCCTACGTATTACAGACACACAACTTCAACTTTTGACCCAGTAGGATGAGATCATGAATTTTCTCATCAAACATTTTCTGCTCTTGATGATGATCATCACTCTGCCATGGCGGCCTGTTCACGCCGCTGTCCCCACCATGGATTTTACCGTGAATATGTCGAAAACGGTGAATGTGGATATTACCGGGGGGACGCCGCGCATTGCGGTGGATGTGGGTGGTAACACGCGCTATGCCAGTTATGCGTCGGGGACAGGGACGTCGGCGTTGACGTTCACCTATACGGCGACGGCCGGGGACGTGGATCTCGACGGGGTCGCTGTATCATCCCCGGTTGATTTAAACGGTGGAACAATCACCGATCTGGCTGGAAACGCCCTGACCAATCTGACCTTTACGCCACCCACAACCACGGGGGTCAAAGTGGACTATCCGTCCCTATCCATGGATTTCACGAATGGCAGCAGAAGCCGAAAAAACTCGATTCGGAATAGTACGATGCAGGGTGCTGTTGTGGGAGTACCGGGGACAGTACCGACAAATTGGGGGGCATCAAACTCAGGGGGGTTAACAAGAGAGGTTGCCGGCTTTGGAACAGAAAACGGTATGTCATATCTTGATCTCCGATATTCAGGTACTACAACAGGCGGACAAGTTCAATTTACACCAGAAACTTCTACGAGTGCGGTCCAAGGTGAACTATGGACATTTAGTTTTTTTATTAAGATTATTTCAGGAAGTATGGGTACTTTATCGACTGGAGTTAGATCTTGTGTGAATGAGGGAAATCCTGGATATCTAACAGAAGGATGTGGGGTACAAAATACTTTAACGGGGCAACGTGTATTCTTATCTCATACTAGGACTATCTCTAATGCCGCCACAACATTTGCAACTCCCTATGTAAAATTTACACCGGCAACATCTCAAATACTTGACTTTACAATTAGAATATATACCCCTCAATTTGAGAAGGGATCTTTTGCAACCTCCTTTATACCCACTACCAATGCAACCGTCACACGCCAAAACGAGTTTATGAATATTTCAACAGGGGCCTGGTATAATCAATCGGCGGGGGCATTTTTTTCAAATGTCGGATGGGTATCAAGTACGGGGAGTAACTTTCCCATGCTCGCCCGATTTGACGATACGGGAAATAATAACCGCTGGAATCTCTATTATAATCAAGCAACTAATGTCATCGGGGTCAGTGGGCATAATGCAGGTGTAACCCAAGGTGGTTTTAACTCCCCGGCCCAGTCAACCACAGGTACAATTAAAGCTGCGGCAGTCCAGGCAACCAACAGCGCCAATGTGGCCTATAATGGCACCTTGGGAACCCTGGATACGGTATGGAACCTCCCCACCCTAACGCAATGGACGACAGACGCCACCTATGCCCGTATCTGGACCAAAAACTTTAAATACTACCCCCTGCGCATCACCGACATCCAGCTTCAACTTTTAACTCAATAAATTATAGCTAGATAGTATAGTTATGAGATTTTAGCCCAGAGGCTCGCGCCGTATGTCAAAAGGCGGCCCGGCCGAGGGGACTGTGAAGGAGCAATTGAAATGTTTGAAGGTTGTTTTGGATAAATCAGGACTGTAGTGAGTGATTATATTTCATAATAAAAATTAAGAATAATCTGGTCTATCTTGTTGTATACAAAGGATAAATAAGACGTCTTATTTTATAATGGAATAAATTTTTAAGTATTTTCAATTATTTTGCGGCGAATAATCGCTCTATTCACCGCAAGATTTGAAGTAATTAATCTTGATATTACGGCGACTATAGGCTATAATCATCTTAAATTATGCGGTGAATATGGTGGCCGATATGTGGATACATGAACATCAAAACTGGACTCATTTTACTTGGGATGCCGGGGCGCTTGCCGAAAAGTTGGCGGCTATTCGTTACGCCCAAGGGCGGTTGCTGGGCCGGATGGAAGGATTGGGTTTTGATCTGAAACGTGAAGCAACCTTGAATATACTCACGCGTGATGTCGTTAAATCATCCGCTATTGAGGGAGAAGTCCTGGATTCTGGCGAGGTGCGATCATCAATCGCGCGACGATTGGGGATGGATATCGCGGGCCTTATTCCCGCAAGCCGTAATATTGACGGTATTGTCGAAATTATGTTGGATGCCACACAGAATTTTTCAAAACCTTTAACGCAAGATCGGCTGTATGGTTGGCACGCGGCGTTGTTTCCAACAGGGCGAAGCGGAATGAATAGGATTACGGTCGGTGGGTGGCGCACAATAAGTGCAGGTCCGATGCAGGTCATATCTGGCCCCATAGGTCACGAAAAAATCCATTTTGAGGCGCCAACCGCCGATCGTCTTGAACATGAAATGGTTGATTTTTTAACCTGGTTTAATAAAAAAACCGATATTGATCCTGTGATTAAGGCAGGTATTGCCCATTTCTGGTTTGTGACCATTCACCCGTTTGAAGATGGGAATGGCCGTATTGCACGCGCGATTGGGGATATGGCACTTGCGCGTGCCGATAGAATATCCGATCGTTTTTACAGTCTTTCCAGTCAGATTGAGGCAGAGCGCAAATCTTACTACGATCAACTGGAATCCCAGCAAAGTGGCACGCCTGATGTCACAGCCTGGCTTTCATGGTTTTTGGATTGTCTGGGGCGAGCTATTTCGAATGCAGAAATCACGTTGAGCACTGTTTTATTTAAGGCGCAGCTTTGGGATAAGATCAATCAAAACCCGGTGAACGAACGTCAGCGTCTTATTATTAACCGTATGCTGGAGCAAGATTTTGTTGGGTATATGAACACGTCCAAGTATGCCAAGTTGGCTAAATGCTCGAATGATACGGCTCTGCGTGATATACAGGAATTAAAAACACGCGGTATATTTATTCAGAATGAGAGCGGTGGGCGTAGCACCAGTTATCGTTTGCCAAGTAATCTTGAGTAAAATGTAACTTTAAATTTTGTGACATCAAGCCTGATCTGAACATCACTAATCCCTGTAATTAAAATCAAGATTCCCTGTTAATGTTGAGACTCTTCTGGTCAAACTTTGAATAATAGCCTTTGAATTCAGTGGGGGATGGTTATCAAAGGTGCTTCTTTTATACCAAATATGTAAGCGCTCCCTGTAATGTCCGTGATAAACAGGG
Organism: uncultured Pseudobdellovibrionaceae bacterium; assembly: GCA_964561535.1. Lineage (GTDB taxonomy): Bacteria > Pseudomonadota > Alphaproteobacteria > Micavibrionales > Micavibrionaceae > CAZLPZ01. Next base: position 14,006 of record CAZLPZ010000028.1, on the reverse strand, counting down.
AATAGACTGAGAATTATGCGCACGTGACTGCGCACACAGCCATTCAGTCTTCGTTTTTCCACATAACAGAGAAAAATGGTCTGAAATGCCCACTGTTCGCGGGGTTTTTGCCATTACACTATGTCGGCACGCGGTGGAGAAAGTCGTTTTGCGGCTCATTATTTGGCGTTTTCTCTACGGCTCATTTTGGCGCGTGTCGAGGGGGCTGAATTCCCTGAGAACAGGGAAAATAACAGGGAATTTTTTAATTTTACAGGTGCTGGAATGAATTTATGTGAACAGAATTTGTGTTTTATATTATGACAAAGCTCGAATTATATGCGGTTAAAAGAGAAAAATCAGGCAATCTTGCCAAATTCAAAACTCTCAAATATGGCGGTGCCGACATAAGCTTCAGAATACTTCTCTCTTCGCGCGATATCTTTTAGTGCTGTTCCATCAAAATGCTCTTTTTGCCATATGATACCTTGAACCATCTTCTTTAATTTATGAGACGGTAGATCAAAAATATCTTGGCCTTCAGGCTTGATGATAATCGCCCCTCGTTTTGCCCTACCCATTTTGAATGATACAGGGATCTCAAACGATGTATCGTAGTTCTCTATCTTTATGCCCAGATGGGTTTGAACCAGTTTTTGGAATCCTCGTGTTTTGATTTTGATTGTCAGTTGATTGATGCCAATTTCGACTTTCTCAACACATGCCCTGATCAGATCATAAGCCGGTATGATTTCGTGGCTTTTAAGGATGTGTTCAAGTACAGGTCCGTCTTCTTCATCTATTAGCTTTCGAAGCTCCTGCCGAAGAACTCTTTCGATTGTGGCCTCAAGCTCATGTGCTGGCAATCTCGCCATAATATGATTGGGAGAACTTTTATTTTGTTGGAGAGCTTGTGAAATATAGTAACAGTACTGTCGACCATGCCGACTCGTATAGGTGGGTCCGTAGACAGTACCATTTGTGTCGTAAACAATTCCTTGCAACATAAAGAATCTCTTGGTTTGATCAGTTCTCTCAACAGTTTGTTCCTTGAGTTTAAGTTGAGCCTGTTCCCAAATCTCAGTTGTGATGATGCCTTCATGTAAGCCCTCATAAATCTTTCCTTTATGTGAGATCTTGCCAATATAGGCCGGATTTTTTAGAATCCAGTAAAGCGCTCCACGCGAGAAACTTTGATCGCCATAAGAATTTCCCTTTAACGATTTACGCTCGGGGCTGTGTATACCCTCCCGGTCCAACTCTGCCTTTAAGGATCTGACGTTACCCAAAGCGAGATAGCGGTCAAAAATATGTTGTGCCAGCTTTACTTCGTCCGGATTGATGATCAGTTGTCGATGCTCGATCATATATCCGACGGGAGGAACGCCACCCATCCACATGCCTTTCGCCTTGCTGGCCGCGATCTTGTCCCGAATGCGCTCCCCTGAGACTTCGCGTTCAAATTGGGCAAAGGAAAGCAGAACATTCAGAGTCAATCGCCCCATCGAGGTGGTGGTATTGAACGACTGGGTCACACTGACAAAGGTCACGCCATATTCATCAAACACCTGGACCAGTTTAGAAAAATCCATCAAGGATCGGGTCAGTCGGTCGATCTTATATACCACGATCGTGTGGATCTTCTTGGCTTTAATATCCTCAAGCAAACGCTGCAAGGCTGGGCGATCGAGTGACCCGCCCGAAAACCCGCCATCATTATATTTATCTTTGGATGTAACCCAACCTTCTGATCGTTGGCTGGTAATATATGCTTCACATGCTTCGCGTTGGGCATCCAGCGTGTTGAACTCCATGTCGAGGCGTTCGTCCGTCGACTTCCTTGTATAAATCGCGCAGATCTTTTTCATGCGTCCACCTTCTTGAGACCGAAAAACACCCACCCGTTCCAACGCTTACCTGTAATGCCGTTGGCGATCTTTGAAAGGCTGCTGTAGGTCTGCCCGCAATATTCAAACCCGTCAACCTTCACCAGGACGCTGTGCTTCATACCATTATGGATGCGCACCAGCCTGGTGCCAGGTTTTAACGGGCCAGATGGATTATCAAGAGCGTTTGGATTGCGTTTATATTCTTTGACCAGTTGATCCAAACGCTTTTGTTGATCGGGTGACAGGCCGCCGTGCTCCTGTTCCTGTACTTTATACGCCAGACCCTTTTCAAGCATCGTGCGTCCAATGCGTGCATGTGGTTCCACCCCCCAGGCCCGCGCCCATCGTTCTCGGAGTTCGTTTAAGGGTGGTTTTTCAAGGATTTCTATTTCGATTTTTTCCATCGTGTATGGCTCCTTTCCTTAAGGTCCATACACGCTTCCTTTGCAAAGGAAGTCCAGTTATAAGTGATGTGTTGTTTTGTAGATATATTACTTTTTTCTGTAGTTAATGTTAGAGTTAAGGTGTTAATTAAAGTTAGGTTTTATATCCCATAGTCTCTTTTTTATTTTTAGAAATTAAATGTTGAATCTTTCAGCTCAATTAGAAGATAAATCGATAGAAAATCCTGCCTTCAAGATGGAGGAGAATCTGGAAGGACGCATTCGCAATCTAGCATTAGCACCAAGCTATGATAATACGATGATCCCTTTATTTGAGGCAATTAGTAATGCAACTCATGCAATACAAGAAAAATTTGGTGAAGAGTGGGTACAAAAGGGAGAGATCCGTGTTTATGGCCATCACGATAACGACGGTATTCCAGTTTCATTTAGTGTAGAAGATAATGGGATAGGTCTAACTGAAGAGAATTTTAGATCTTTCAGAACTTATGATACTAGCCATAAATTGCAAAAAGGCGGTAAAGGGGTTGGCCGGTTAACTTGGTTAAAAGTATTTGATCTTGTGAATGTGCGTAGTACTTATCAGGATAGCGGTAGTAAGTACGAACGTGAATTTGATTTTGTTCTAAATAATAAAAACCCTTTCCAAAAATATTCATGCAAAGAAAATCGGAATCTAACTGATTTTCGTACGACTGTATTCTTACAACATCTGAAAGCAGGATACAAAGCGCACTGTCCAAGAAATCCAGAAACTGTCGCAAACAAAATCATTGCGCACTTTCTGCCCTATTTAATTGGAGAAAGAGTTCTGAGCATTATCATTGGCGGGCAAGAACGATCTTTTAATATTAACCAAATTATTCATGATAACACATATAACCCTCAATCAGATGAGTTTGAAATTGAGAATATTGGGAAATTTAGGATTCGTCATTTACTCTTGAATAGGTCATTAGTTGAAAAACCTGAGCATACTATTTATCTATCCGCACATGATAGAGTTGTTAGTCCACATATTATAAATAATCAAACAGGATTGACATCTTATTTTGAATATCAAGGTCAAATGGTGGCATATGTTGGTATCGTATCTGGATCATATCTCGATAGTAATGTTACGCAAGAACGGAACCATTTTGATATAGATAAGGATAAGTATAAAGAAATAACTAAGGCTGCTGAGGAGAGGGCTAAGATTTACCTTGAGGCACCTATTGAGGAGATTTTAGAAGTAAAGACAGTTACTGTGCAACGGGTTATCAGTAACTTCCCCCGCTATAAATATCTCGTTAAAGATAGCAAGGACTTTGTTCGTAGGCTTCCATTAGGTAAGAAGACCGAAGAAGAAATATACGCTGAAATGTCGATTTATGATTATCGTGAGCTTAAATCGACGAATCGGCAATTGCAATTGATTCTTGGCCCAGACAAAGACCCTGATACGGTTGAAGACTTTGATCAAATTTTTTCAAAACTTATTGGTCGTATTGGGGAACAGGAGAAGGCTTCTTTAGCTGAGTATATTACAAAACGTAAAGCAATTATTGAGTTATTGCACACGCGACTTGGATATAAAGATTCGGAGAAGAAAAAAAGATATACTGAGGAAGCAGTTCATAAAATAATCTGTCCTTTGCGAGTAAATTCAGGTCAGATTGAATATGGTGGCCATCATCTATGGTTAATTGATGATCGCCTAGCTTATTACGATTTCTGGGCTTCAGATGAGAAGATTCGTAAATTTGCACAGGGGTCAGATTCTGATGCTCGGCCGGATTTGATCTTGTTTGAGGGAGGGAATCTGCTTCATCGCGAAGGAACTGATCAACCTGTCGTTATAGTAGAGTTTAAGCGACCGGCACGAGCCGAATACTCTGACGATGAGAATCCAATTAAGCAAATCTATGATTATATTAGAGATCTTAAAGAGAACCGTATAATTGATAATAATGGCGCGTTGATCACTAGCATTGGCGAGAATAGACCGTTTTTTTGCTATCTTGTCTGTGATATTACCCCCCGTTTGAAAGGTATTTTAGAAGATTATGATATAAATAAAGAGCTGCCGGGTGGGCGTGGGTATTTTGGATATAATAAATCCCGCTGTGCATATATTGAAGTCCTGCAGTATGACCAGATTGTCAAAGATGCGCGCTTACGACATGAACCATTTTTCAAAGAACTAGGAATTAATTAAGTATACTCTATCGAGTTTACCATTAAAATAAGTGATTTTATGTTTGATGTTTCTTCTTGTCTCATATCATCCAATTTTTTCAATCAGCCAATCAATAAGGCCGGCGCGTAAAATATGCTCAGCGAAAACATCCGGCCCCATTAGCCGAATACCTGTTTCATTAAAGTCACATTCGAGTTGGTGTCGGCTCGTATGATACACGTAAAAGGCTTTATCAGCAGCCATTCTTTGTAGCTGTTCGATATAGTCATTAAGTTGTTGTTGTGTGGTATCTGATTTAACTTGAACAACGGCTCGCTCGCCCGTAAGCGGCATGATCAATTCAAGATCAATCGTCTTCATCTGACCACCCACAGTGCTGATACGTTGCCAGCCCGAGCGACTGAATATCAGGTCTGTAAGCAATTCAAAATCGGACCAAGTCAGTTGATGAATGAGGGTCTTAATTGAGATTAATAACTCTCTTTTGGTTATTTCTATTTTCTCAACTTCTGGATGCCTTTGGTCCTGCAGTATACGGAGAAAACAATCAAAAGATTGGTTTTTTATGTCACAAATTGCTCCCATGAATCCAGCAACTTTAGTTAGGCGCCCACTAATATCATTACTATATAGGGTACGTCCTGAGATAGAGCAGTCGTGCCATCCTGACACTGTCCGTTTCAATCGACTTCCATGTGGGTATTGGGCCTTATCATTACCGATGAATTCAACCGCCTGATAGGCCTGGCACCACCATAGTCGCCCCCCTGAAAACGTAACCCAGATTGTTTCGGGTCCAGCGGCATAGAAATCATGGACCTGCCGGGCATGGTTGCTTGCAGTCTGTCTCTTACCTGTTAGATAGAAATAAATATCAAAAATTTTTTGTTGATCACGTTTCTGGTTATAATCAGACGGCACTTCGTAATACCCAAGTCTTACCGTCCCATCTTCGAAAGAAATTTTATCCCATTTTCCGCCTGAACCTAGTTTGATGAACTTGGCTTGAGTGACTTTCGAAAAATCAATTTCTGGCATTGGCAACTCTCCCAAATAGAAAGGTCACCGGGGCATTCGCCCTGGTGACCGGGAGTTTAGAAGCCGCAATAACACGACCGCGACGGCCTTTAAGCCGAGGCTTTGGACATACGCCGCCGCCTCCCGATCGTGGATCGAGAAGGCGACATGAAACGGTCACGTCAACCGGTTATTGCGGGGTTCTAAAGTCCCGGCGCTGGCACAACTGTGCCTGCACATTTATGAAATTAGCTCTTTTTGCGGGAAGTCGCAACGCGAATAACATCAATTTCAAAGAATGTTGGGAAATTGCTCTATTCGGGGTCTTTGTCGTCAGATGATGACAAGGTTTTTGCTAATTTTTCTTTGTTATACCGATCAAGCGCGTTTACGCTAAAAACGTATGTTTCGTTAAAGATCCGTTGCGCTTCCCTCTCGTTTAGGGGTTGTTTTTTGAGGCCTCGATAGATTTGTTTATTAAAATAATCTGCGGCAAATTCCATGTAGTATTTGCGCTCCTCTGCGGCATGCAACAAATTGAACAAAAACTTTGCCGATTTTATATCTCCGTCCAGGGCCCATTTGGTTTGAGCTTTGAGGATACCATCTTTGACCGTCGTTCGGGTCACTTGTCCGTTGATCCGTATAGAAATTTCCTGTTCAAGGTTCTCTATAATTAAATCATCAGTACTTTTTGATCCTTTAGGGCGGCCGCCAGGGTTTCCCGATTGTCCCTTTTTGAACTGACTCTTCTTGGGCGGCTTGCCGTAGCCGACCACTTCATTACTTTCGTCAATTTCGGTAGTATCGGTCATAATTGTCCCTCTTCTAAAGCGTTGAGGCGGGACGCCTTGGCTTTTTTAAATGTCTTTTCCTCATCACCCAGGGTGGCCTCCCGGCCCGTATATTTTTCCCAGCGCCGCACGATCATGTCACAATATAAGGGATCCAACTCGATTAACCTGGCCTCGCGCCCCGTTTTTTCAGCGGCGATCAAGGTTGTCCCCGACCCGCCGAAAGGGTCGAGAACGATATTGCCGCGGTGCGAGCAATCCCGTAGGGCATCCATGACCATCGTTGTGGGCTTAACAGTCGGGTGATAAACTCCTTCAATTCCGGGCTGGTGTTCAGGGGGAACAACCGGATAATTCCATATGTTGGTTCGATAGCGCCCTTTATTGCCGAGGCCGAAGTTATTGATGTGTGGAGCCGTCCCGTTTTTAAACACAAAAACTAATTCATGTTGACTACGGTAAAATGTTCCCATGCCGGCCTTGTCTTTGGACCAAACGCAGAGTTGTTTGAATTCCAGTAGGCCATGGGCTGCCTTTAAAAGTTCCGCTATATGGCGCCAATCCATACAGATAAAGGCGATCCCCCCGTCTTTCAAGCTTAGGCCCGTTTGCATGAGGAACTCGCTCAAAAATTCAGTAAAGCGGGCAGAGGACATTTCCCCCGATGCCATCAAAAATTCCCGGGTACCCGGATCAGCCTTACGTTTTACATGACCGTCAATTGCCACATTATATGGGGGATCGGTGAAGACCATAGCGACCTGTTCGCCTGACAAGAGCGATTGGTAGGTTGATGGCTGTAAAGAATCTCCACATATCAAACGATGTGGGCCCAAGACCCAGAGATCCCCCAAACGCGTTACGGGTTGGTAGTTGGGGGGTAATGGCTCAATCAGGTCATCTGGTGGGCTGGCTGGGTCTTCGCCTCCGAGTACCAAGTCAATCTCAGGTGTGTCGAAAGCGGTTAGACCGAGCTCAATCTCAAATTCGGTCAAAAACTCAAATTCAATTTTTAGTTTTTCTTTATCCCAGGTAGAGTCCTGACATAGACGGTTATCCGCCAGCATGAAGGCACGTTTTTGGGCTTCGTCCAGGTGGTCTATCAATATAATTGGGACTTCTTGAAGACCGACCATTTTCGCAGCTTCAACCCGGCCATGTCCTGCAAGAATAACCCCCTTTTGATCGATGAGTATGGGGACCAGGAATCCCATGTTTTTGATGTTGGCGGCTAGTTTTCTGAGTTGGCCTTGCGGGTGCATTCTGGCGTTATTTACGTAGGGGATGAGAGTCTCAATTTTTTGGTATTTAATTTGTAACATTTGTGGTTCCTCATCCTTGCATGTCTGACATGTTTAGGATGAGCAAAACCTAGAATCTAAGGGAGGGGAAAAGATCAAAAAAGATCGTCATCTTCTATCCGGGGAGCATCTTTTGGCTTGGGCGCACATGTCTTTATCTTTGTTGTTTCAATAATTTTTCGGATTTCGCGCTCGTCATATTGAATTCCAAAGATTGCGATGGCGGTGGTTATAAGAACCGAGTATAAGGGACTTCCGTATATATTTCTCAGATAATTAGCCATGTAATACACGAACATTCTTGCCTGAGCGTGTAAATCTTTACGAACAGTTACAGTGCTTTTAATTTCGTTTTCTGCCATATTAAGAATCTTATTCAAGACGTCCGATATTTTCGGTATGACCGCTTGACTATTATCGATCTCCCGACGATCTGAATAACCGAGCTCTTCGTAGAATAAAAAATTTTCATTCTTGTTTAAGGATGAAATTCGGTAGTCAAATTCGTTATATTGTAATGCTCGAGTCAATTTCTTGACAAGTTGGCGAAGGTCTTGGGTGAGCAAATTTCTCTGACTTTTAGGTTCAAAGTAATAAGGAGGGAGATGTGAATAGAAAGACGCATACATCACAAAGTACCGAACCCATGTATCGTCTAAAGTGTTATATTTCTTTTGTTCTTTTTCCTCTAAGGTGCGCCACATTTTTTGCAGAGCAGAAATATCAAGATTCTTTTTTTGTTCTGTGAGCTTGCGCATCGTGATGGCCCAAGGATCGCCTGAGTGTTCTAAATATTCTTTGAATTTTAGTACATTGGGGGGGAATCCTGTTTTGTAAGACTTGGAGGGAAAAGAGGTACAAGAGTTTGGGGGTGTGGATGCTTTTTGGGACATAATTGTACCTCATCAATTTTTAGAGCCAAAGATTACCATATAGAGACCTGTGGTGTTTGGCATAGCGTATCGATCCTCTGAGAAAATCGTAGCTCATTAGTGGGGGGATTCCTATGGGGTTTTAGATTGAACATTTTTTGTAGGCCATTTGATTTCTTGAGAAATCAATTCGAACAAAATCCCGTTGTGTTAAATATTTTGCAATGCCGTCAAGGGGTTTTCCCTTGAGAATATCAAAGACCGGGAGCATCGTGCCAGGGTAAACGTCAATCGCACGATTTTGCGAGATCATGACACCAATGACAGCCATTTCTGTCGTCAAGTATCTCTTTGTGGCGATTGATGATTTCTCACGCGAGCTTTATGCCGCGATCCTGCCGGATAAAACGCAAGGATCCACGGCCACGTTCCTGAAACAGGTCATCGATGAATGCCCGTACACAATTGAATGTGTGTATTCCGATAATGGGACCGAGTTTAAAGGGACCCTTGAACACGTCTTTGTTCAGGTGGCATCGGCGCACAACATCGCGCAAAAATTTACACGGCCCGCTCGTCCGCAAACAAATGGTAAAGCTGAACAGGTCATCCGGACCTTGATGGAGATGTGGCACGGTAAGATTATTTTTATGGATCGTCGCGATCGGCAGATCAGTTTTGTGCGTTTTGTTAATTTCTACAACACCGTTAAACCTCACGCGAGCCTTGATAACCTAACTCCTTATGAGAAACTACGTTTAGTATTTTAGTTTAACCCAAACTGTAAATAACCCGTAGGATTCTTACATGATTCGGTAACTGCAGGGTTCTTAAGCCCCGGAGAGCCCAGATGAGCTCACAAACCCGACATTAGCTTCTTATGCCGCGCAGTTCAACGTAAAACCCTGAATTTGCAATGTTAACAAAATAGGCTAAAACTAATTTCTAATATTATAGACGAAAGTAGATTATGAGCCGCTATGACCGCCAAATGAGACTACTAGAAATTGGTGCAGATGGTCAGGAAAAACTCCTGAAAGCTTCAGTATTGTGCGTGGGCGCGGGAGGCTTAGGTTCTCCTGCGTTGTTGTATCTCGCGGCGGCGGGAGTGGGGCGGATCGGGATCATTGACTTTGACCGTGTCGATGAAAGCAACTTGCAACGACAAGTTTTATTTGACACGGATGCTGTCGGCCAATCTAAAGCCCAGCAAGCGGCGGAGCGGCTTAAAAGTCTGAACCCAACAATCCAGATTGAGACTTATGTTGAAGAGCTGAATGCGGAAAGTGCCGCACGGCTGTTTCCAAGCTATGATGTAATTATCGACGGCACTGATAATTTCGAAACAAAGTTTTTGATCAACGATGCGGCGTTTAAATTTGGCAAGCCATGGGTTTATGGCGCTATTCAGGGGTTTGACGGTCAGGCCAGTATTTTTAATTTTAAGGGCGGGCCGTGTTATCGCTGCTTGTATCCGGAAAAACCCAAGGGACGCATCATGAATTGTGCGGAGGCCGGCGTGATCGGCGCGGTGGCTGGATTTATTGGTGTAACACAAGCGTTGCAAGTTATTCAGATGATAACAGGGCATGACAGTTTTGAACCACTGATCGGCAAGCTCTGGACACTTGACACCAAAACAATGCAAACGCGCCTTTTGAATATTCCAAAAAATATGAACTGCGCGGTTTGTAGTAAAGAACAGGATCATATTGTTCTTACCTACAGCTCTCCTGTATGCAATTTTGTTCCTGAACTCTTGCCCAAGCAGGTGCGGGGTAGTGAGAATGCCTGTCTGATCGACGTGCGGGAGCAAGTTGAATGGGATCAGGGGCATATTGAGGGGGCGACGCTTTGGCCACTTTCAAAAATAATGGCGGGACATTTGCCGGATGTGCCACAGGATGCCAAAATTATTCTGCATTGCCAAAAAGGCATGCGTAGCCTGCAGGCAGCGCAAATTCTGAAGGCGCAGGGATACCAAGAGGTTTACAGCATGTCAGGTGGGTACGAGGCGTGGATGGAAGAGCTTTAAGCTATTTTCTTAAGCTCGGTCATAAACGCACCCATTTTATCAAGCAGCAGATGCACACGTTTCACGGCTTGCCCGGAAAGATCACCCGTTGCCTGCATAACATTATTCGCGGCCTGACCTACTTGTGCCATGCTTTGATTGATCTCTCGGACATTTCCTGCAACACCTTGTGTCCCGGTCGAGGCACGTTCTGCACTATTTGCAATTTCCTTGGAAGCGGCGCTTTGTTCTTCAATTGCGGCGGCAACAGCCGTGGCAGATTCGTTGATCTCTGATATAACGGAACTAATCGATATGAAAGTGTTGATAACACTATCAACCGATTCCCGTATGCTGGTCACGAGGTCTACAATTTCTTCGGTGGCTTTGCTAGTCTGACCCGCTAGTTCCTTAACCTCACTGGCCACAACGGCAAAGCCTTTACCGGCCTCGCCCGCCCGCGCCGCTTCGATGGTGGCGTTGAGCGCCAGAAGATTTGTCTGTCCTGCTATACCTTCAATCATGACGACCACTTCACCAATTTTATCAGCCATGTGTGAGAGGTCCGTGATAGTTTCCTTGGCGGCAGTAGATTTTTCAACGGCTGTTTTGGCGATCGTGGAGGTCTTGCTCATCTGCTGGGTGATCTCGGCGATACAGCTCGACATTTCCTCTGCGGCGGCGGAAATGGTTTGCACGCTCATTGACGCACTATCTGAACTCCGCATGGCAGCATCTGCTCCTTGCGTCGTTATAGAGATAGAATTTTGCATCGTATCTGCGCCGTTTTCTAAAGTCTTTGCGGTTGAATTCAATTGCTTTACGACCTCAGTCAGCGATGTATCCAGATCGGTTGCCACATTCACAAACCCGTTCATTTTATCTTCAACATTCTGTGCGGCACGGTTGATAATCCGCGCACCATTTAAAAGGTTGCCATGCATTCCGGATTCTAAGATGCGACGGAAATACTGGTTGCGGCTGACATGCTCCATGGCGGCAGTGGCCTCACGGATAAAGGAATCCACGGCATCCACCATCTCATTCAGCGCCCACTGAAATTCACCGAATCGCCCTTTTTCCGTGATATTAGTCAGGCGGGATTCAAAATCACCCTTGGCTAACGCGCTAACCGTTTTGGTCATGCGTTCTATTTCTGATTCAGACTTTCCTATTTTAAGAAAAGCGGCAATTTGGCATGTGGCAATCACCACAACTCCGGCAAGCCCCATCCAGGATCCGTTCATCCATAAAACGCCGCCTGTGATGATGCTTACACCAAACCCAGTGCCGTTAAGCAGTTTTGCGCTGGAGAGCGAAGATAAGTTCATCATAACTTATGCCTTTCTGCTTGATGGCGTCAACCAACATGTCGAAGCCTTTTTGCATACCTTCTTTGGCGTTTTTGTGCCTGTTTTCTTCTTCGAGTATAGCCTTGTAAAGGGGGATGATGGTGGAGTTCACCACGTCACGATCGGGCACACGACGGTTGGAATGATAGCCCACAATCTGGCCGCTTTTATCAAAGGATGGCGTGACATGCGCCAGGACCCAGTAGTGATCACCGTTTTTGCTCATATTATTGACATAGGCAAAAATCTCGAGGCCTGCGCCAATCGTATCCCAGAGAAGCTTAAAGACACTGCGCGGCATTTCCGGGTTGCGGATCAGGCTGTGCGGCTTGCCTAATAATTCTGATTCTTCAAAGCCGGAGATGTTGATAAAAACACGGTTCACATAGGTCATCCGACCCTTAAGGTCGGTTTTGCTGACGATCACCTCGTCCTCACGGAAAAACCGCTCAACGCCGGTTGGCATAGTCATCTTTTTTACAGTGTCGGTCATGGTTTTCTCTTATAAGCTCCTATCTTTCATTATACCGAAAGAAAAAAGAAATGAGGTTGATTCAGATCAAGAACATACAGTTGCGTTTATAGTCTAAAAGCAATACTATAAATTCCATAATGGATCGATCCCTGCATTAAACAACATTTATCACTTCTGTATTCCCGATCTGCTGTCCTGCCGCACATCGACTTGTAGGAACACATCAATCCCGCCAATATGCGCCGATAAACCATCTCGGCTTTTACCCATATCACTCAGCTTTTTTATTTCATCCAGCGTGGTGCAAAGCATGAGGCAGGATTCAGGCCGATCCAAAATAAGTTTGAGTGGCTTTTCCCTGAAATCCTCAAAAAATTCCTGAGGCTCTGGATCAATAACCATCATAAATTCACTGGTGCCGATGAGCGTCTTTTGCTCAAGCGCATGCCCACTCATAAGCTGATGAAGCTCATCTTCCGAAATTTTAAATGTAACAGAATTTTGTGAAATTTTTACATTCATGGTGCTGTCAGTGCCTCCTTCCATTCCTGCGGTGTATTTGTATTTATGAAACAATCTTCAAAAGCGGTGGGTATATCGATGGGATATACGCCTTGCGCTTCTATAAAATCCTGTACCGATGATGTTTCGGTCATGGTGACCGGCGGGCACAAAAAGACTGGCAATGGCCAACGGGTAAAATATCCACCCTCTTTATGGGTCATGAGTTCACGCAGCACTTCAGGTTTGAGGCGTGGCATATCAACAGGGACAAAAAGATAGCCCTTATAACCTGGACGCGTTCGGAGAACATCACGAATGGCAAATGCTGGGCCTTGAAAGGGCGCGCTATCGGGGATGCAGTCATATCCATCAACCGAGCCACTGATTAAAACCTCCTGAATGCCTGAACGACGCAGAATATCCGCGATATGTTCAATAAGGGGCTTTCCTTGATAATCTAGTAAAGCCTTATTTTGCCCCATTCGGCTTGATCGCCCGCCCGCAAGAATAACGCCCGCAATGCTGGAAGGATCATGCATGTTTACCCCCACAGCATTTGCCACAACAAACCTCAGTCATGTTGGTCTCATCTTTTAGGGAATGTCCGGGTAGCCAGGCACTTTTTCCGGTCACATAATGTTCTTGCTTCCAGATAGGGGCGCGCGTTTTGATTTCCTCGATAACATAGCGGCAGGCTTCAAAACTTTCCGCTCTGTGGGCAGAGCTAACGGCGATGATAATGCTGATCCCGCATACGGGAAGCTCACCCTTGAAATGAGATATAGCGTATTTTGTATCCGGCCAAACACCCATTGCTTCCGCACAAATCTGCGTAAAAACGCCCTTCGCAATCTCCTCGTGCGCATCATAGGTAATCCCAATCACGCTCTGGCCCTGATGATTGTTGCGGACTGTGCCGACAAACAGATCAATCGCACCATGCGCGTCACTTTGTACCTTTTGCATCAAGGTTGTAATATCAAGCGGCGTTTCTTCAAGGGATACATAGATATCGCTCATGCTTACCCTCCACATACAGGCGGTAAGATGGATAGGATACAATCACTCTCAATGACAAAATCATCTGACAGAATATCTTTCTCACCTGCAAGCACGGAATCATCAACAAGGGACTTATGATTCTGCCCCATATGTTCTGCGAGGGTGGTTTTAATATCCCCAATGGTTACAGGAGAAGAGAATAATAATTCTGCCTGTTTGCC
>CAZLPZ010000027.1:0-24016 GCA_964561535.1 uncultured Pseudobdellovibrionaceae bacterium | reverse complement strand
CCCATCTCCTTCTTTCCCCTATTATCCCACATATGCCCTTAAGAATGCACGAATTTTATGTATAATTTATTTTTTGTTAAAGAGGGGATTTATTCTTATGATATTGCCAGATTCCGGTCATCGTTTATCCACGGACCGCGGGAGGCGCGGCGGGATCGGTTTCAGAATCCTCACCCTGAAAGGGGGAGGCCCCATCGGGGCGCAGCAGGACGGAGGGGGTGATTTATCCGCAAACGCAATGTCACCCCCTCCGTCACCCTCGAGGGTGACACCTCCCCCTTTCAGGGGGAGGACAAACCTCATGTCTATTTAACCCGACGCCCACCCGGACGCGTGCAAAATCTCGACCCGAACGGGCAGGGGGCCAGGGGCGGGGGCCTCTGTTATCCCGCGATAGAGTTCTTCTGCCCGTGTAAATAAACTCCGCGGGGCAAAACGGCGCGACCTTTCGGCCAGGCAATTCCCCTCGCCCATACGGCGCAGGTCAGTAAACGCCCGTGCGCTCGACGTATAATCAATTGTGATTGTATCGTGGTCAACAACGGGCAGGGCGAACCCGGCGTTCTGCATCAATCCGGCGAGAGCCGCGCGATCAATGCACGGATGCACGCGCGGGTGCGCGCCGCCGGTGATGTCAATTTCGGCACGCGTCAAACAATCGCGTACATCCGCCAATGTCTCGCCGCCGGGGCTTGCGATAAAACAGGCGCCATTTGGGTTTAACGCCGCGTGCAGTTGGAATAAAAAAGTCGGAAGGTCGTTTGCGACATGCATATCAAACACCGATATCACCAAATCAAACGTGCCGGGCTCGATATTTAAAATGCCGTTTTCGTCGGGGGCCGTTATGGCGATGTTATCGCTGATTTTGTGCGTGTGTTTTAAGCCGGTAAGTGCCGCGTCGGCCCCGCGACCTGATAAAATCAACGTGCGGTCGAAATTGCGTTTAATGGTTTGAATGCGATCGGCAATGTCCCCCCACGCGCGGGTCACCAGGAAATCGTGCGCCGCAAAATGTGGCATTGACCGTACGATATTTCGCGCGCGTTGTTTGGGACAAAAGATCATGGAGACGTATTACCATGATTAAAAGATTTTGTCCTCCCTCTTTCAGGGAAAGGACGTCATCTTAATTTTTGGGTTCCGGTTGTGGCAGATTGATGTTTGAGGGTTTCTTTTTGGTGGGGTCTGCCCCTGGTTTTATGTCGCGCGATCCTTTTGCCCGGGATCCCGATTTTCCACCAGATGTTTTTCCGCCTGACCCGGATTTTGTATCGCTTTTACTTGATTTTTTATTGTTAAATGCAAAGCCACCGGTATAGACACGCATGACATCCCCGGCCTTGATTTTGTCAGTGCTGCTGGGAAGGGCTGTGCCTTGTTGAGCGGCGGGCGGTGGGGACATGGCCGCTTGTGTTAGGGGAGTAGACGTTTTGTTTTTGATGACGGGCACTTCGGGTGTTTTGGGGGCACGCATGGGCGCGGGGGCCAGCGATGCGGTATGGGTCATCCCGGGGCTCATGCGCATATCGACAACTGCCCCGGTGGTAAATGGCGTGTTGGCATATTTTTCAACCATGGGCATATCAAATCCCCAATTGATTCCCATTTCAACCTGACTGAAATTTCGTTTATTGACTCGGCCGGTCACTTTCAAAAGATCGCAGTCATATCGCTCGAATAGGCCTTTCCAATGAAGTTGTGACAGGTCACGCATGGGAGCATAGGCTTGGGTTCCATGGCTAGGTTTTGCCATTTTTGAATGTGGTGCGTTGATGGCAAACGGGAAAATACGTTGCGGAGTCATGCTGATATGTGAGAAATATGGTTCACCCATTTTGGCGACTTGTTCAATTTTAATTTCAAATTTTTCAGCAATAAATCGACGAGCCATATCCATATTTTGAATTTCACGGGGCAGGTTCAGGGTTGGCAGGGTAATCATTTCGCCATTTCCCTGATATCGTTGTGGGATCGGCATAAAGTCGATAATGACCCCGGCCATAACTTCGCCGTCTTGTTGTTTGCTTAAGGGTAAAATCACCGCGACGTTCATCCCTGAATCTTCGTTCACGGCAAAATCAACATCGCGTGCGGCAAGGCCCTTGTTAATACCGTCGACGTCCATATTTTCATCAACAAAAATAGATTTTTCAAGTTTTATTTTCCCCGTACCGCCACGGATTTCTTTGTATCTATTATCTTTTTGGGAGGTACGTTTTAAAATATCAGAAACTTTGACCATATTTTTAATGGGCTCGTCTTCCGTGAGCAGCATCGGTGTTTCTGACCAATCGGTGACATTGATATCGAGCATGGAAAACAGCATCAAGAGTTGCATTTCTAAATTCCCGGATGGCAAGGCCCCCACAGAAATTGCATTTAAAATAGATTGTGCATCAAATGCCTTAATTGCACCCGTTGATGCAAACCCACGAATATCATCGCGCACAAATCCGGGAATATACCGACCTAACATGGGTTCGACACTGATAAAGCGTGTTTCAATCCGCTCGGCGATAAAGCGGGGATTGGGGAAATAGCCAGGGCCGGCGACCAATGACTGCCCCACAGAAACTTTTAATCCCAAGGCATCTTGCATAAAAAGGTTAACCGCCGTAATACCCGCGGTTTCAATTTCGGTTATCATACCTGAATCAACGGCAATGGCTTCGGTTAAATGGCCGCACCAAAACTTTCCGTCCAGATTGCGCCCACCGCGGGGAACGGCATTGACCAATCCACGCGGCACGCCTTCGTGTAAATACACAACCAATCGATTGCCATTCATGATCGTAAACGGGATTATTTCTGTTGTGTTTATGTCGCGGGATACGACTTCGATCAATCGTCCATCTACATCGTTCCGATATGTTGTCACATGAAAACTTGAATCTTGATTTTTTGATTTTCGGCGTTCGGTCAACAGCAATGAGTCGCGGGCATCAATTTTTTGGGCAAGCACCGAAAAACTGGTCGCCGGATTCCCAAGAGGCGTGCCGTTTTCATCCATCAATCGGAAATTCTTTTCAAAATGTTTTTTGATATGGGTATCATCCCAATGGGGTGCAGAATACAGCACGCGTAAACCCAAAGTATTTAAGGTTTTGTAATATTCACGTTCATTAAAAAATGTATATTCTTTGGGTACTTCGGCTTGCCATTTAGCGCGGGCATCCTTGCGCATAATAAATTCATACGCCCATTTATGCGGTAATCGAAACAGGCGTGTACGGGGGAAACGCGGCGGCAGTTCTTCAAGGAAAAATCCAGAGGCGCCGGGTTCATCTTGCATTGTTGCATATTCTGAATACCAGATCAAAAGATCCGGTTCGGATAACCCCTCAATCTGCGTGCTTTTGCTGGGCATATCGGGCATTTCCATGAGGACCAGTTCATCGGCGTTGACGGGTTCTG
Organism: uncultured Pseudobdellovibrionaceae bacterium; assembly: GCA_964561535.1. Taxonomy (GTDB): domain Bacteria; phylum Pseudomonadota; class Alphaproteobacteria; order Micavibrionales; family Micavibrionaceae; genus CAZLPZ01. Next base: position 20,599 of record CAZLPZ010000027.1, on the reverse strand, counting down.
CGAAATCCCGTAAAAATAAATGTCCTCCCGGTTTTAAAATTTTACCACATTCGCGCAATGTTTGCCGCACCAGACGTTGATTAAAATCGCTGGACGAGAAAATTTCATGTAAGACGAAATTACAAATCACAGCGTCTGCCATTCCGTCAGACAGGGCGTGATCTAAAATATCGCCTTGCTGAAATTCAAGATTTGGGAGTTGATAGGTGGCCGCGGCGGTTGTGATTGTATCGTTATTTTTATCCAACCCGATAAAGTTCATATTTGGGGCAAGGATCGCCATCGTATAGGCCATGGCACCATCACGGCATCCAATATCAACGATCGTGGCGCCTGGTTCAAGCAATAGGTGGGCAAGCGCAAACCATGCTTTTTTAACAATCCAGGGCGGAATAATTTTTAAGGCATCGGCTCGTTCGGTATCGTTTTTAAATAAACGTTCGACAGATCCATAAATCGGGGCAGGGTCGTGGGGAAGAGGGGAATCGGCAGATGGCATTTCTCCCGACAATGGGGTTGGGGGGGCGGGGCCAACGGCCCGCCGCAATCCGGCTCGGATATCGGGAGCGCCTTCAGCCATAAGTTGAGCGTCCTTATTTTTATCTTGATCGTTGGGGTCTTCTACCATATAGCACACATGAGGTTAGAATTGGGCGGATTTTATACGATAAGTGTCATTATAGCAATAAAAAATGAACAAGGCGTTTTAAAATATAATATGAATATTATTAATCAAATCAAACCTTTGATTCCAATCGGCCGGGGTGTTTTAAACGCCGTTTTACCGGCGCGATGCCCGGTATCTGGGGATATTGTTGAAAAACCTGGGCTTTTAAGCCCAAAAATATGGGGACGATTGAATTTTATCGAACGGCCATTTTGCGCACGGTGTGGCATTCGGTTCGATATTCCGGTCGATCATGACGATGAAATTTGTCCCGTTTGTGTGGTTGAACCGCCGTCTTATGACAGCGCGCGGGCCGTTTTTGCCTATGATGATGTGTCGCGCGCGATGATTTTGGCTTTTAAACATGGCGATCAAACGCATCTAACCACGAGTTTTATTCCCTGGATGATTCGCGCAGCGGCTGAATGTCGTGATGATATTGATCTGGTGATTCCTGTCCCCTTACATCGATTTCGGATGCTGGCGCGGCGGTATAATCAGGCGGGGTTACTCGCAAAGGGAATTGCGCGTGCGTTTCAAAAACCGTTCGTTCCTGGGGCGTTGGTACGTGTAAAACGCACGATATCCCAGGGGTATATGACTGCCGCGCAACGCGCCGAGAATATCGCGGGGGCGTTTCGCGTGGTTGATCCGCGTGCCCTTGCGGGAAAGTCAGTTCTTCTGGTCGATGATGTGTATACCACCGGGGCAACGGTGATCGCGTGTACCAAGGCATTGAAACGGGCAGGGGCCCAGGCCGTGCATGTGGTTACAATTGGGCGCGTGATGCGGAGTGTCGAGTTAGAATAATTCTTTCATCTTCCCAAAACGCGCTGTAAAAATTTTGCGCCGATATCAATCCCATAGGGGTTAATACTGTGCATCAGGCCGTGCAACACATGGCCTTCAAAATCAAATTCGTATTGTTCAAACATTTGTGCGGCGTGATAATACGCGGCGACCGACACAACATTATCGGCAATACCGTGGACCAGACACACAGGTGGTTTTTGAAGATTGATCGATGGCCATTCATCGGCGCACACAAGCGCGCCGGAATATCCCAAAATGCCCCCAATTTTTTCAGAACGGCGCAGGCCCACATATAACGCCATCATAGTTCCTTGTGAAAATCCCGATAGAACAAGGTTTTCAGGCTTGATTTTATAGGTCGCAAGTTGCGTGTCGATAAAATTATTTACCCAAGGCGCCGCGCGTTTGGCCCCGGTGTCTAAGGCAACAGGTGACCAATCGGACAGGGAAAACCATTGATATCCTAGGGGGGATAACTCGCATGGTTGCGGTGCATTGGGGGCAATAAAAATTGTATTCGGAAAGGCGCTTTGCCATTCACGACCCAGATCGATCAGATCTTCGCCATTGGCCCCGTATCCGTGTAAAATGATAACCATAGATGTTGGGGTGGTTGTGTTGCCCGTGATAAAAATGCTCATGATATCTTTCTTTAATACCGCCTGCGGCGACCTGTCAGGTTTCCAAGGACACTGCGGATAATTTCACGACCAATTGTACTTCCAATCTCACGAATTGCGGATTTCATCCCCGATTCAATCAAAGTATCCCGGGGCCGCCCAACTGTGCGTTGAGAGAGAGATTCTGTGGTTGGGTGTAATGGTTTTTGTTGGACTTGATCCGCTAATATTTGATTATCTTTCTCTTGGGCTACTTGAGAAATGCGTTGATGCAACATTTCAGCAGCCGAATGGCGATCAATGCGGCGTGAATATTTATCACGAAGGGGTGATAGCGCGATGATTTCTGCTCGAACGGCATCATCAACGGGTCCTATTTTTGATCGGGGTGGAGCGATCAGGGTGCGGGACACCATACTTGGTTGTCCTTTATTTTCAAGAGTAGAGACCAATGCCTCGCCGATATTTAATTCTGAAATAACAGATGCCGTATTAAATTCTGGATTCGGGCGCAGGGTTTCGGCGGCGACACGTACGGCCTTTTGGCCCAATGGGGTAAAAGCGCGCAGAGCATGTTGAAACCGGTTGGATAATTGTGCAGCAATGTCTGTTGGAATATCGGTTGGACTTTGCGTTACAAAATAAATGCCGACCCCCTTTGATCTGATCAAACGCACGACTTGTTCAATTTGATCAAGGAGCGCGCGTGGAGTATTGTCAAATAATAAATGGGCTTCATCAAAAAAGAAGATGATTTTTGGTTTGTCTAAATCACCAACTTCTGGCAATTCTTCAAATAGTTCACCCATTATCCACAGTAAGAAAGCCGTATATAGGCGGGGGGATTGAATTAATTTATCTGCCGCAAGAATATTAATATGTCCTTTTCCCGTGTCATCAACGCGCATCATGTCATAAATATCAAGCGCGGGCTCACCAAAAAAACCAATACCATTTTCAGTTTCAAGTTCGATTAATTTTCGTTGTATAACTCCAATTGTTGCGGCGGATATATGCCCGATATCTTGTCCAATGGATTCGGGATTATCAGAAATATACGTCAGAATGGCCCGTAAATCAGCGATATCTAAAAGCGGAAGACCTTGTGTATCGGCAACATGAAATACGACGTTTAAAACGCTGGATTGTATATCGTTTAAATCAAGAATTCGCGCAAGTAATAGTGGCCCAATATCGGTGATTGTTGTGCGGACTGGATGACCTTTTTTACCAAAGACGTCAAAATACGTCACAGGATAGGACTCTCCTATGTAATTTTTAAGACCAATATCGGCCGCACGATTCTTTAAAAAATCGGCGTCTGCACCGGGAAGGCATAGGGCAGAGATATCACCCTTGACATCAGCTAAAAATACAGGGATTCCCGCGGCCGAAAACCCTTCGGCGAGGACCTGAAGAGTTATTGTTTTACCGGTACCTGTTGCACCGGCAATCAATCCGTGTCGATTGGCGTATTTAAATGCAAGGCTTTCATTTTTATGACTGTGCCCAATAAAAAGAGAAGATGACGTGTCTTGCATGTGCGATATCCTCTCGTTGGATTTTATATGATTTTGATTTGAAATGGGCGATCGTGCTTTAACGAGTGTACTTGGTTTCGTACCCCCGCGACAACCCCATGATCAAGGGTCGTGTATAAAATGCCTGGCCCGTTTGTATTAAGTTCGGCGATTGTATCCCCCCAAGGACCCACAATCATACTGTGGCCATAGGTTTGTCGTTCCCCCGCATGTTGGCCCACTTGTGCCGGGGCCAGCATATAGACCGAATTTTCAATCGCGCGGGCATGGATCAATCGGCTCCAATGCAGGGGGCCCGTTGCGGTTGCATATGCTGCGGGCGCGATGATCACTTCGGCACCTGCTTGCGCCAAGGCTCGATATAAATGCGGGAATCTCAGATCGTAACAAATGGTCAATCCAATTTTGAATCCATCAATATCGGTGATCACGGCGCGGTCGCCGGGAGCGAAAACATCGCTTTCGCGAAAAATTTGCCCGCTGTGTAAATCAGCATCAAATAAATGGATCTTATCATATGTCGCCTGAACCGTACCGTCAGGGGAAAATACGTATGTTCGATTCAATAATTTTTCCTGAGGTCCCTGGATTGATACAGACCCAAGGATCAGATAAAGGGATAGATTACGTGAGAGCGTGGCAGCGTGGGCCAAAAGCGGGTGGTCTTGTTCTTTGGGGGCGGTTTGCCGCTTTTCGGACATCTGGGCGCGGATATGGCATGTATTTTCGGGCGTAATAACCAATCGTGCCTTGCCGTTATGGGCGGCGCGCGTAACAAAATCGGTCAGCGTCTCGATATTTTCGGCAATATCCGGCCCGGATGTCATTTGGATCAGGGCGGTACGTAAAGTTGTGGCAGACGGGAGAGATGTCATTTTATAAGATCCATAAACGTATCATCTGTATGCATTTTCATCATATCGTCATATCCTCCAATACTACTCTCGCCTACAAAAATCTGGGGCACCGTGCGGCGGGGGGCCGCGCGCGTTAACATTTCCTGTTGTTTTTCGGTATCGTGCGTAATATCAATTTCCGTGTATGGGATATTTTTCATTTTAAAAAAAGTCTTGGCTTTGTCACAATAAGGACAGTAATCTTTGGTGTAAATTTGAACGGATTTCATGGATTTTCCTTTGGTTTATAAAAGAGTATAAGATGTTATGACGAAAACGGAAATCATCATTGTGGGGGCGGGCCCTGCCGGATTGTCGCAGGCGTTGATACTGGCGGATGCCGGTCTGCACGTTGTTTTGATTGACCGTATGGCCGTAAAACCGGGACGGGCGGATAACCGCACAGCGGCCTTGTTACGGCCTGCGGTTGATATTTTACGTGGCGTTGATGTCGATCCAGAAAAATTCCCAGATGCGGCACCCTTGCGGCATTTGCGATTGATTGATGAGGGGGTGGGGAATCATGGGGGCGTTCATTTTTCATCAACTGAAATTCATCACCCTTATTTCGCCTTAAATATCCGGAATGGCGATGTTCATGCAGCACTTGTCAAACGCGTGCTTTCCCATCCGTTGGTTAAGGTGTCTGCTCCGTGCGAGATTCAATCGATTGATGTATCCCCGTATCATGTTCAAATGAAAACGAATACTGGTGTTTATCAATCGATGGTGGTGATTGGGGCGGACGGACGGGAATCAGTTGTGCGTCATTTGGCGGGCATAACGTTCCATAAAATTGATTATCAACAAAGCGCGATCACGTGTGCAATCACGCACACGGGGGCACATCATGATACATCGATTGAATTTCATCGTCCCGGCGGACCATTTACATTGGTGCCGTTATCAGGACATCGATCCAGTGTTGTCTGGATGGAGCGGTCTGTGGACGCTGAACAGATTTTGGCATTATCTCCAATCGATTTTACGGCGCGGTTACAATTCGAAACGGGTAATCTGCTGGGAGATATTACGGTTATCGATCCGCCGCAATGCTGGCCTGTCATCTGGCAACGTGCCGATCGTATGATTGCCCCGCGTATGGCATTGGTGGCCGAAGCTGCGCATGTTTTGCCACCATCTGGGGCTCAAGGATTAAATATGTCGTTGCAAGACGTTCAGGGATTAGGGTCGGTTTTTATTCGGGCCCATCGATTGGGATTAGATATAGGATCAAAGGCGGTGCTTGAATCTTTTGCACGCTTGCGCATGCAAGATATGCACATTAAATCAAACGCGGTTCATGGGTTAAATACGATTGTGATGACGGCGCACCCGGCTTTACGCCGCTTGCGCCGGGTCGGTTTAATGACGGCATCACGTGTGCCTTTTATTCGCCATATGGTGATGCAGTTTGGATGGGCTGGGAAATTGTAAATGTCAGAGAAAATTCTTAAACACTCGGAAAAACTTCATATTTTAATTGTTGATGACGATGACCGAATTCGTGAATTATTATTTCGGTTTCTGATGCAGCAGGGAATGATGGTGGCCGAAGCCTCGACCGTCGCGGCCGCGCGTGAGGTCATGAAAGTCCTTTCCTTTGATTTGATCGTTTTGGATATTATGATGCCGGGGGAAACGGGAATTGATTTCACGAAAACTTTGCGTGCAGCGGGGCATGATACTCCGATCCTTCTTTTAACAGCAATGGATGATATTGAAGATCGGATCAAGGGGCTTGAGGCCGGGGCCGATGATTACGTGGTGAAACCGTTTGAACCGCGTGAATTGAAATTGCGGATCGAAGCAATATTAAAGCGCATGCCAATCCCGGATCCCTTACAAGCGCCCGTTCAATTGGGGGAATGGTCGATTGATTTGTCTCGTAACGAAATTAAATCGGTAAAGACGGGTATCCAAAACCTGACAATTGTCGAGGCAAAATTATTGCGCGCGCTTTTGTCTTCCCCTGGGATTGTGATGCATCGCGATTCCTTGGCCGCTGCGATGGGCGTAAATCCAGATGAACGTACGATTGATGTTCAGGTTACAAGGTTGCGGCGGACATTAAATGATGATCCCAAAATGCCGCGATTTATCGCGACGGTACGAGGACAGGGGTATCAGTTATTGATCGACGAATTGGTGATGGGGGGGTAGGACAGAATATGATTTCAACCATCAAAAACTACCTCCCCCAAACATTGCTTGCCCGATCAACATTGATTGTGTTGTTACCGGTCTTGATCCTTCAAATTGTGACAGTATATATATTTTTTGATCGTCATTGGAGCAAAACAATTGGACGGTTATCCGATGCCGTGGCGGGTGAAATCGCCGTGATGGCAGATATGATAGAATTTAATGATGATCCTAATTTGGCGTTGGTTCAGGTTTTAAATTATACCAAAATAAATTTGGATATGACGGCGCGTTTGATTCCAAACGGTTTGGTTGAATTGTCTCCAGCATCTGTTTCGTTTTTAAAACGTCCGGCAATTCATTATTTAGACAGTGCCCTTGTGCGCCGTGTTCATCGTCCCTTTGCAGTTATGCCATATGAATCGGATAAATTTTATGACATTCAGGTCCAGTTGAAAAACGCGATCTTGTCGGTTCAGGTTCCGGAACGGCGTCTTTATTCATCATCATCTTATGTTTTCTTGATTTGGATGATTGGAATTTCGCTATCATCCACGTTGGTATCTATGATTTTTTTGCGCAATCAAATTCGGCCGATTCGTAAATTGGCGATTGCGGCGGAACGATTTGGACGCGGTCAAGACGTTGAAAATTTCAAACCCCAAGGGGCACGTGAAGTGCGTGCGGCAGGGCGGTCTTTTATGAATATGCGTGACCGAATCCGGCGCCAAGTCGAACAACGCACCGTCATGCTTGCGGGTGTTTCGCATGACATGCGGACGCCGCTGACGCGGATCAAATTGGCCTTGTCTTTACTGCCCGAGGATGATGATGTGCGTGCCTTAAAGGGGGATGTGAATACCATGGAGGCGATGCTCAACGCCTATCTTGATTTTGTAAAAGGCGAGGGGGGAGAACGGGCAGAAACGGTGGATTTAAGCCAAATCGTCCGAAATGTTTTAAGCCGGTTTCATACCAAAAAATTAGACCTATCCTATAATGGTCCCGATCTACTTTACGCCGCGGTGCGGCCCGTGGCGTTTACGCGCGCGGTTACAAATATAGTCTCGAATGCGTGTCGATATGGATCGGTTGTTGTGGTAAGGGTGACGCAAGATGCCGGACAGATTGTGGTGGGGGTCGAGGATAATGGTCCCGGCATTCATCCAGATCAATATGAAGATGCATTTAAACCATTCACGCGGTTGGACGCATCACGTCACCTGGACAGTGCTGCGCATGCTGTCGGTACGGCGGGGGGGCCAGTGGGATTAGGTCTCGCGATTGCCCGGGATTTGGTTCATGCTCATGGGGGAGAAATTGTTTTGGGGCGATCAGAGGCGCTGGGGGGATTGAAAGTCGAGATGTTTCTCCCAAAATAAAGACATAATATAAGTATAAAACATTACGACAATATTAATTTTATCTTCATTTCGGTCAAATATTAACGAATTCCTGACTTTATTGACCGAAGATAGAAGTGAATTATAACCTCGTCTTCTATTCTTGTGCCCATGACGGCAAATTCACGGATGTATTGATAATGGCAGTAGGCCCCAAAGATTTCGGAATTAAACCGGTAGATGGCGAAATCGTCATTGAATTTGACGCGCCGATGCTTCCGCCCCCCTCGCAACGATTTTTAGAGAGTAAGAAAAAAGAAGTTCCTACTCATCCATCGTCTCCACCCCCACCCTTATCTCCCCCGTCACCGATCGGTTCTTTTGACCCGTTCGAAGATGCACCGCCCATCGAGCGTTTGACAGAACCATCAATAAAACGACCGGATGAGTCAGATGTCTTTGCCCATTCAGCGCCAATGCATGGGGCGTCTGCATCGGTTCAAGGGTCAGAGAAAATCGATCCAATATCGCCCGATGGACCAGAAGTCCTGTCGTTTTCCCAAAGGGCCCCGCGGTCTGGATTTACCTATTCTGCAGGGCCTGCTTCCTTTCCGGAAGAATTGGATAAGAAGGAGCCCGAGATCGAACCGGACACGGGATTCCCGTCGGACCCTAAAATAAAGCCCGAGGGGCATTCAGAGCGTCATGAAGAGCATAATGCGTCAAATTTAAAAAAGCGGTTTGACGCCGAGCATCCAATCGATCGCCGGGAACATGAATCTGAGCGCAAAGATACGCCGAATTTGCCGGCGCGTCCTGGCCATATGTTGAAACGCCTTCTTGAATCAGAAGCCGAAGGCGGGGGGACAGGCGCCACCAAAATTGGGGAACGGTTGATTGCGCGCGGATGGTTAACGCCAGAACAATTAAAAGTGGCTCTTCAAGAGAAACGCATGACGGGCAAGATGCTCGGTCAAGTCATGTTGGATTTAGGGTTTATTTCAGATCAGCAATTATCCGAAGTTCTGGCCGAAGCGTCGGGGTATGATGTTTTTGATGCCAAGAATACAATTGTGGACGGCGAAGCTTTATCTCTTGTGACCAAAGATCAGGCCATGAAAATGCAGGCTCTGCCCATTTCACTGATGGATGGTGAAGTGATGGTCGCGATGCTCGATCCGCATGATATTGTAGCGTTGGATAAATTACGCCGCATCATCCCCAAAAATATGAAATTAAAGCCGTTATTGACCACGGCCAGTGTCTTGTCCGAAGCGATCGATGCGGCCTATGGCTATTCAAGCGATGTCGAAGCCATTTTGGGCGAGATGGATAATACGAATCCAGAAGAATTGGCGAAAATCCCCGAGAGCGGTATTTATACGCATCCGATTGTTCGGTTGGTGAATACGTTGGTCGCCGAAGCGGTCAAGACAGGTATTTCGGATTTGCACTGGGAACCTGAAGAAAATTTTGTCCGCTTGCGTTATCGTTTGGACGGGGTTTTATTTACGGCCCAGATTCTCCATAAAAAACATTGGGGGGCGATTGCGCAGCGGATTAAAATTATGGCTGATATGAATATCGCTGATAAATTATCCCCTCAAGATGGTCGTTTTGAATTGAAATTTGGGGCGCGTTCCGCCGATTTCCGGGTCAGCGTATTGCCAACGGTGTTTGGCGAAAACATCGTCATGCGGGTTTTGGACAAGTCGGCCAGTATTTTGCCCTTGGAACGATTGGGGTTTTCAGAAGGGAATCTTGAAAAAATCAATTGGGCCCAAACACGACCTGAAGGTATTATTATTGTGACAGGCCCCACGGGGTCTGGGAAATCCACATCACTCTATTCAATGATTAACGCGATTAATAGCGTTCAGGTTAATATTCAAACATTAGAAGATCCGGTTGAATATTCGTTGCCCATGATTCGTCAAACGGCGATCCGGGAAGGGGTTCTTGATTTTGGTGACGGGATCCGTGCTTTACTGCGTCAAGATCCGGACATCATTTTTATCGGGGAGATTCGCGACGGGACAACGGCCGAAATGGCGCTTAAGGCTGCGATGACCGGGCACCAGGTGTATACAACGTTACACACGAATGATTCGTTCGGGGCGATTCCGCGTTTGCTGGACCTGGGGTTGAAACCAGGGATGATTGCAGGTGCCGTCATTGCGGTGTTTGCGCAACGTTTGGCCCGGCGGTTATGTGGTTCATGTAAGGAAGAATATCATCCAAATGCCGAAGAATCTGGATTGATGGGATTTGATCCGGCTGAACCGCCCCAAATCTGGAGGCCTCACGCGGGGGGGTGCTCTGCCTGCCGCGGCCAGGGGTATAAAGGCCGGATTGCGCTGGTCGAAATTCTCACATTTGATGAGGAATTGGATGAAATCGTCGCGCGCGCGGGTACAAAAGGCGAATTACGAAAAAAAGCGATCGAAAAGGGATTCAAAAGTATGAAGGATGATGCTATTTTAAAGATCATGGAAGGCATCACGTCGTTTGAATCGGCGGCCACCTGTGTTGATTTTACGCGATAGAATATATCAATGAAATTGACTTGCTATCCCGGCGCAGGTCGGGATCTTGTTCATTTTTAGGGTTTCTAGGTCCTGGTCTTCGCCGGGACGACAACAGAATAAATTTTGGGATCATCTTATGCAACGTTTTAAATACCGCGCGATTAATAACAAAGGCCGTACGGTGCGTGGGGTTTTGGCCGCCGCCAATGAAACTGATCTTTTCAGGCAACTTCAAGTCACGGGCCTTGAATTGATTCAGGCGCTTGCGGTAGGAGAGGGGGGAAAAAAATGGTTTCATTTGGGTGGGAAAAAGGTTACCACGCGCGATTTGATTCAGTTATTTACCCATTTGGAACAGTTGCAATCAGCGGGCGTTCCAATGCTCGATTCGCTTGCGGATATTCGGGATACAACGGAAAATTCGCGTTTAAAAGATATTATGACCGAGATTTATCGGGAAGTTTCCGAAGGGACGTCATTATCTGAAGCTTTAAAAATGCACCCCAAGGTCTTTCATAACTTATATATTTCATTGGTGAGTGCCGGTGAAGAAACCGGGGATTTATCGTTTACATTCCGGGAACTTCTGAAATATTTATACTGGATTGACAATATGCAATCCAAAATTAAGAAGGCGACGCGATACCCAACGATTTTGTTGATTGCGGTGATTGTGGTGGTCACGGTTATGATGGGGTATGTTGTGCCGCAAATCGTTGATTTTTTAAAGAATATGGAACAAACGTTGCCCTGGTATACGGTATCGTTGATCAGTACATCGAAATTCTTTCAAAACTATTGGTATGTTATTTTTATCACGCCTCTCGCGTTGTCGTTTTTTTATAAATTCTTGCGTAAAAATTCTGATTCTTTCGCGTACAAGGCGGATGCCATTTGGTTGCGCGCGCCTGTTGCTGGAAATTTAATCCGAAAAATTTCGATTGCGCGCTTCTGTCAAACGTTCGGCGCGTTGTATGCCAGTGGGATTGATGTCTTAAGTTCCCTGCGGGCGTCGCGGGATACAGTTACTAATTTGGTGCTGTTTGAAGCCATGGAAACCGTGATTAATTTGGTCCAGGGGGGAGAACCTTTGTCCAAAGCGTTTAATATGTCGGGAGAATTCCCTAGTCTTGTCGTTCGTATGGTGAAGATTGGGGAAGAATCAGGTAACATGACGCCAGTTCTGGATCAAGTTTCCAAATTTTATACAAAAGATGTTGATGAAGCTGTCGAGGGATTGATTACTTCGATTGAACCAACATTAACATCGATCTTAGGGTTAATGATTTTGTGGGTCGCGGCCGGTGTCTTTGGTCCAATTTACGATATGATGGCAAAACTCGATATTTAAGGAATGAACGTGCTTACAGGTCATAGTACAGTTTTAATGATGTCGGATGAACTGGCTGCGGTTTATTCTGTGGTTCGGGGGAAATATAAATTGGTCGGGGATGTTCAATGGAACGATCCCGATGTTGTTCCTATTTTGTCGGAATTATTGAAAGATAAGGCCAAGGGTAAGCCGGTTAAAATTTTATACGATATGGTTGAACAATATTATCGTCGTGAGATTGTTCCAAAAGTTGCTATTTTTGACCAACAACATGTGATTGATCGCCGATTAACGGCTGCATTTCCAAACTATCCGATGCGGCGGGCCTTTCCATTAAAAGATCACAGAAAGTCGAAAACAAGCGAAGCTGAAAAAGTTCAAAACGTCTCCGGCAAACCGTATTTATTTTCCGCGTTACCTCAAAACGATTTGATCGCCAATGTGGTGGATGCCGTTCGCACATCGATGACGCGGGTTCAGGGGATTTATTTATTACCGATTGAATCGGTCTCGATGATTCAAAAATTATCTGCTTATTTGAATAAAGGGGATATCGATCCGGATCGTTGGATTGTCTTTATGACCCAGCAACATGGGGGAGGCTTGCGCCAAATTGTGGTGCGGAATGGCGAATTATCGCTGACACGGTTAACGACGATTATGGAGACAACGACGGAACATGCGACGTGGGCGAGTCAGGTTGCTCAAGAATTTACAGCCACGATGGGGTATATCAGTCGATTTGGATTTAATGCGGATTCTCAGCTTGAGGTCATTGTGCTTGGTCACCCCGAGGGGGTTGATAATTTAAGATCACTCATTAAGGCAAATAGTTTTTTTGGGATGACGGTGAATGAAGCCCTGGGCGCTGTTCGGTTGTCGGGGTCAACGTCTGATCATCCTTATTTTGCCGATGTTTTGTATGTCGCGTGGTTATCACACTTGATGCGAAGTTCCTATGCGTTCCAAACGCCGGAACTGACCCGAATTTCGCGCACGCGGTTGGGGTCGCTTATTTTGGCGACAACAATGGTTTTGGGTGCGATGGGGGGGATGATTTATTTTGGACAAGAATTGTGGAATATGAAGGAACAACTTGATAATGTGTCCTTACAAACATCACGTCTTGAAAAGGTTGAATCGCAACGTAAGCAACTTTTGGCAACGATCGAAACTTCTCAATTGAATATTAAATTGGTTCAGGGGTCTGTGTCGGTCTTTAATAGTTTAGAGAAGAACAAACTAGATCTTGTTGATTTTACTCAAAAAATGAGAGAGGCGCTTACCTCTGATTTTGCGCTTGATAAAGTGTCGGTTAGTTTGCTTAAAGCGCAACAAACATCGAATGATCCTTTATCTGTGGCCACAATTGAAACGCAATTATTGTTGGCTCAATTGGACGTCAGTTTTCCGGGGACAATGGCCCCTGAGGATGCCAATAAAATGGTGTCTGATTTCCGGACTCGTTTGGCTCAAAGTTTTACAGATTATGATGTCGTGATCACCCAATCGCCTAAGGATTTAACGTATGGGACGGAATATACGTTTTCGACAAGTGACAAGGGAAAACCAAAAACGGATCAGGGACGTTTAACAGCTGTGCTTGAAATGAAACAGCGCCCTAGTGAGGTAAAACCATGATTGACCTTATTGATAGGCGCGTTCTTTTTACGATTTTGCTGTTTTTTGCGATCGCGGGAATATCGATTTCGAGTACTTATTATTATATTATCCCCTCAAAAATTAAATATGAGCAAGAAGCAGACTCTTTAAAAAGTCAGGCAGGCGTGGTTCAAGCCGAAATTGATAAGATCCGGTTCGAGTTTGAAAAAATTCAATCGCAGATCGAAGGGTTTAAAGCCTTACAGGCCAAGGGGTTTTTTAATGCGCAAGATCGGGTGACGGCACGTGAGGCGATTACCCGCTTGACTCGCCGGGCTAAGGTTGCGGCTGATATCAAATTTGCACCGGCAACGATTGTGCCGAATGTCGAGGTGGAAGCAGCCAAGCATAAACTGTTATCGGGGTCCATGGAGATTTCTGTTCGGTCTATGAATGATGTGGCGGCTTATAAATTTGTGTTGGGTCTTCAAAAGGCATTTCCTGGATATTTACAACTTCAATCGTTTAGCCTGAGCCGTGATGTTACGGGAAAATTCGAGGATAAACTGAATTTGATCAAAGAAGGTCAAGATACCACTCTTGTGAATGGAAATGTCGATTTGATATGGTGGAGTATGGCATCCGAAGAACAATTGTTGGCAGATCCCGCTTTAAACCCTGCGTTGCTTGCACCGCCAACAACACCGGTGCCATAGGGGGATATAAATGGTTAGATCTCAAAATAAAATAAATGTCCGAGGGGTATCTTTTAAAAAGAGGATACTTCTTGCAGGGGCCGTTCTATTTTTCGGCGGGGCATTTGGCCCAAGTGTCTTTGCGCAAGATGTTTCAGGAACATTGGGTAAGGCCTTGGTATCCAAGGCAGAAGACCAACAAGCGCAAGATCAGGATTTGATGAATATCCCTTCTGCGCCGGCGCCGATCGTTGCTCCCGCTGCCCCTACTGCCCCTGTGTTGTCACCGTCAGATCAAGTTGCACCGGAGGACCGTGCCCCTCTATTACCAATGGAAATTTTGGATGGTATAAAATTGCCCCCGCTTTCCAATCAAAGCGTGTTGGATAAAGTTGAATCCGATGTTGAAGCCGAGCTGAAACGATTGGAAGAGGCCCAAGGGAAATTACCGTCTATTTTATTTACAGAGGATGAAGGAGATCGCCTTAATCAGGCTATTGCGATTTACGATTCTGGAAATTTTGCAAAACCTGTTACACCAACGTCGGAAACGATAGGGGTGGATGAAGATCCTTTGTTAAATGTTGAAATTGTGGATCGTAATTTAATTCTGGGGGGGATTTCTTTTGGCGATGGCGTGAATTGGGTGATTTGGCTGAATAAACAACGTCTCACCCCTACACGTCTTCCGGTCGAGGTTAAATATGTTAAAGTTTATAAAGATCATGTTGATTTAAAATGGTTCGACAAATTAACCAGCCAATTGATCTCGGTGCGGTTGCGTCCTAATCAGCGGTTTAATTTGGATGCACGGTCATTCCTGCCCGGGTAAAGCTGTCATCCTTGCCTGCGCGGGGATGACAAATGTATTTAAAAAAGGTTTTCTAAAAATGGAATCTGTTTTCGATCTTAAAGATTTAGTGGTGTCTTATGACGGCAAGCGCCATGTTTTGGATCATGTGTCTCTGTCGGTGCACAAGGGGGAAACGTTCGGTTTGATTGGTCTGAACGGCGAGGGGAAAACGACCCTAATTAAAACGTTATTAGGGTTACGTGATGCCCAATCAGGCCAATTAACATTAATGGGGCAGGATAATCATCATGCTGATGCACGATCGAACCTTGCCTATTTGCCGGAACGGTTTGACCCGCCATGGTTTTTGGGTGGTATGGATTTCGTTAAATTTTCTGCCACACTTTATAAACGTACGGTAGCCGCGAATGATGTTATTGATATGGCAAATGGTTTGGGATTGGATCCAGCGGCCTTGCCGCGCAGTGTGAATACCTATTCCAAGGGAATGCGGCAAAAATTGGGGTTAATTGCCACCGTGGCAACGGGATGTTCTTTGTTGATTTTGGATGAACCTATGAGCGGCCTTGATCCTCGGGCACGGGTTCAGGTGAAAGAGTTGATAATGCGGGAACGGGCCCGTGGGAAAACTGTTTTTTTGTCTAGCCATATTTTGTCGGATATGGACGAAATTTGCGATCGGGTCGCCATTTTGCATCAGGGAAAAATCCGGTATGTGGGTCCGCCCGCGGGCGCTCGCGATAAAACGGGGGAAAACACCCTTGAAAAAGCATTCTTATCCATTATTGAGACTGGATCAAATGTAGTATAGTATAAATGATAGAATGAATCGTTTTTGTGTTTGTAGGGGTTTTGAATGGCCGATCGTCGTGATTTTGATGACATTAAATTGATCGCTGGGGCGGATGAGCCGTTAAAAATCGGGGGAATAAAGCCTGATGATTTACGGGATCTTGAATCCGATCTTTTATCGTCTGTCGATTTAAATGATGACTTATTGGACGATTTGGGCGAATTATCGGCAAGCGCAACACGTCCCAAAAAGCGTAAAAGCTCGTCAACGGGTTTGCTGGGGACTTTGTTGGTTTTGATTTTGTTTGGCGGTGGGGCGGGCTATGCGTATTTAAATAAAGATACTTTAATGCCCTTATTAATGGGAGGGGATAAACAGATATTTCCCAAGCCGGGCGATTTACCTGAGGTCACGAAAGGTCCTGCTTTAACGCCGGATGCGCCCGTTGCTACAAATACATCTCCCATACCGGAGGCACCGGTTGTGCCGGGTTCTCCGGCACCGGCGGTGACGACTGTTGAACCTCCGGTCCCGGATGCAGGATTTACAGATGGGTTACCGCAACCAGATCAAATAACGAACGCGGGCGTGTCTGGGGATGTCAAAGAAATTGTCTTGCCGTCGTCCGCTGCTGTGTCGTCACCGGCGCCGCTCCCCTCAACCGTTAAGCCGGATGTTGCTGTTCCAGTTATTCAAGGGGCGCCCGTTGTTTTGGATAAAAATGCAAAAAAACCAGATGATGCCTCGCTTCAATCCGCGCCTTCGGTTGGATTGGAACCCGTGGTCATTGGGCCAGGGCCAACTGATCTTTCGGTCGCACCCAAGGTCGCACCGTCCGTGCCTGTAACCCCAGTGCCGCCAACAACGGCGATGGTTGAGGCAACAGGGCCGTCCAAAAATGACCCGGCAGAGCCGTCAGATTTGGGTAATTTGAAAATGCCGAATTTACCTGATCTTCAAAAATCGATGGACGGCAAAGATGATTTTCTTGAATCAAAAAGCGCCTTGGAGGATATGTCCGACATGTCTGCGTCGCGCCTGAATTTGTCATCTGAACAGAAATCACGTGGGTTAGGTATTTCGGTCAAGGATTCGAAATCGCCCTCGGCAAAGACGACAGCAGATAAGGCCTCGGCAACACCAAAAGTTGATCCAAAACAAGATCTGGCCTTTACAGGAACGGCATCCGCCCAACCGGGCGTGCCGACAATATCGGATACCGAATCCAATATTGTTATGGGCGATAATGTTGAAGAAAAGATCGCGGCGGCCAACCGTGCGTTGGATCTTGAACGGTTCCAAGCGGCGTATGATATGTTTTCCGATCTTTACAAGGATAACGCCCGGGATGAACGCATTTTGATGGGGCGTGCGGTCGCGCTTCAAAAATTGGGCCGTGTGGATGAAGCTATTGGGGCTTATGATGAATTATTGGCCGTCGCCCCGAATAATCCCGATGTCATGGTCAATGCGTTGGGGTTGGTGCGGCAGAAAAATCCGACGGATGCGTTGGTGCGGTTAATGGAATTGCGTCAAAAATTTCCGATGAACGCGACGGTTGCGGCCCAAATTGGGTTGGTGAATGCCGAACTTCAGAAATACGATGAAGGCATTCAGTATTTGAATATTGCCGCCGATCTTGAAAGCACAAACCCCAAACATTTCTTTAATATGGCTGTGATTTCAGAACGGATGGGCCGCATGGACAAGGCCATTGAATATTATGAACATGCGTTAAAGGCGGACGCATTGTCGACCAACTCAAAAAATAAAATTGATCGCGATATGATTTATGATCGGCTGTCCTATTTGCGCCAATCCGCGCCATAGGTGAGGCAAGTCCTCACCCTCTAAAGGGGGGAGGATCATCTGAAAGATCTGTCTAAACATGATCCCCCTTTTGATCCAGTATATTTTCGTGAGCCTGTTGGGCCTGTGTTTGGGCAGCTTTGCAACAGCCCTGACCTATCGATTTAAACATCATTTACCATTTGCATGGAATCCGGACGGGCGTCCGGTGCGGTCGATGTGCCCGCCTTGTGGTCGCACCCTCACGGCCCGGGAATTGATACCGGTGTTTTCCTGGGTGTTTCAACAGGGGCGGTGTGCGTGCGGGAAAACCAAAATCCCGGTGTTTTATCCCATTGTCGAATTGAGTACGATGGCCGCGGCGTTGGTCATTTTTGCCGTTTTTGGCGCGGGCCTGGTTTCGGTTGTTTTATGGGCTGGTTTGCCATTTTTAGTCGCATTTTGGACAGGGCGTGCTTTAAAATAAGGTATTATAATACCACATAAAATAACCCTTGCTTTTGTCAGTTGTTTCCGGCTATAAACCCCTACGTTTCGAGAAAACACGAAGGAAATACGACCATGAAAACATATTCTGCTAAACCCTCGGATATCCAGAAAAAATGGATTCTGATTGACGCCGACGGCTTGGTTCTGGGCCGTATGGCCAGCATCATTGCCATGCATTTGCGCGGCAAACACCGCCCGACCTATACCCCCCACATTGACACGGGCGATAACGTCATTGTGATTAATGCGGACAAGGTCAAATTGACCGGGGATAAACGCGAAGGCTCGATTTTCTTTTGGCATACCGGGTATCCGGGAGGGATCAAACAACGCACCGCACGCCAAACCTTAGAAGGCAAACGCCCGGGTCGCTTGATTGAAAAGGCGGTTGAACGGATGTTGCCAGGAGGGCCAATGGGTCGCCAATTGTTAAGCAACATGCGCGTATATACGGGTACCGATCATCCACACACGGCACAAACGCCGGAAAAATTGGATATCGCTGTCATGAACAAGAAAAATGTATAGGGGTATTATAAATGTCTGAACAAACATTATCATCTTTGGCCGATTTAGGTGCCTCAACAAAAACAACGGCGGCGGCGGATACGGCAAAAATTTTGCCCCAACCAAAACGCGACGCATTGGGGCGGTCATATGCCACCGGTCGTCGGAAAGATGCCGCGGCTCGCGTGTGGATCAAGGCCGGTAAAGGTAAAATCATTGTGAACGGTAAGGATCAATCGCAATATTTTGGTCGTCAAACGCACTTGTTGGTCCTGAACCAACCGTTCTTGATCGCGAACCGCACCGCGCAATATGATGTGATCGCAACCGTCAAGGGCGGTGGATTATCGGGTCAAGCCGGTGCCATTCGTCATGGGATTTCACGTGCCATGCAATATTACGAACCGGAACTGCGCGCGCCGTTAAAAGCCGCGGGCATGTTGACCCGTGATGCGCGTAAGGTCGAACGGAAAAAAGTCGGTCTGCACAAAGCCCGTCGTTCGAAACAGTGGGCGAAGCGTTAATTTATTCCCGTACAGAAATATCAAAACCCCCGGAATTCCCGGGGTTTTTGCATTCTAGAGATGAAAAGAGTAATTGTCTTTATCTGGAGGAAATTAGAATGAAGAGTTGTTTAGTAGAATCATCGACGGTGTGTTATTCTTACTTTAATCAAATCCTTCCGATCATTAGCGTTCCCCGGGTATATAGGTTGCGCATTCCAGAAGATCCTTCTCCTACAACGCCCTATCAGCTGGTTAGTATAGATGGAACATTACAAGGACCCGAAATCTCAATTTCTGGAATTCATCAGACATTGGAGTTTGTTTATGATTCGTTGATAACTGAGGTTATTGATAAAGGGCGTTTGCATGAGATTGCAAGAACAGTTTTTGATCAAAGATGGAGATTGCAGCCCGTTAAACCTTTAGGATCTCTTTCGATAGGTTCTCTCTATCAAGCCCATAATGTGGACGATTCTTTTGAGCGGGCAAAGTGTTTGCTTGAAGTTTTTAATCATGAGGGTCTGGGTTGTTTGATGCCGTCCCATCGTAGACTCGCGCGAAGTCAATTTTTGAAGCAAGTCAACGCTAACCCTAATCTGGTTTTGTGATTTAATAAGTGCTGGACCCCAGCTTTCGCCGGGGTTACACTGTTTTTATGCCCCTGATTTTACCGTACCGTACCATCTATCCCAAAATTGACCCTTCGTGTTTTATCGCCGAAAACGCGGTGATTATTGGCGACACAACGATCGGGGCCGACAGTTCTGTGTGGTACAACGTGGCCATTCGGGGTGACGTGAATGATATCAAAATCGGTGCGCGCACAAATATTCAAGACGGCACGGTTATTCATGTGTCGTCGACAACCCAAGGAACCTCTATCGGTGATGACGTGACGGCCGGGCACATGGCGTTGCTGCATGCCTGTACCGTGGGGTCGCGTACGTTGATCGGTATGGGCGCGATCGTGATGGACGAGGCGGTGGTGGGCGACGAATGCATTATTGCCGCGGGCGCGTTGGTGCCACCACGTAAAGTTATTCCGTCGCGGCAACTCTGGGCCGGGCGTCCCGCAAAATATGTGCGCGACGTGACGGAAGATGATATTTTAATGTTAAAAATATCGGCCGAAAAATATGTGGAACTCGCCCACGAATATCGGGGGTGAGCAGAAAGTGAGGCGTCATCCCCGCGCAGGCGGGGATCTGGCGTTTAATAAAGATCAATAGCGTTGCTGTAGGTTTTTAATTTTGCCGGATCCCCGCCTGCGCGGGGATGACGTTGGTCACTGTGTACTCTCTTTTTTCTCTGTGCTCTCGTTGTTAAAATCAAAAATCGGCGCGCCGTTTTCGTATCTGACCAGTGACTTTGGCGTTGCGAGCATGCCCCAAAAACAGTGGGAACGCGTGCGCGACGCAAAATGCCGCCCCTGGCCAAAGTCACGCGGCCAGCCTGCGGGACCGGATTTACCACTGCGCGGGGCCATCTTGTTGGTGCC
>CAZLPZ010000026.1:0-25469 GCA_964561535.1 uncultured Pseudobdellovibrionaceae bacterium | reverse complement strand
CCCGCGCGCCAGATCCAAAATCTGGCTTTTACCATTCTCGGCACGCTCGCCCTTCAAGATGACAGCGCGGGGCTGGATAAGTTTTGTGGCATAACCTAAAGCAGCAGAACCACACATTTCAGCCAGCAGGCTGGTTTTCTGATCGGCATCGTCATCGCCGTGGAACACACCGCGCAGTAGACGTTCTAGAAGATGGCCTGAAACTCTCTCATCAGCCTGCCAGCGTCCCGGCAAGGTATGGCGGCAGCGATGGTCACGCTCATGTGGCACGATATGTGCCGTACCATCGGGCAGGAATGTGATAAAACCGTTTTTACAGTTGATACCGACAGGTGCATCGGCAAAGAAACTTTCTTCCGTCAGCAGCGCCGCTAGCTCATTCAAAATCGAGTCCACGCGGCCCTTGCCAAGTTTGACACGGGTTGGATCGCCCTTGGGCGTGTTATAACGCGCACCGTCATATATATGAGTGGCAAGGCGCAGTTCATGATCGGGAATGGCTTCCCAGTGTGTAGCCGCATATCGCCAGAAATGCCCCTCGGCATGGATGATTTTTCCATGCTGCTCGATCAAATCCTCACGGACACGGCCTGCGATCTCGACATCGGAGCCGATAAAGACGGTGCGCGCCCGTTCCTGGCTGACGGAATGACCAGGGTCGGCCTGTATGACCGGGGCGCGCACCGCTTCCTCTCCACCCGACTGGAGAAGATCGTTAAAATCTTTGCCTTCTGGAGGCGTGGCAATAGCAACGGAAAAGCCGCGTTTACGCAGTTTTGCAATCGCCCGGCCAATTTGCCCATCCGCTTTGCTGCCCGGTAGATCGCCGTCGCGAGCGACGATGATAGAAGCACCATCCGGTGCCGGGGCTGAGCCGATATTGGCAATCCCCAGGCAGGCCCATGTTTCCTGACCTGTTGCCTGCCAGAGTGAGAAAGCGGTTTCAACGCCCTCGGCTAGGATCAATGGTTGCGTGCCAGGGAACCGAACGGCGGATTTTTCTGCCCATTTCTCGGTGGCTTTGTTCGTGCGCTTGACAACTGGAACAGGGGCTTTCTCTCCTGCATCGGTCAGATAAATCTGTTGGACGGCAAGAACGTCACCTTTGTCATCCATGGCCTGCGCGACCAGTGCGCCATATCCTGCATAGGCATAGGGTCGGAATTGAATGCAGGGTGGCGGCTCTACCGTGATGCCGCGCCGTTTCAGATAACGCTCGGCGGGGGTGCCATCGATGGTGCCGCAGTCTTTGAGAATATCGGCGACTTTTTCTTTCTTATCGTCCTGTTGCTGCTTTGATGAAGGCGTAGCGATTTTGATATGATTGTTTTCGGACAACCCCAGCCAATTTCTGGCCCAGTCGCAGGCCGCGCCATTACGCAGATTCATGGCGTGGCAGATCAGCTCCAGCCCATCGCCGCCGACTCCGCCTTCATGGTCGTACCATTTGCCCGCCTTGTCGCCTGCGACATCGACAGCGATGCTACCCTTGTTGCCGTAGCGCAATTGTTCGCGCGTGCTTAAGGTACGGTTTGGCTCGCCCAACAGGTGCAGGGCAAGATCTTCGATCCGCTCATTCAGGGCGGCGGCAATATCGGGAAGAGAAATGCGATCCGTCATGCTGATTTACGTCTCCCACGCTTCAGGGAGTGACGTGCTGAGGATGACAGGTATGTGCGGCGTGAGCGCGCGTATATAATCGACCCAGGCATGTTCCTGTTCAGGGCGCGTTTCGATGATCAGCGTATTGGCACGCAGCAGTCCCGCCATCAGGCTGAACAGCGTGTAGATGTTCGGCACTGGCTCACTTGAAATAATAGCGACGCAGGATGCACGCAGCGTCAGGATTTTCAGCGTCGTGGCGTGGAACGCGACGGGGCCGAGGGCGGCATCGGTATCGTCGCCCACAACCGTAATCATGGGGTTCTGGCTGTTCAGCCTATCTGGCTCCAGGCCATCGCCATTTTGCAGCAGAGTCAGATAGCCAACACCATAGTCGCGCACGACCTCGAAGATCGGTTTCAGATAAGGCGGCGTTTGCGGCATGGCAAGAATTGCCGCGATCTGCTCCTTTGTCGCGCGGTCGATCATCATGACCGCACCGTTTTTTTCTGCTCATCAAAATAATGGCGATCCGCCGTAGACTGACAGAGGCGGCTCTGCTCGAATGATTCCACATCGGCAAGGCGGTATTTGACACGCCCACCCACCTTAATGAATTGCGGCCCAACGCCGATCCATCGCCACCGCTCCAGCGTGCGGCAGGACACACCGAGCCTGCGCGAGAGTTCGACCTGATTCATATGTCTGATTTCCGTCATGTCTTATGGCCTCCATGCCTGAATTGCTCTGAAGGACATCATGCTTTCGATGCGCTGCACGAAACAGGCGCATTAAATTGCATGAAATGTTTTTATTTTATGCGCCTGTCTTTTCCTGGATCAGGGCGTTGCGAATGCTGGTCGGCTGCGGAACAGATTTTGCAGAAAAGTGCTCTGCCGCCCATGCATGCAGAAATTCGCTTTCGGCGGACAGGGTTTTATGGTCTTTATTCGCGCCGCGCCGTTTCCGGTATTCCTCGATGATCGCAGGCATGATACTGGGACGTCCAGCGGCGCGCTTCAAATCAGGCAGCGGAACATCGTAGATCGCCACAAATGCCTCAAAATCGTTTGCGTGAACCAGTAGGCTAGATTCTGTCAGGACAATGCCGGGACTGTCATCCGGGATAAGCAGCTTCGTGAACGGATAGAAATGATAAAAGCTGCGCGCTTCGGTTTTGCCGTGGCAAAAGAGGTCAAATCCGGTATCGGGGTCGAGGTGGACATAGCCTCGGTACGGTGGCTGACCGGAAAATTCCGTCAGCGGTACCCAGACCGAGGCCAACAGATGACCATGGCAGATATAATATTGCACATCCCGCGCGGTCAGCGGCAGCCGGGCCATGATTTCGTCAAGAAAATAATACTCCCGTTTTGGCAGTGGCATCCGTCACCTTCCTTCTGTTACTCACGAATGCTTACATACCGAGGCGACGGCAGAACTGTCGGGCGTAAAGCCAAATATTTTACGCTGCTCCTCCCACAACGGTGGGAAGGGGTTCATGAGATCGGCTAGTTTTAGGCCCTTTGGCTGCTTTCCTGTCAAAATGGCAATGCGAATATCCGGGGCAAGTAAATTCAAGCGCATGATGCGCGCGGCATAGGATTTATTGAGGTTGTTCTTTTCGGCGAAGGCATCAAGCGATGGGTATTTCCCGCGCTCATACAGCGCCTGCCAGCGCCAGGCTTTGGCGATGCCGTTCATCAGCGTATCGTCAAAATTATACTGCGGCATATGCGGCGCATTCGCGGCATCTTCAGGCAGGATGATCAGTCTGCGTCCGCCACGGCGCTTGATAGAAAGAGGCACATGGATACAAAGATCATCGTTCATTGCGTCGCCTCCAAAGTTTTGATCGAGGCAGGCTGAACCAGCGCGCTTAAATCCCGGCTGTGCAGATAAATCTTCATGCCGTCTTCGCTGACGACAATTTCGCGCACAATTTGGCGGATTAGGCGTGTCTGCTCCGCCGGAAACAATTCCTGCCAAATCTCAAGGATATTGCCGAGCTGCGCGCGCACTTCCGGGAGGGTAATGTTGGGCTGCTGTTCCTGAGCCTGTTTCCATGTTTCGCCGATTACTTCCGGTGCAGTGAAAATACCCTGCAACTGCCGAATGACAGCTTCCTCCAGCTCACCCGCGCCAAGGCTGCGGACCGGACAGTCAAGGCAGGCTTTTTTGAAGTAATTCGTCGGCACGTAATAGCGGTATTCACGCCCGTTGCGGGTCGTGGCCGTCATGGTCATACCGGATGCGCATCCGCCGCCGCAGCGCAGGAGATTGCGTAAGGGGGCCGACATCTTCTTCCGGCGTAGCTCGCCACCGCGCATGTGCGGGCTTTCTTTCAGAATGGCTTGCACCTTATCCCACACCTCGCGGCTGATGAGCGGCTCGTGCTGGCCCTGGTGCCATGCGCCTTTGTGCGTGATGATTCCGGTATAGACGGGATTGGTGATAATCCGATAGATGATAGCCTTGTTCAGAAGGTGACCTTCGCGGGTATTACCCCGACGGCTGGTATGGGTCTTGGTGCGGTAATCGCGCTCGCGCGTTTCCAGCGCAACGGTGGTCACTGAGCGCGTGGCCAGAAACCGCGCGAAGATAAAACGGATGATTTCCGCCTGCGGCGGGTCGATGACGAGCTTGCGATTATCGACATTATACCCCATCGGCGGCACACCGCCCATCCACATGCCCTTGCGTTTGCTGGCAGCCAGCTTGTCGCGGATGCGCTCGCCCGTGACCTCGCGCTCGAACTGCGCGAAGGAAAGAAGGACGTTCAACACCAGCCGTCCCATCGAGGTGGTGGTGTTGAATTGCTGCGTCACCGATACAAAACTGACCTGATGCTTTTCAAACACCTCAATCAGCTTTGAAAAATCGGTCAACGATCGGGTCAGGCGGTCGATCTTGTAAACAACCACCACGTCGATCTTACCTGCCTCAATATCTGCCATCAGGCGCTTGAGAGCAGGTCGTTCAATATTACCACCCGTGAACCCGCCATCATCGTAACGGTCGGGATAGAGCATCCAGCCTTCATGACGCTGCGCCGTGATATAGGCTTCCGCAGCCTCGCGCTGCGCATCCAGTGAATTGAATTCCTGTTCCAGCCCTTCCTCGTGGGATTTGCGGGTGTAAACCGCGCAGCGAATTTTTGGTTTTGCTGTAATGTTCATTTTAACCCCCCGCTGCTGCGCAGGCCAAAGAAGACTGGCCCCGACCATTGCTTGCCAGTGATGGTGCGAGCGATGCGGGAGAGGCTTTTGAACCGCTGGCCGCGATAATCAAAGCCATGCGGCAGTACCGTCACCACATGCTCCTCGCTACCATATTCGCGCATCAGCCGTGTACCAGAGATGGGAGCGTCACGGGTCTGGCGTTTGTTTTTACGCTTGGGCTTGCCCTGCATGTCCATCTGCTGGCGGGCATGGGCTTCCAGCTGGCGTTCCAGCGGGCGGCTGTCTACGCCATATTCCAGCTCCTGAATCCGGTAGGCCAGGCGTTTAACGAAATACGTCTTGTTGAAAGGTGGCGGCTCTTTAGCGTAAAGGCTTTGCCACAGCGCCTTCAGTTCCGTGGCCGTCATGTCCGGCAGGGCCGCGATCCTTGCTGTCATTTTATTGCTCATGTCGAATACCTCTCTTTCTTAAGGTTCGACATGAATGCTTCGGTACTGCGCGAAGTCCAGTTGATAAGCGCGAAAAGAGCAGATTTATAAGGGTTTCCGGTGGTATATGCGCATGTCGATCCATACGTCCATGGTATGTGCTCGTGCGAAGGGCAACAATCGCCGTTAATTACGAAGAAACCCTTTTATTCACGCAAACGCCGTTCGGCCTGCTCAAAAACGGCACCGCTCATGGTGGTTAAAAATGTACGGCGAAAAATATGAGTCAAATCAGCATCTGGCTGTGTACTGACCGAGTTTATCAGGTACACACCAAAAAGAGCATCTCGGCCCATTCAGAGCATCCGCGCGAAAATAACGGCAAACACGCCCGCAGAGCGCGGTACACACCAAACGCCCCTCAAGCCCGCATCACATGGGGATTTGTGACAGGGTAAAATCACTTTGGGCATTTTCGAGTAATAGAAATGGCGGACAGGGTGGGATTCGAACCCACGGTAGAGTTACCCCTACGCCAGTTTTCGAGACTAGTGCCTTCAACCACTCGGCCACCTGTCCGTCCGTTTTTATATCATCGGGGTTGTTCCGATGGCCTCGTTTATCGATGTGCGGGCCTACACCCCGCGGGGCCACCTGTCCGTCCCTCTTCAGTTGGCGTGTTTATAACGGTAGACGGGCGAAAAAGAAAGGGGAAAGTTTAACCCAAAAACCGTGCCTCGAACCCGCGGACCAAACGGGAATTGGCCAGCCACATCGGCATTTTGGGGCGCAGGTCAGAAATTTTCACCCATTCGATCGCCGTGCCTTCGTTTTGGTTCAGGGTTAACGTGTCGTCGTCGGTTTCAAACAACCACCTTATATCATAATGGATATGATCGGGTTGGTCTTTTTTGGCCGGGAATCCGTGAATATCCAGATCAAACGGCGCGTCCATCATTAGGTGCAGGTTTTTAAATCCACCTTCTTCGAATGCTTCGCGCATCGCCGTAGCGATAAAATCGGCGTCACCTTGTTCGACATGACCCCCTTGCCCGACCCAAATATCCAATTTTTTGTGGTGCATCAGGGCAATGGCGTTCCGGCGGGCGTGATAGACGAACGCTTGAGACGTGATGTGCCCGTGGATCCCCAATGTATAATTATAACGATTGGCAAAATCGTTCGGGTGATCAGCGATTAGGGCTAAAAAACGTGCCTTGTAATAGGAACTGACCACATCAACGGGTGTATATGATTCAATGATTTGATTGGCGCGTGTGGGGTCGAGGCGCGCGCCCAACGGAGCGTTTTTGGGGGCGATGGGGGCAGGGGTGTTTGTCATGAGGTCAGCGTAACGCGAGGATCCGGGGGATGCAATAAAAATATTGGGGAAAAACGTGAACGTTCCTCTTGCATGGGCGGGGGGAGGGGGGTATAGGGTATCAAAGGGTCATCCCCGCGCAGGCAGGGATGACGATCTTGTGGTTTTTTATTTTTTCGGAAAGGTTTTTATGATGGCTGGTTCGGTAAATAAGGTAATTTTGGTCGGAAATGTAGGTAAGGATCCCGAAATTCGCGCGTTCCAAAATGGGGGACGGGTGGCATCATTTTCCGTGGCGACATCGGAGAGTTGGAAAGATAAGGCGACGGGTGAGCGGAAAGAACGCACCGAATGGCATCGTATTTCCATTATGAATGATAACTTGGTCGGTATTGTTGAACAATACGTCAAAAAGGGCAGTAAATTGTATATTGAAGGACAACTCGAAACCCGCAAATGGACAGACCAGTCGGGTGTTGAAAAATATTCGACCGAAGTTGTGTTGCGTCCGTACCGGGGTGAATTGACATTATTGGACAGCAGAGGGAGCACTGGCGGCGCCTCATCGGGCGGGTCGGATTATGGATCGTCGGGGGGATCGGTTGGGTATGACCAATCGTCCCAAGAGATGGGGAATGGCGGCGGCTTTGGCGGTGGACAAAAACGCGCAGCGGCTGGTGGCGGCGCCCCCGATATGATGGATGATGATATTCCGTTTTAAATTTGGGATATAATCTTTGAAATAAAAACGGGCCCCCCGGTTTTTGCCGGGGGAAAAACTCTGTATGGAATGTAAATTTATGTCATCTTTTTGCCGATTTATTTTATGTTTTATTGCATTTTTGATATTGGTTGCCCCGGTGGGGGCGGCGGCGGCGGAGCGATTGAGCGCCGAGGCCGCACAGAAAAAGGCCAAAATCTTGGAAATATTCGAGGTGCAACCCCCCCGTTTGGCGGTGGACGCGGCGATCCTATCGGTTGCGGATTCACGGTATGCGGCGGGCGACCCGGCTCGTGACGAATTCATCTCGCGGATGCAAATCGCGGTCGATTATGATGTGATCGAGGCGGCGGCGATGGCGGCGATGATCGAGATTTATACGTTACCAGAACTGACCGCCATGGCTGAATATTATACGTCGGATCTGGGGAGGTCGGCCGAGGCTAAGGGGCCAGGTTTTCGTGCAAAAATTTCCCCTAAATTAAAAGAAATGCTGGACAAGGGCGTTTTAAGTGTCATAACATCGCCTTCCCCGGCCGAGAGCGTCGTAGGGCAGTAAAACAAAAACTCCAAACGCACATGTATAAAAATGCAGTGTAGCGGAATTTATTCTTTTGAGGTGGTGTGTGATGTTTAATAGAAGACCAAAAAATTTGGGTGAACTATTTTTAGAGGAGGCCGGGAATAAATTACGGCGATCTTTTTGTAATGCAGGCCGTGATCAAGATAAATGTCTGCGGGGGATTCGCGTTTTAGCGGCCGGAGTACTGCCCCGGCATCCTGAGTATTCTGAAGATTCATTTGAAAATTTAGACTTGAAAGAGAAATCAAAGAGAGCTGCACAAATTCTTTTGCATGGTCATTTTTTAAGAGTAAATCCTCGCGCTGAGGGCTGTGTAACTTTAGCATGGCGTGATTTTAGACCGCAATTGCATCCCTTAATTTCGAGTATTCAGGAATCGTATAGAGATGAAGCAGCGAAAGCTGTTGTGGAAGAACTCCAATATCGTTGTTCTCATGTGTTTTATTTATCTTTACAGGGCCGCCCTGACCAAACACCTGCCTTTCGTGTTCCGTTACCTGGAAAAATGGATTTAAATTTTGTTCCTGGTGAAATTGGGCAATCATCATATGGGCTATTATCTGTTAATGCTTCCCTTGTACCTAAGCAAAAATGGTGGGACAGATTGGTTTCGCCAATATAAAATTTCTTTGTGATTTTCCCGCGACATAAAACCCCATATCTTTGAAACATCCTAGACGAGAAAACCTGTGATGTGGTACGGTGCGTTGTGTCGGATTTTGGTACGGGTAAAGATGCCCTGTGCGCTTTTATTCTTCTTTAAAATATAAGGTTTATGAAAATGACTGGTAATGGTGCATCGACGTCTGGGGCTATTTTGGATCGTGCGGTGGATGGCGCGGCGTTGGCGGGTTCGGCCATGCACGATATGTCGATGTGGGGGTTATTCCTTCAGGCCGATATGATCATCAAAGTGGTGATGTTGATGCTGGTGTTTGCCTCTGTGTGGGGGTGGGCGATTATTTTGAATAAACGATGGGTTTTGGCCAAGTTAAATCGCCGGGCCGATCGATTTGAAGATGCTTTTTGGTCGGGGGAGGCATTGGATAAACTGTATACCCGGGTCAAGAAGAATCCAGAAGATCCGATGCTTGCGACTTTTATTGCGGGAATGGATGAATGGCAGGCGGGGATTTCGGCCGGAATTCCATCATCTGAAAGTGTTCAAGCGTCCCTTAAACAACGTGTCGAACGTGCGATGACGGTGGCGGTCAATCGTGAACTCCAAATCGTTGAACGCGGGATGACCTTTTTGGCGAGTGTGGGGTCGACGGCGCCCTTTATCGGGTTATTTGGAACGGTGTGGGGGATTATGAACAGTTTTAATTCAATCGCACAAACGAATAATACGTCGTTGGCTGTTGTCGCCCCAGGGATTGCCGAGGCGTTGTTTGCAACGGCCATTGGATTAGTGGCGGCCATTCCGGCTGTGCTGGCCTACAACGTGTTCTCAACTGCGATTGGACGATACGCCGATCGGTTGGATGGATTTGTATCCGAATATTTGACCATTGTATCCCGTCATTTGGATCAAATGGAAACCACGCGTCCCTCGAAAGCAGCGTAATTATGGCGGGCGGTGTTATCAGTTCAGGTCGAGGTCGGGGTCGTGGCGGCCGAGGACGTCGTGGAGGCGGGCGCGGGCCCATGTCAGATATCAATGTCACCCCTCTTGTGGATGTCATGCTTGTTTTGTTGGTTGTGTTTATGATTACGGCTCCTTTATTAACTGCGGGGGTTCCGGTTGATTTACCCAAATCAGATGCGGCGGCCATTGAAAATTCAGACCAGCATCCCATCGAAATAACGATCAGCCGAGAAGGTCTTATTTTCATTGGCGAGACCCAAGTCTCCTATGCACGGTTATTGACGGTATTATCGGGATCGACCAAGGGAGATGTTGAAAAACGTATTTATATTCGTGCAGATAATAAATTGGCCTATGGTCAAGTGATGAATGTGATGGGGGTGTTAAATAAGGCCGGATATCGTAAAGTCGCCCTGATTACGGATCCGGGGGCGGGCGTATCGTCTGCACCATAGGAAAGCACGAAAATGAATGGTCCCACACGACATCAAAATGATGCGACGGACAATGTGAAAGGTCCGTTACAGGGACGACGTTGGGCTTTTGTGGGCTCGATTGTTTTGCATGTGGTTGTTGTGGCGGCGGTCTTGATCGGTGTGCCGCATTTACGGTCGGATCATAAAATTCCAGAAAGCATCAGTATCGAGCTTGCGACGGTTGCGGATATGACTCAATCTACAAAACCGCCACTGAAGGCGCCTGAACCTAAAAATAAAAAAGAGGAGCCACCGACAAAATCAACCAAGCCTGTCACAAAATCAAACCCCGTTAAAACGCCTCCAAAGCTTGACGTTCAAAAACCGGAACCCGATAAAAAGCCCACGGAAGTTAAAAAAGATACGCCGGATATTGACGAATTATCGCCGCCCAAAAAACAAGATAAAAAACCCGAAAAAAAACCAGATCCGAAAAAACCAG
Organism: uncultured Pseudobdellovibrionaceae bacterium; assembly: GCA_964561535.1. Lineage (GTDB taxonomy): Bacteria > Pseudomonadota > Alphaproteobacteria > Micavibrionales > Micavibrionaceae > CAZLPZ01. The sequence goes on along the minus strand of CAZLPZ010000026.1, from coordinate 15,126 downwards.
AAAAAGAATCCAAGCAATTTGATTCATTATTAAAAAATTTAACCAAAGAGCCAGAGATTCCTAAATCTGATATTGGCGATTTAACAAAAAAAATCACGGAAGCAACCCCCGCGCCTGAAACGCAAAATTTAGGGGAACAATTGACCATCAGCGATATCGACGCTTTGCGGCAACAATTGGGAGGGTGTTGGAATGTTTTTGCCGGGGCGTCCGAAGCAGAGGATTTATCGGTTGAAATTCGTGTGATTGTAAATGTTGACCGCACCGTTCAACAGGCAACGATTGTGGACACCTCCCGCTATAACAGCGATGACCATTACCGGGCGGTTGCCGAAAGCGCGTTACGTGCTGTGCGGGATCCGCGGTGTTCGCCCTTAAAATTGCCGGAAGAAAAATATCAATTGTGGCGCGATATGATCGTGAATTTTAACCCTAAGGATATGTTTTAAGCTTTACTATGTCATTCCTCATTGGATAAAATTTGATCGATAAATTTTGGAAATATAATCTCGGGGCGGTTTTGGTTGTAATTATTGGTCAATTCTTTGAAAAGATCTGGTGATAATGTGGGTCGTGCCTTGATCGTTGATACAATCCCATTGATATCATAGGGACGGCTCCGGAAACAGCGCCCTGCTCCTTTTCGTTCAATCTGGCGCATGCCCATCATTTGATCCAGGTTTGATACAACCCCAACACAATAGGCATTATTTAACAGGGCGGTACAGGCTGTTGGCATGCCCCCATTGCATATAACTGCATCAACTTGAGACGAAATTTTATCACTGGCAAGATAGGGCATAACAATCGTGTTCGGTCGGTTGAGGAGGGCAGGGGGCGCAGGAGAGGTCCCTGTTGCTACAATTAAATTAATGTCATCGTCTGAAAGTTTGGCGCACAGGGGTTCAAGAATATTGGCGTCCCCTGAACTTCCCAAGTTAATATAAACAGTATATTTCCCATTGGCGCGCAGAGTGGATAAATCGGGCGCTGGCATATTAGGCGACCACAAAATCGGTCCGATGAAACAATGTCTATGATCAAGTAAGTTTGGCGGGAAAAAAGCCGATAAATCACAATAGGCGTTATAATCAGCATTTGAAAATATAAGACGAGGATCGCTTTTATAGGGAAGAAACCCATTTTGTTTCAGGAATGTATTAAACGCATGGTTTACTTTTAAAAAAGCAATTTTCGGCATATGGTTCATAAGCCAAGCCTTTATGTAATCAGGTAAAAAAGTAAATCGCCGCGTCGGAGGCGGTTCAAGTTTCAGGGCGAAAAGAGGATCCCATACGGCGTTTGTGAGATTTAAGTATGGGACAGATCGTTGGCGCGCCGTGACCTGAAGTGTGTAACGAAAATCACCAATAACGAGATCGGGCTTTTCTATTTCCAAAATTTTTAACTCTTCTTCAGCAAAAAGTTTGATGGTTTCCTTATCAAAAGGTGATTTTATATCGCTGAGACATTCTAAAAAATCTTTGGTATTCATAGAGAGTGCCGGGTGAACAGAAATAGTTGTATGCGGTAAGATTGATTCGTAAGCCTTGCCTCGGTAAATAACGATGTCATATTTTTCTGGATCAAGCATATTTGCAAGTAATGTCACACGCACAGGGTGTGCGAGGGTAACGCTATTGCAGATAAAGACAATTTTCTTTTTCATGGGGACTTAAAAAATCGGGGGGTCAAAGCGTTTAGACAGTATAGTTTCGGCAACTATTTTTTGTAAATATGCGCCATAGTCATTTTTTGAATATTCTTTTGAGATTCGTAACACGTCGTCTGCTGTGATCCAATTTTTTAGGAATGCAATTTCTTCGGGGCATCCAATCATCTGGCTTTGGACCGTTTGGATGGTGCGAATGAAATTTGCCGCGTCGATTAACGATCCTGCGGTACCAGTATCAAACCATGAAAACCCTCGACCCATTTGGATCACATAAAGTTTATTCATTTGAAGATAAACATTTTCCATGTCAACAATTTCGAGTTCACCGCGCGCGGACGGTTTTAAGGATTTGGCAATATTCACCGCATCGTTATCAAAAAAATAAAGTCCTGTTCCGGCCCAATTTGATTTTGGAGCCTTTGGCTTTTCTTCGATCGATATGACTTTGCCGTTTTGATCAAATTCGACCACACCAAATCGTTCAGGGTCTGGGACGCGTTGGGCAAAGATGGTGGCGCCAGGTTTTCTTGCGTTTGCTTGTTCTAATAAATCGGTCAGGCCGTGACCATAAAAAATATTATCGCCCAAAATAAGGGCGACCGCAGACCCTGCCAAAAATTTTTCGGCAATGATAAAGGCCTGGGGTAGGCCTTCGGGTTTGGGTTGAACGGTATAAGACAAGGTAATCCCCCATTGCGTGCCGTCACCTAATAAATTTTTAAATAATGCCTGTTCGTGGGGTGTTGTGATGATCAAAATTTCGCGGATACCGGCGAGCATAAGCGTTGAAATCGGATAATAAATCATCGGCTTATCATAGATGGGCAAGAGTTGTTTACTGACCCCCTTGGTGATGGGGTATAACCGTGTGCCCGTACCACCTGCCAAAACGATTCCTTTACGTGCCATATTATGTGTCTCCATTTTTTTGTAATTTGATCAGGGCGTCATTTATACCTGCCGCCCAATCCGACGGTGAAATATTAAATGTTTTTATAAAAAATTCGGATGAGAGCGCGCTGTAATTGGGGCGTTTTGCAGGCAAGGGGTATCCCGATGTTGGGATAGGAACGAGAGTGGTCGGTGTTTTTATACCATGCTGTTTGGCGTAATTAAAAATTTCAGTTGCAAAGCCGTGCCAAGATGTTTCGGGAGTTCCGGCGTAATGATAAATACCAGCGAGTTTTGGGTTTTTAATGAATGCAGATGCGGCGACCAAAACGGCATGCGCAAGGTCAGGGGTATAGGTGGGGTTACCAATTTGATCTGATACAATCGATAGGTCTGATTTTTTTTCTGCCAGACTTAAAATTGTCTTCATAAAATTTTTACGATACGCTGAAAATAACCAGGCGCTGCGGATAATCATTGCCTTTGGATTATTTTTGAGCACAATTATTTCCCCATCACGCTTTGAGTTGCCATAGATTGAAAGGGGGCGAGGAGTATCGTGTTCGACATAGGGGTGGTTTTTTGTCCCGTCAAAAACATAATCTGTCGAAATATGGATGATGGGGATATCCAGTTCGGCGCAGGCGGCAGATAAAACGCCCGGTGACTTTTCATTGATGGTATAGGCTGATGCGATATCTTTTTCGGCTCCGTCCACAGATGTGAAGGCGGCGGTGTTGACCAAGAGGTCGCATTTCAGGTCGCGCAACAACACCGTTATGTTCGGCACCGTCAGGGGCGCATTCAGATCAAGGATGTCCCTGGATAGGGGAATTATCGATATATTTTTTATCGTTGTTGCGGCGTCTTGGATGCATAATCCCAATTGGCCTTGTGCGCCGGTTAGCCCGATGCGGATCATGATGCAACCCCTTCTTTATTTTCCTCAATAACCGACAGTCCCAATCGGTTTCCTTGATATGAATTTGAACGAATATCTTGCCACCAGGATTTATGATCAAGATACCATTCTATTGTTTTGCGCAGGCCGGACTCAAATGTTTCAGTCGGGGCCCAATTTAAATCATGATGGATTTTTGAGGCATCCATCGCATATCGGAAATCATGTCCGGGGCGATCGGGCACAAACGTAATAAGATCGCGCCGGGATTTTACCCTTTTTGGGGGGGCCATATGATCCAGAATGTCACATATTTTTTGAACGATGTCCAAATTTGTGTGTTCTGCGTTTTCACCAATATTATAGGTCTCGCCAATTTTACCGTTTTTTAAAACAGTATGGAGAGCGGTCGCATGATCTTCCACATATAACCAATCGCGGATATTTAATCCGGTGCCATAGACGGGCAGGGCTTCTTCAGTTAGACCTTTGATAATCATTAGAGGAATCAATTTTTCAGGGAATTGCCCTGGTCCGTAATTATTTGAACAATTGGTAATTAAAATGGGCAGGCCATATGTTATGCCCCATGCGCGGACAAGATGGTCAGAGGCGGCTTTGCTGGCCGAATAGGGCGAGTGCGGATCATAGGGTGTACTTTCGGTAAAACGTCCGGTTCTGCCCAACGTCCCGTACACTTCATCGGTTGAGATATGATGAAATCGAAATGCCGCGCGTGCCGTGTCATGGGGTAAAGAATGCCAATATTCGATGCTTGCCTCTAGCAAATTAAATGTTCCCATTACGTTCGTTTCGATAAAGTCCTGCGGCTTATCAATAGACCGATCAACATGGGTTTCGGCAGCCAAGTGCATGATGGCATTCGGTTTGAAATTTTGAAAGTGGGGGCGCAACCGAGAGAGATCACGAATATCGATTTGCGCGAATTGATAATGGGGACTGCCCAGAAATTCTTGTAGCGCGGTGTGGTTGGCGGCATAGGACAGATTGTCAATGTTTAAAACATTGTGCCCGTTTGAAAGTGCTTGGCGTACGACATGCGATCCAATAAACCCTGCTCCGCCTGTAATGATAATGTTCATATGATTGACTCGTTTATTTTATAGTCAAAGGGTGAAACGAATTTTTGAAGGAGGGGTAATTTTGAATCTTTTTCTGAAACAATGGCGTTTTGAGGCACGTTTGGCCAATCGATATTTAAGCTGGGGTCGTTCCATAAAATGCCGCCATCATGGGGGGGGGAATAGGCGGCGGATACTTTGTATTGGACCTCGGTGTCCGGTTCAATGGTACAAAAGCCATGGGCAAATCCAGGCGGAATATATAAAACTTCGTCAATGTCGGATGAGAGCGGTATTTCCACATGTTGGCCGTATGTGGGTGACCCTCGTCGAATATCCACCGCGACATCCATAATGCGTCCGCGGATGACACGTACCAACTTTGCCTGAGCCATGGGGGGGGATTGAAAGTGCAGGCCCCGGATTGTTCCAGCGTTGTAGGATCGTGAATAATTATCTTGAACAAATGTTTCCATGATCCCGATCATGGCCAAATCGTGGGCATTGTAGGTTTCGATAAAGTATCCGCGCGGATCTGTAAATCGATTTAAGGTAATTCGCAAAATATCGGGGAGGGCCGTCGGGTGAACAGTCAGGGTCATAACAAGATAAATCTTTTGGGGGACAAGATGATTGTCGGAGGTCTTTTTCTAAAAGAGATGATAAGAGAACGGTCCAATTAATGCAATTGTGTGCGGTGACCATTTATATTTTGAAATTGCACATGAATATTTCTAAGTAATTGTTTATTATAGTTAATTTATGGGATAACGAATTATAAATTTATATTTGGTAGGATAAAAAAGATTTTTAGCCCCTTTTATAAAGGCTTTTTGATGAATTTTTTTTTAGATACGGCTGATTTAAAAGATATTTCCGAATTTATGGAGATGGGGCTGGTTTCGGGCATCACAACAAATCCGTCGATTATAGCAAAATCAGGGGCTGATTTTAAAACGCGGATCGCCGAAATTTGTGTGATTGTGCCGGGTCCCGTCAGTGCCGAAGTGGTGGCGCAGGATTATGACACCATGCGCCGCGAGGCGGATGTGCTCTGTGCGATTGCGGATAACGTAACGATCAAAGTGCCGATGACGTTTGACGGATTAAAATTGTGTCGTGTGCTGGTTGACCAGGGGCGAATGGTCAATGTAACGCTCTGTTTTTCGGCGGCCCAGGCGTTATTGGCCGCGAGTGCCGGCGCGACGTTTATATCCCCCTTTGTCGGGCGCCTGGATGATATTGGCCATGTGGGAATTGATTTGGTGGCGGACATTCGGGCCGTGTATGACCAAGACCCCGATATGGATACATTGATTTTGGCAGCGTCTTTACGTCATGTGACCCATGTGGTGGATGCCGCACGCGCTGGGGCCGATGTGGCGACCGTACCACCCGCCATTTTACGGCAAATGATCACGCACCCCTTGACCGATAAAGGCATCGCGACCTTTACCGCCGATTGGGCGAAGACGGGGCAGGTGATTGTTTAAAGTCGATAATAGCATAGGAGAGCCTCCCCGGCGAAAGCCGGGGTCCAGACTTGTTTTGAAACTAAATTTGGATCCCGACTTACGTCGGGCTGGCACGGTGGTCTTCTGGCGTATCATCCCACGGGGCATCTGACACCGGCGCGTCGTTCGGCTTAACCCGCGCGGCATTGATTTCGCCTTTAATCGCGAACAAAATGGGGCGCACGTCTTTGCCCGTGGCACCTGACACCAAATACACATCTTTGCTTGTGTGCGCTTTTAATGCCGCAACCTTTTCGGCGGCGTCTTCGGTCGGCAATGTATCTGATTTGTTCAGGGCAATAATTTCGGGTTTTTCGGCCAAACCGTTGCCGTATGCCGATAATTCACCGCGGATCACGTCATACACCGCACAAACGTCATCGGTATTCATATCAATTAAATGCAAGAGTACCGCACATCGTTCAACGTGGGCCAGAAATTGATCGCCCAACCCCTTGCCTTGATGCGCGCCTTCGATTAGCCCCGGAATATCGGCCAGCACAAAGGAAAAATCATCAATCTTCACGACACCTAAATTGGGGTGCAGGGTGGTAAAGGGGTAATCCGCAATTTTGGGTTTTGCCGCGCTGCACGCCGATAAAAATGTCGATTTTCCGGCATTTGGTAACCCCACCAACCCGGCGTCCGCAATCAATTTTAACCGTAACCAGATCGTCATTTCCTGACCCGGCCAGCCTGTGGTTGATTTGCGGGGGGCTTGATTGGTGGCTGATTTGAAATGCGCGTTGCCAAAACCACCGTCGCCGCCCTTTAAAATCATCAGGCGTTCGCCTTCGGCTTTAAAATCGGCAATGACCGTTTCTTCATCTTCGGCCAAAATTTCGGTGCCGACGGGAACCCGTAATATGACATCCGATCCGTGTTGTCCAGACCGGAGCTTGCCCATGCCATGCTCTCCGTTTTTGGCGGAAAAATGCTGAGTAAAGCGATAATCGATCAGCGTATTCAAGTTGTCCGCTGCCTCAATGATCACATCGCCGCCTTTGCCGCCGTTGCCGCCATCGGGTCCGCCAAATTCCAGATATTTTTCATGCCGGAAGGACAGGCAGCCGGGGCCGCCATTTCCGGATTTTAAGTATATTTTGGCCAGATCGAGGAATTTCATGATGGGGGAGGTATAGCGGGTTTTTCCTCAAAAAGCGAATAAAAAAACCTGATTAATCAAGTGAGGTTTTTTGTTGGGCGCGAATTAAGTTTCGCTTGCATATGTAATAAAAAATGTGTTTATTACGAAAAATATCTAGCGGGAGTGTAAAAAATGATAAATCAAGGTTCAACTGAATATGGGGTATTATGCAGAAAATGGGACACTATTATTCTTGGTGTGGAAGGCAAAACAGAACAAAATACCCCAAGCCAAGAACGCGCAAAGGATATTCTTAGCCTGGATGAGAAATTGTTTCGGGCAGAAACGATCCAGATGTTAATAAAATTGCAGGGGCTGCGTACAGGAATTGAATATAACGTAAAGCAATGGTTGATGCAGGCGCACTCACTTCCATGTGTTGATTGGAAGGACACACTTGAATTTTTACATCTATGGGGAATTCTAATTCCTGAAATTAGCCCCGTAATAAAAAAGCAATTGATACGAAAAAAATATGTCATGGCTGCCTGTGAAGCTTTGTCTCCTAATTAAGGAACGTCTGTATGAAAGCAAAAAACCCGCCGGATTTGGCGGGTTTTTTTTATGAATAGATACAGAATTAGAGAATTGTTCTGAACTTTTTCGCAGTCTTGTTGGGCCTTTGTGGCTTTGAGCCCCAGTCTGGAACCGTGAAGAGGCAAATAATTTACGCTGCGGTTTTTGCGACCGGGACCACGTTAACGACTGGACGGTTTCCGGCCTTGCGGGTATAGAGAACATGTCCATCAGCCATCGCGAAAATCGTATCGTCTTTGCCCAGGCCCACATGTTTGCCGGGAATGTATTTTGTGCCGCGTTGGCGCAGAATGATTCCACCGCACCGAATGGCTTCGCCGCCATAAACTTTGATCCCCAGCCGTTGACCCGCGCTGTCACGACCATTGCGAACGGAACCGCCTGCTTTTTTATGTGCCATTTATATATTCCTCATATAAAAATTATCGCTTAACTCAAATTTATCGTGCCAGGAGAAGGAGTTTTGGCCCGTTCTTAAGGCATTTATTTCGTTTTGCCGAGGGGTTCAGACCAGATCTGAAGGTCGGCGTGTAAATCTCTGTTCTGGGGTGGATCCCGGCCTGCGCCAGGATGATAATCCCTTAGGCGGCCTTGATGCCCGTAACCTTGATTAAGGTCAGATCTTGACGATGACCTTTGGTGCGGCGGTAATTTTTCCGGCGGCGCTTTTTGAACACCAAAACCTTGTCATCACGTACTTGATCAATGATTTCGGCAGTGACCGTGGCCCCTTTCACAAACGGAGCTCCAATGGACATTTTGCCTTCATTTTCGACCATTAATACTTGATCAAAACTGAATGTCGCGCCTTTATCAGCTGTCAATTTTTCGACACGCAATTTGGTGCCATTTTCGACTTTATATTGTTTCCCGCCGGTGCGGATGATTGCGAACATGATTGTCGCTCCCTTTCAAATTCAATAAATTTGCGTTTTTTCTCGAATCAAGGGGGGTGCCCCAGACTCCGCAAAGTGGGGGGACTATACAAAATTGGGCGGAAGAGTCAAGGAAAGATTGTCAGTTTGATGTCTCTTTTTAAAAATTCGGCTTCTTTGATTCAGGAAATAAAAAGAAATTATGATATAAGATTATTCCATGATGAGTCGCATTTTATCCCTTTTGTGTTTGATTATTATATTTTCGCCCATTTATTATGTAAATGCAACAGAGGCTGTACAGGCACTTGCAGACAAAAGTGATCGGGTGATTATCTTTTTTGACGCACAGCAACATGAGGTTGCACGCTTGCATGCGGCCTTTGGTCGGGGCTATGGGCCGAAAACGCGTGAAGGGGATATGCGCACGCCCGAGGGGGATTATTGGTTACACCCGGCGCGTTTATCTGATGATTGGCGTTATTTTATGCTGATTGATTATCCGAATGCGAATGACTTGATGCGTGCGCGCCAGCAGGGGCGATCATTGGATAAAATAGGTGGGCATGTCGGGTTACACGGAACAGGTGATGGGCTGGATCATAAAATTCGTCAAAGTTTTGGTGAAAATTGGACGTTAGGGTGCATCGCCGTGAATAATGACGGGATCGAGCAAGCCCGCGATTTGGTTAAATCACCTATTCCCATACGGATACAACCGTAAAAAATTAAAGCCCTTGACCGGGTGTTGCCATTGCAACCGATGCAGATTCAGATGGTAATGGTTGAGCTGTAAGTTCTTGAGATATTTTCGGTTCAGTTGGGATATTCGCCCCTATTTTGAAAAACAAGCTGGGCGCCATCGTTATGCCGCAATTGATTTTATGTTGGATCACGATATTGCATATTGCTTGGGCACGATCATAGTCGTTGGCGGCAATGCGTGCTGTTAAAATTTTTTCAGTATTTTTCGTTTTTTCTATAGCTTCACCTGTTAAATCCAGGGGCCATAATCCTGCGGGTGCCAAGGCCCGTCGGATGCGGTAAGACATAAGCGCCGAGAGCAGGGATGATTTGTATGATCCAAAGCTTAATAAAATGGGCGCAATTTCGCGTGAAGGAAGATGATCATTTGGTCCAGATGTGACATCAGGTTTCTGATCTAGGATTGTAAACTGAATCGGAATTTCAGTACCTTGGTCCAATTGAATATTTTGACCAGCTATGATCTTGCCGTCATGGCTAATCGTGATCAATTGTGGCAAGCGTTGTCGAAAACCTGTATCTTTTAAATCTTTTGGATCTACACGTAATAAATAGGTGCCGGGGGGGATCATACTGATCACATAGTATCCGTCATAAGCTGTGAGCGTTGAAAATGCCTGTTCGCCACGATTATTGATCAACTGAATATGAACGCCGCCCACAACACCTGGTCCTTGAGCTAAAGATTTAGATACGGTGCCGTCCAGTTCTCCCGATAAATGGACCGGGAAATCAATTTTAACGGTTGTACCGGGCCGGGGGTAAACAGATTTACCTTTAAAGGTTGAAATATAATAGGGGTCACCTAAGGTCGCGTTTTCAAGTGTAATATCTGTCGCATGGAATTCAGGAAGATCCGTGATTGTGGCGATGCCGTTTGAATCCGTGAGTCCATATTTCACAGATTGCACCGATTTAATGGCGGCGCCCTCGATGGGTTCATCGCCTGTATCAAAAATATTATTTCCGTTTTTATCCAAGAATACGCGGGACGTCACGCTTCCTTGATTATTGACTAAGTCGGGGGTCATTTTTGTATCACCTGTAAAAGGATTATGAACGAGCCCAAAACGTAAATTTATGCCCGCCCGAATATCCTTATCACTATTAATCGACATGTTCGGTGAGAGTACAAAATTTTTATGGCCCCAATTTAAACGTGCCGTCCCCGTTGTTAGTTTTGAGGCCAAAGATTGTTCAAAATCAAGTTGTCCTTGAAGGTCATCGTTAAAATTTCGTGAGAGAGATAATGTCAGTAAATCAAATTCAGATGTCGGTTCAAAAATATATCGGGCGGATGCACGCATGCGTGTTGCGCCAAGTGATCGATTTAATGAAAATGTTGAAGATGTTTCGGTGGTGTTTAACCCGTCACTTGATGTTTTTATACTGTGTCTTAAAGCATGGCCAATTGTGTATACGCCGATCCGTGCATTTTGGTTAAAGTTCATCGTGTTGGTTGTCATGTCATCGGCATTAATTGAATAATTGGAATTAAAAGAATATTTTATTTTTTGTCCAAAGAATTCAAAGAGAGGCCCTTGAAGATCACTGGTTGATCGAAAGGTTGTGACGGTGGTGTCCGTGGCATCAGGGCTAAAGTGATTTGTCGCAAATAATGTTGTGCTTCGGATATCGTGTTCGCCAAAAGATCGGCGCATGACGACTTGTAAAGCGGTTTCTAATTCTTCATCTGTTACGAGAGTTGCATTAAGTAACGTGGCGCCAATGCGCGCGATAACGTTTCCAGATGCGAGTGTTTTATTGATTCCGTTTGATTGTTTATTTTGTAATCCCGCACCGACGGTTAATCCATCATTAATTCCTTTTTCATAGGAGACGGTGAAATGTGGCATTCCCCGGTCCTCGTTCATATCCGGCTCTTTGTCATAGGTATGAATATTATTTAAGGTTAAAGATATATCATATAAGCCTTTATTTTCGCCGACTGATTCAAGGTTCACAGGAATATTGACATTTTCTTCTCGGACTTCACCTTGCGGCCCATAAAACACAAGACGGAAATCATTATCACCGGCATAAAGATCGATGTCCTCGAAACGATAGCGCCCTGATTCCGAACTGGTTTGAAGGGCGATTAATTGATTTTCATTATAAAGTTCAACGTCCCATCCAGGTGGAATATCCCCTTCTAAGGTTCGGCTGATGGACCCCACACGTTCATTATCATCGGCGTTTGATGCCCGCATGCCCCATTCTTCTGACGAGCTGCCGGTCAAGAGTTGTTCGACTGGTGAGATATCTCCTATTTCGTAACTTTTGGCATGAAGGGGGCCGAGAAGGTCGGGGGTCTCGGATCGACGTTCTCCTTTCAACCGAACAAAATTTAACCCTTCCGGCGTTTTTAGACCGACTTGTGTCCGGGTTGTATGCCCTAATACATCACCCGATGTCGAAATATTAGCTGTTGCGGATTGTTTGCCCGTTGGGTTTATGCCCATTTTCGTATAATTCGTTCCCAGGGACACTTGAGTATTTGGAATAGAAATCAATTGTGGCGGATTGGGCGCGCGGGGCAGTTGGGCGACCACTGGAATATCATTTTTGGTGGCGCGCCACTTTTGGCGTTTGATCCGGTCTTCAAGCGGGAAGGGGACGTCGGCAGCAAGATCAAGCAATTGGCTCTCGATATTCACCGTATAATCGATGTGCATCCACTTACGAATTGATTCGGCAGAAATATAGATAACGCCGTTTTCTGAAAACCATTCGGTGCCTGTTACGATAAATTGGTCCGTCCGCGATTGGACGGTCCCCGCGGCAAGATCCATTTTAAAGGGGGAATTCTCGCGTATATACCATCCTGTTGCAGATTTTGTTTCATTTGAAAAAATAATCGGAAATTGCATACCCTGACAGAATTCTTGAAAAGCAATAAAGAGGGTCCCATTTTTTTGGAAGGCCCCAATGGTGGCGTCCACTGTAATGGTGTTGGATAGCCGCGGGGTTAGTAGGAGGAGCTCATTTTCCGGAATTTTATTTACCGTATTGTTTCCTTGAGCAGATTCTGGGTTGGTTTTCGAATTGTTTGTGGGGGAGGGCGGTAATTTTTGCCCAACTTTATCAACGAATTGTCGCGCAAGGGACATTAAATGGGGGCGCGAGATTTCGACAGCTTTTCCCTCAAGAGGTAAAAACAGCAATAAAGCGGCGAGAATCGCGATTCGTCTGAGAGGGATAGGTTTCATGGCGTCTGCCTTGTTTATGCAAGATAAATGCCGAGAAGGTGTTGAAAGTTATGCTTATTTTATAAGTAATAATTATAGTTACCGCATTATGTCGCACGTTAACTATTCGTTAAATGGATGTCAGGCAATATTAGTCAACGTATGGTCAGGTTTTTCACATGACCAGCAGCAACAAAAATAGAAACCAAGGAGAATCCCTATGTTGAAACTACGCACACTGGCGCTGGCTATTATGGCTATTGCCGGATTCGTGTCTGCTGCCGGTCAGGCAAATGCACAAGCGTCTCTTACCGCTGAACCTGTGACCTTAACCGTTGCAAACAGCTTTACCTTGACGCAAACCACGGCGATGAATTTCGGTAGTTTCGTTGTTGTTGCAGATACGGGCGGATCGAATACCGCGACGTTGACGATGGCACCGGCAACCGGTGTTGTTACACCTTCTAATAATGCTCCGGCATCTTTTGTTTTGGTCAGCGCCGTGGGCGCCAGCCGTGGGGTTTATGCTATTTCGGCCGCCGCCCCCAGCACTACATTGACGGTTTCGACCAGTAACTTGACCGATTTAACATGCGGTGCTTGTTCAGGATCCCCTCCGGTTATTACATTAACATCTGTCACAGCGGACGATTCGACACCGACGACGGACGGTTCTGGGGATGCTACGGTTAACTTTGGCGCTGTTTTAACGACTGTTGCTGGTGGTAACCAGTATGTCAGTGGTGCTTATGCTGGGAGTTTTGATATCGCGGTAGCATACTAAACATAAAAAAAATAACCATTTAAAAATCGCCCTCAAAATCTTGTGGGCGATTTTCTTTTTTGGTGAACTATTGTTTTTCGGATGACATTCTTCTGGTATCAACAATAATGCCAAAAATTATTTTATTTTTTATGGTTACGGTTGGGCTCCTGATGCTGGGCCCAATTGCAGAGGCGCAAACAATCACACGGGTTCAATCTTTATCCTTTGGGATGTTTGCGCTTAAAAATAATAATGCTGTCCATGCATTACGTGTTAGTCGGACAAACGTCGTCACAGCGGATTCGGCCTTTGCGATTTTTACGGATCCCGTACGAGGGGAATATGCTTTGTCTGGTTTTCCAAACAGTACGCCGTTTACGGTATCGATTCCGGACACCTCCTTGACCTTAGGGGGGGGGAGGGGGGGCGGCCTTTGAGTTGGTTTTGTTTACGCAGGGATAGAGCTTAACAAACGATGGTGCCGGGGCAGCGGATCTTCGATTCGGGGCTACGCTTCAAACATCGGGATTAGGTGGAATGTATAGCGATGGTAACTATAGCGGCACAATTGATATTACGGTTAATTATTAAAGGGTATTTTATGCGCAAGAGTTTGATTGTTTTTTGTTTTATTTTAGGGACATTTTTTTCTTTCCCCGCATTTGCGGATATTATGATTAGTCCGATCTATGTTATTTTTGATGGACGAACCCGCGCGGCGGATGTGACGGTTTTGAACACAACGAATACCCCGAATGTTTACCGACTGGAATGGTCTGTCACGCGTCAGCGGGAAGATGGGTCGTATGAAAAAATTGATACCTTACCTGAAGGTATGATTGACCCCCGAACATTTGTTCGATTTTCGCCCCGTCAATTTACACTGTTACCTCAAACACGGCAGCTTGTGCGGATTCAACTTCAAAAACCGGCCGATCTACCAGACGGGGAATATCGCCTACATTTAAACTTTAAACGGTTGCCTAATACTGAAGGGTTACAAAGTGGTGAAAATCAAGGCCCGGGTATTCAAATGGAGTTACGCGTCACATTAGGTATTTCCATGCCGATTGTGGTGCGTCATGGAGCATATTCTGCAAAATCAAAAATAGCAGATGCCAAATTTGTGAATCGTGTAAACACGACAACGAAAAAGGAGTTCCCGCCTGAATTAATGGTGCGCGTGAACCGAACCGGGCTTCATGGGACTTATGGCCGTTTACGTGTTTTTTGGACGAATGGCGGGAGTGAAAAACTTGTGGGGACATTAAATAACTTTTCGATCTATGCGGATAATCCGAGTCGTGTTGGGTATGTTCGGTTAAGTGAACAAAAAATTACGTCTGGGAAACTCCGAATAGTTTATGAGGGTGATGGCCCTCAACGCGGTGATATTTTTGCCGAGAGGTTGATTCAGATTGGTTCATAAATTCGCCTCACAAATGAAGTAACGTTCAGTTTTTAGGCGGTTCTGAGGCATCCTTTTTTTGAACGGATCGATGTAAACCATGTAAAAATAACATGTTTTCGTTGTTATATTATGTATATTTGTGTTTTTTACCCGCGTACCTCTGTTCTTTATTCTCATTTTCTCTCTCTTTCTCTTCCTCTTCCTCTGTGCTCTCATCTCAAACAAAAATCGGCGCGCCGTTTTCGTATCTGACCAGTGACTTTGGCGCAGCGGTTGAAAGACCCCAACAACAGAAGGGTATTCAGGGTCCGCGCGCAAAATGCCGCCCCTGGCCAAAGTCACGCGGCCAGCCTGCGGGACCGGATTGAACCACT
>CAZLPZ010000025.1:0-26667 GCA_964561535.1 uncultured Pseudobdellovibrionaceae bacterium | reverse complement strand
CCGCGCAGTAACGCCGATAAATTCGTATATTTATACGCTTCGTCTTTTTTATCGGGGATGGTGTTGCGCGTGATCGCGGTCATTATGCGGCCCCTTCATACGCGGCATACCCGGTTTGTTCTAATCGACGGGCGAGATCGGCATCACCTGTTTCAACAATGCGGCCATCCTGCATCACATGCACAACATCCGGGGTGATATGATCAAGAAGTCGTTGATAATGCGTGATCAATAAAAATGACCTATCCGGCGCGCGCATCGCGTTCACCGTGTCGGACACGATTTTTAACGCATCAATATCAAGGCCTGAGTCAATTTCATCGAGGATACAAAACGCAGGGTTGAGCATGCGCATTTGCAAAATATCATTTCGTTTTTTCTCGCCGCCCGATGCGCCGACATTCACACCGCGTTTCAACATATCATCCGATATCCCAAGGGCCATCGCATTTTCTTTCAGCCGTTTTAAAAATACGATCGGAGTTTCGTCGATCTCGCCCCGCATTTTATGTACGGCAGATACCGATGTTTTGATGAATGTGGTTAATGGCACGCCTGGTAATTCGATCGGATATTGAAAGGCGAGAAAGATTCCTGCTCCAACGCGTTCGTGTGGGGTCATTTTTAATACATCCGCACCGTTGAATGTGACGGTACCGCTTGTAATCGTATATCCCGGCCGTCCCGCAAGCAGGTATGATAATGTTGATTTTCCACATCCGTTCGGACCCATAATGGCATGAATTTGTCCGGCTGGAATATCAAGCGTAAAATTTTTTAGGACCGGTTTATCGCCGATGGAAACATTTAAGTTTTTAATCGAGAGCATTTCTATCCCACACTTCCTTCTAAACTGACTCCAATTAATTTTTGGGCCTCAACCGCAAATTCCATGGGTAAATGTTGCATGACCTCGCGGCAAAAACCATTCACAATCATGGCGGCTGATTCCTCGGCCGTTAAACCGCGTGATTGGGCATAAAAGAGTTGATCATCTGATAATTTTGATGTCGTCGCCTCGTGTTCGGTGACCGCGCTGGGGCACCGTGTTTCGATATATGGCACGGTGTGCGCGCCGCATGTGGCGCCAATCAATAAACTGTCGCATTGGGTAAAGTTTCGGGCACCCTCTGCCCCTGGCATTACGCGCACCAATCCGCGATAGGTCGAATTGGAATGCCCGGCTGCAATCCCCTTGGCGACAATGCGCGACCGCGTTCCCGTACCGATGTGAATCATTTTTGTACCCGTATCGGCCTGTTGGAAATTATTTGTGATCGCGACCGAATAAAATTCACCCGATGAATAATCCCCACGCAGGATACAAGATGGGTATTTCCACGTGATGGATGATCCGGTCTCGACCTGGGTCCACGATACACGTGACCGGTCGCCGGCACATAATGCGCGTTTGGTCACGAAATTATAAATGCCGCCACGGCCGTTTTCATCCCCGGGGTACCAATTTTGAATAGTTGAATATTTAATCTCGGCATCATCCAAAATCACCAATTCAACCACCGCCGCGTGCAGTTGATTTTCATCCCGCATGGGGGCGGTGCACCCTTCTAAATAGGACACATATGATCCCTTGTCGGCAATAATTAAGGTGCGTTCAAATTGTCCTGTCTTTTTTTCATTGATGCGAAAATACGTCGATAATTCCATCGGGCACCGCACACCGGGTGGAATATACACAAACGACCCATCGGTAAACACGGCGGCATTCAGGCACGCATGTTTGTTGTCATGATACGGCACAACCGATCCCAGATACTGTCTCACCAAATCGGGATGATCGCGCACCGCGTCCGAAATGGAACAAAAAATAACGCCGCTTTTTTTCAGTTCGTCTTTGAATGTGGTTGCAACCGACACACTGTCAAACACGACATCGACGGCCACGTTTTGAACGCCGGCCAAAATCGCGCGTTCCTTTAACGGGATCCCTAATTTCTCGTATGTTTCTAATAACCTTGGGTCCACATCATCAATGGATTGTGGGCCGTCATTTGCCGTTTTGGGTGCTGCGTAATAATACGCATCTTGATAATCAATTGCGGGGAATTTTAACGCAGCCCATTCCGGTTCGGGCATGTCCAACCAATGGCGATAGGCCTTTAACCGCGCATCGAGCATCCAATCCGGTTCGTTTTTTTTCGCCGATATAAAGCGGATAATGTCTTCGGATAATCCTTTGGGCGCCATGTCCGATTCAATGTCCGTCACAAACCCGGACGTATAGGATTTCAGGGATTCGACAAGGGCAACGGTGTTAACATCGGCCATAGTGAATTATCCCTTGGTTGTGGTGATGGTGCACGTGGCGCAGGCAGCCGGCATTGTCGAACGGATCATGTCGGAGAGTTTTACCGATGCAAAAGCGGTGCGGATGGCGGCGTTCACGGGGTTCCACCGACCTTTCATCAGACAATGCGTTGCGATTTCGCAATCAGAATCGTCGTCATCAACACAGGCGGTTAAGGTCAGGGGGCCATTCATCGCCTCGATCACTTCACCGATAGTGATGTCGTTGAGCGCCCGCGTGATCATATATCCGCCGTTTACACCGCGGGCGGATTCAACAACGCTGCCGCGGGTCAAGATTTTAAGGACCTTGGCGACCGTTGGTTCGGGGATATGTGTGCGGTCGGCCAAATTGCTGGCGGTCTGAAGCGTGCTGGATGTGCGGGACAATTCAGCGACCACGACAATGGCGTAATCGGTCAAGCGGGACAGGCGGATCATGATGAAAACTCAACGGGTTACAAACAGGACATCACACGTCCTGTATCGGGTCATAGATATGGGGGTTTTGGGGCGAAAATGCAAGGTTTTTATGGGGGATGGATGCGCCGCGCAACAAAAAAGGCCGCGCGTGCGGCCTTTTTGAAGGAATTCGTTTTATAAGAAATTATCGCCCTAGGGTAAGTGCCTGGGCGGGTGCCGAAGAGGCTTGGCCGATACGTTGGGCGAGTGCAGGAACAACAGCCCCATTACTACGGTTTTGTTGTTTCATCGCATTTGCAAGTGCTTGTGGTGTCATATTCTTTAACCCTCTCTCACATCGATATGTTCTTTTTGTGCGTATATTCTTAATAAATCTTCATCCGAAGCCTTATCCGTTAACGCTTTATAAATATCATTATGGCCAAAGGCGGCGATAGAGTCAAGAAAATCTGTAGTATTTTGATTTAATTCATAAATTTCCCGGGCAATCGCGCACATATACTTGATCACATCGACATTTTTGACGGCATTTTGGGTCACCCACGAATCGTCGTCGGCCTCATTCCCCGGTCGTTTAAACCCTAAAATATTCTGTTCGGCCTCACGCAGTGCGCCCGCATACAGCAAGGCCAGCCGCGCGCTCGCCCGCGTGCGGGGCGTGATCGTCATAAACACCGTTTTAAATTCGGGGACATAAGCGGTTTCTTCACGTCCGCGCATAAACCGCACTGTGATTCCTTGGGCATCACTCATGTCGATCAATCGTTGGGCGGTGGGGCTCGGCATCATCATGGTCCTCAGGTCGACAATCAACGTACGGGATAAATCGGCATCCGCCATATAATCCTGGTGTACCGCCGCATTCATTTTTGCGCCGAAGGTGCCTTGCAAATCTTTTTTGTCGTCGTGTGTCATGGGGATAAACCCTTAATGATAAAGTTGTTCAGATGTTGTGGAACGTGTGCCGCTGTTTGGGACCATCATGTGTCGATCGGCTAATCGTACACGGCCATGGGGATCAACAAGGACACGGGCTTGATAAAGTGTGCCGTCAACAAATAACGGTGTATCCACGATAAAACCATCGTTTTCATCCATTTCAATGACGTATTTGGGACGATTGGGGCCAATCATAATGCCTTGCGTCGTTCCGAATGTATCCAGGTCCTGGTACGGATATGAATCTGGATCTTTCACTAAAAAAATCTCACCGTCCTCGGTTTGGACAGCAAAAAAATAAAAATTGAGGTATGCAATGATATTGCCGGGCGTCAATTTTAATTCGCGTGTGGATTCAAGGGTCAGCAACGGGTTATCCGTTCCGTCCAGGTAAAAGAAACGGGTGCCGTCACCCACATAATACATGGTGAAAATCGGCATCGAGGCAAAGTTGGTCAGACGATACAGACGCATCGCGTGATAAAAGGGCAGGGTTGTCCATTTCACTTCACACGTGAGAGGTGTAAAAAGGACAGCTTCGTGTCCCGTTTTAACGGCGTCTAAAAAAGTCGTGCGGGTTGGGGTGTCCAGAATCTGCCAAGTCATATTTTGATTGTGCCGATGTTGGCGTTAGAATGCAAGTTAGGCCATTAAATTGGCCCAAATTTGGGCAAATTGGTCGATATCGTTGGGCGTGGTTGCCCAACCAGTACTGATACGTAACGCCCCGCGGGATAGGGCAGGGTCAACCCCCATAGCGCGTAAGACATGGCTTTCGCGGACCTTTCCCGATGAACAGGCCGAACCTGATGAGACAGCCACCCCTGCAAGATCCAGGCGCATCAAAAGGGTTTGTGCATCGGTGCCTGGAACGGAAAAGCATACGGTATTTGAAACACGGGGCGTGTCCGCGCCAAAAATCACTGTATCGGGACGCGTGGATTTTAAGATGGATTCAAGTTGAGATTGGAAATTGGGCGCCGTATTATCCTTCCCCTGAAGGGGGGAGGTACCCGCTTTGATGCGGGCGGAGGGAGTGATAATCACCTCGGCCGCGGCGCCAAACCCGGCGATCCCTGCGATATTTTCGGTGCCCGCGCGCAAACTGCGTTCTTGACCGCCGCCTGTTAATAACACGGGTGGTGGCAGACAGGCGCCGGTTTCGCCGTTACCAATAATGAACGCGCCGATCCCTTGGGGGCCCCCGATTTTATGAGATGATATCGTCATGAAATCGGCGCCGCTCGCGCCAAAATCAACGGGGATTTTCCCCAATGCTTGAACCGCATCAATGTGAAACGCCGCGCCGCACGCGTGCGCGATGCGAGCGATATTGGTGACAGGATTAATCACGCCGGTTTCGTTATTGACCCACATGACCGAAATCAATGCGGGTGCAGGAGAGACCTGACACATTGTTTCAAGCGCGGTTAAATCAAGAGTCCCGTTTGGGTGCACGGGAATAATTTCAACCCCCATCGTGCGGCCGGTTTCATAAATCGATGAATGTTCGGTGGCCGAGATCAGGATGCGTTGTCCAGAAAAAAACCGCAGGACCGTATTGTTCCCTTCCGTGGCGCCACTATTAAAAATCACTTGTTTTGATGTCGCCCCCATGGCGCGCGCGACTTGATCCCGCGCGTGTTCGATATATTTGCGCGCGGCCCGACCGGGGCCGTGGATGGACGATGCATTGCCGGGTGCATCGTTCAAGACCGTGTTCATCGCGGCAATCGCTTGCGGGCGGATTTTGCAGGTTGCGTTATAGTCGAGGTAAATTGTCATTTTTTGGGCACAATCCGCTATAAATTATTACGTCAAAAGTAATATCCACAATCAAAAACAATATGATACGATAAAAAACTGGACATGTTGTCCAGCAATCCTTTATACCTTGCCTCACCCGATATGAGTCAAGGATACAAATCCAGACCCTACTCGTTAAATATGAAAAATAACAACCAGACATAAAATGTCTAAAGGAATCTTCGTATGCCTGAACTGATTCTGAATGGTCCCGCCGGTCGGCTGGAAACCCGTTATCATCATTCCAAACAACCCGGTGCGCCGTTGGCGTTGGTGTTGCACCCGCATCCCGAATATGGCGGCACCATGAATAACGCGGTGACCTATACGATGTTTCAGGCGTTGGTCGCGCGTGGTTTTTCAACCATGCGATTCAATTTCCGGGGCGTGGGTAAATCAGAAGGCGAATTTGATAAAGGCGAGGGCGAATTGTCCGATGCCGCCGCGTGCCTCGATTGGATGCAGGCGCTGAACACATCGGCGCCCTATATCTGGGTTGCTGGGTTTTCGTTTGGGGCGTGGCTGTCGATGCAGTTATTGATGCGCCGCCCGGAAATCCGCGGCTTTATTTCGATCTCGCCGCCTGCCAATATGTATGATTTTACGTTCCTCGCCCCGTGCCCGTCATCCGGTTTGATTATGGCCGGGGGGGCGGATACGATTGTGCCCCCGACGGCGGCTGAAAAATTGGTTCAAAAATTGAACATGCAAAAAGGGATCAAAATTGATTACCGCATTATCGATGGGGCGAACCATTTTTATCATGACCATCTCGATACATTGACAGCCCATGTGCATGACCACATGAATAACCGCGAACAAGGTGGGTCTTTTGTGCCCGTCGATTTGGGCGCCGCGAAAATTAAAAAAGCAGCGTAGAGCGGTGTGTCATCCCGGCGCAGGCCGCAATCTCGTGCCGCACGGGATCCCGGCCTACGCCGGGATGACACAGTCCTATTTCCGCTTACTTCCCAGTAAAACCGATATAATCCCTTGAAATGTCTGTACGTCTTGCGATGACATATCCGCCCGGCGGAACATGTTGCCGATATTGCGCATGACCGACGGTTTTAAATCGGGCGCGGCGAAAAACCCATTTGCATCGAGCTCATGAGCCAATCGTGTCATTAAATGCGCCGTCTCGTCGGCGGTTGCGGGGGGGCTTTGGACTGTTTCATATCGACGGTCGGGGGTTTGATCGTGGGCGCGCAGCCATTCATACGACGCGAGCAAGACGGCCTGGGACACATTCAACGATGCAAAATCGGGGTTGGTTGGAAAATTCATGATGGCATTTGCGGCGGCCAGATCGTCGTTCACTAATCCCGACCGTTCGGGTCCAAATAAAATGCCCACGCGCTGGTCCCTCGCAATGCGTTCTTGCATATCGGTTGTGGCGGCGGGCCCAGTCAAGGTGGGTTTGACCATGTGGCGCATCCGGCCCGATGTCGCATACACGTAATGCAAATCGGCAATCGCTTCGGCTGTTGTATGATAAACGGTTACGTTTGGCATTTGGGCCAGGGCGCCGGCGGACGCTGCATCGGCCTTGTCGTGGGGCCAGCCGTCGCGGGGCGAGACCAACCGTAAATGATTTAACCCGCAATTCAACATCGCGCGCGCCGACATCCCGATATTTTCGGGCATTTGCGGGTTCACCAATATAATGACGGGTGTTCGAAAATCAGGGGTTTGGTTTGTCATGCGCGCGACGATAGCGATTTTTGGGGGAAAAGGAAACAGAGGCGCATATGATGAGAATATATAGAACATTATAGGAAAAATCGTGGAATATATTGCCATATTCATGCCAAATTAACTAAAATTGTACATAATCTGTCTTATCAAACCATAATAACGACGGAGGGTCTGAATATGCCGGATGATGTACAGTTGGATACGAATAGTCAAAAAACGGCCTCCGAATCGACTGGAAATTGGTGGAAAAAATTTAAACAAGGATTTCAGGAACAAACGGGAAGAGATCCTGTTAGCATGGTCAGCGATGGTTTATTTGGGGCGACCCCTTTAGGAACAGCACTCTTTGGAGTAAAGGCTGTTGCAGATAAAACAGGAATTAAAATTCCAGGAATATCCGATCCTGGTCCTGTCAGGTTACGTACTGAGAGTAGGGCTGAAATTGATGCCCGTATTGCCGCTGAAAAAGACAAAGCCGCTCGAGACGCACAAAAAATTGCTATGGGTGCACCTTTAGGGCCAGTTCCAAAACAAGACGGTAGAAATATCCCCGTTGAAGATCGCCAAGGAACGTCTGTGTCTAGGGTTTCACAGCCCGCGACGGTTTCCGGGAATGACCTTGCAGGCGTTGGTGTCGAGGAATCGACATTTCCAGCCGTTGTCGATACAAGCGTTGTCGTTGGGGCTACTGCGAGCCAAAGTATAATTACTGCAAGGTCATTGACCACTTCTATTGCCCCAGCCGTTCCTGCCGCTGTAACCCTAGTGGCTAGTACTGCGCCTGCAGCCGCTGCTGCCCCAGCTCCAACCAAACAACCATCTATTGCTGAAAAATTGGCACAGGAGGTTCGTGGATTTGAAGATAAGATGAAACCTCATATGACAGGGAAATCAGAAAAAAGTATTCTGGCACGGGCATTTGAAGAGGTAAAAAGAGATTATGAACTTAGGGAGTTAAGAGCAAGAAAACCTGGAAGTGGTATAGAATTTACCAATGAAGATGGCGAAAAATTAAAATTACTTCAAGGGATGTCCCAGGATAAAAATCAATTTACAGCTGTATTATCGGCGGTTCCCGCGGGTCCATAAATTTAGCGTTTAAAATGAATTTTCAAATCCCCCTGTGGCTTACACCGGGGGATTTTTTTATGCCTTGATGGAGGCGGGGGGATTGAGGCAGGATGGTGGAATGAACAGGTGGTGCGGTTTTGCCCCTCTCCCACCGGGAGAGGGAGGGGCCCGCGAGCATCAGCGAGTGGGAGGGTGAGGGGATAAAGACCCTGAATTATATTTTCCCATCACCCTCCCATCTTCAGCCTTTCAGGCTTTGATGGGCTCCCCCCTCCCGGTGGGAGAGGGGTAAACCCCCACCTTTTTTTGTGGATTTGAACCTTTTTGTAAGTTGAGAAAATAAATGCGGGCACAAACTGTTGCGGAAAACTTTCAAAACCCGGATTATATGTGTAATCGCTGTCCCCGTTTATGTGCATTTTTGGCCGAAAATCGGGTCAAATTCCCGGATAAATATAATGGCCCGGTCGAGAGTTTTGGGCCCCTGACGGCCGAACTCTTGATCATTGGGTTGGCGCCTGGCCTACGGGGTGCAAACTTTTCCGGCCGGCCGTTCACGGGTGATTTTGCCGGAGACGTTTTGTATTCCACCTTGATTAAATACGGTCTTGCAACTGGCACGTATGCCGGGCACCGAGATGATGGGATCGCCTTGGTGAATACCCGCATTACAAACGGCGTGCGGTGTGTGCCGCCTGAAAATAAACCAACCCCAGAAGAAGTGAATAACTGCCGTGATTTTTTAGTGAGTGAGATGAAAGCTATGCCGAATTTGCGTGTTATTTTAACTTTGGGTCAAATTTCACATACGACAACATTAAAAACATTGGGTGTGCAGGCGTCCCGTTACAAATTTGCCCATGGAGCCGTTCATCGGTTGGACACAGGCTTGCTTGTTGTGAACACCTATCATTCATCGCGGTATAACGTGAATACAGGACGGTTAACCACGCCCATGTTTCACAGTGTGTTTGATAAGGTGGCGGCATTGTTGAAGGGGTAAAGTCGCACCATTGTTCTTTTGACTATAGGATATTATTGTCAGATATGATTCGTCCGTTGGTGTTCATTTTGATGGTGTTGTGTTGTTCTGGCCCGGTGACGGCGCAGGAACAAGATGTTCCTATTCCCGTCAATAAAGCCCATATTTTACGTGAAAATGATCACGCGGATGAAATTCGGGATACGCGCGCGCGACAACAGGCCCTTCGGGATAACTTGAATAAGGTAGATGACGAGATTGACGTGTTGCGTTCGTCGATGGTGAAGGCCGCGCGTGATGTTAAAAATCGTGAATCTCAGATGAGTGCCCTTGAAGGTCAGATTGATGATTTACAAGTAAAACGCCGTGCCATGCAGGTTAAATTACAAAAAGAACATAAGGATATTTCGGTATTGGCAACGGCCCTTGCCCGGTTACGGCGCGTTCCACCAGAAGCTATTATGGCAAAGCCGGGAGCGCCATTGGATACCGCGGAAATTGCCATGATTTTACGCGATGCTGTGGGGCCGGTGCGTGTGCGGGCGTTGGCCTTGGGCCAAGATTTGGACGAATTGGCCAAATTGGAGGCGGGATTAAAATCGCGGAAAGAGGCTTTGAAAGAGGCGTCCATGAAAATTTTGACGGAACAGGCCAAATTGACCGAATTGATGCGACGGCGCGAATCGGCTTATGCGAATATGAAATCGGATCTGGCTGTTCAAGAACGGGATCTTGAAAGGTTGGCACGGGATGCCGCTGATTTTCATGATTTGATTGGTAAATTAGAAAGCCGGAACCGTGAGATTGATGGGGCATCGCCTGTACGCCCGGATGAAAAGCCGAGTTGGTTTCATGTCAGTTTGCCTCCCAAAAAACGCCGCGATGAGCGGGCCCTTCAATCTTTTGGGGAGGTTCAAATGCCGATTTCCGGTATTATTCGCCTGAAATTTGGCGCGCCCGATCTGTTGGGGTCGGCCAGCCAGGGATTGAAAATTGAAGGCCGGGCGGGTGGAATTGTCGTTGCCCCGATGAATGGTGTCGTGCGGTATAAGGGCTATTTCAAGAATTACGGGAATATGGTGATTATTGAGCATGGGAAAAACTATCACTCCCTGGTTGCGGGTCTTGGGAAAATTGATACAGTGGTGGGGCAATCGGTGGTTGCTGGGGAACCTTTAGGGGTTTTGGGGGCCGCCCATGTGGCCCGGCCGTCTGTATATTATGAGTTACGCCAAAAAGGAAAGCCGGTGAATCCGTTGCGGCTGCTTCCTGATTTGGGATGATGTTTGCGTTGATGTGTCGTTTGATATTTCTTTAACCTTATTTCTCTGTTGGATTGTTCATGTTTTCTGTGTCCCTTCGTTCTCTTGTTTTGTCTTTGTTGACATCTGTTGCCGTAATAGCTTTTGTGCCGACTGGGGGGTTCGCTCAAGACGCTGACCAAGAAAAACCAAAAATTGAAAAACCCAAGCGGTCACAGGCCGAACAGGATGATGAAACTTATCGCCAATTGAATTTGTTTGGGGATGTGTTTGAACAGGTGCGTGCGAAATATGTCGATGAAGTTGAAGACAAAGTTTTGATTGAAAATGCCATTAACGGTATGTTGACAGCGCTCGATCCACATTCGAATTACCTGAATGAAGAGGGCCTAAAAGATATGCAGGTCCAAACGCGTGGGGAATTTGGCGGATTGGGAATCGAGGTAACTCAAGAAAACGGTATGGTCAAGGTTGTGACCCCGATTGATGATACACCGGCGTTTCGGGCTGGCATAAAATCAGGAGATTTGATTACACATCTCGATGGTAAACCGCTGGTTGGATTAAATCTGAACGAAGCTGTTGATCGGTTGCGAGGCAAGGTTGGGAGTAAGATTTTATTGACGGTGCGTCGTGAAGGTGAGTCAAAGCCATTAAAAATATCGATGATCCGGGATACCATTAAAATACAATCTGTGCGCCATAGGATCGAGGGGGATGTTGGATATATTCGTGTGACATCCTTTAGTGATAACACAACCGACAGTTTAAAAAAGGCAATTGGTGAGACTAAAAAGAAACTTGGCTCTAAATTGCGGGGCTTTGTTTTGGATTTGCGAAACAATCCGGGCGGGTTGTTGGAACAGGCGATTGGCGTATCGGATGCATTCTTGGATAAGGGTGAAATTGTATCGACCCGTGGCCGAAATGATCGAGACACGCGTCGAGATAATGCGTCATCGGGGGATCTGGCAGAAGGGTATCCGATCGTTGTCATTATTAATGGCGGGACGGCATCGGCCGCAGAAATTGTGTCGGGGGCACTTCAAGATCATCGTCGCGCGATTGTTTTGGGGACTCAATCGTTTGGCAAGGGATCTGTTCAAACCGTCATGCCGATTAACGGCACGGCGGCGATGAAACTGACCACCGCGCGGTATTATACGCCGTCAGGACGGTCGATCCAAAGTAAAGGTATTACGCCAGATATTTTGGTGAAACAGGCCAAGATTGAGGCTGAAGCCGATATGGAAGATGGCATTAAGGAATCGGACCTGAAAGGGGCGTTGGCCAATCCGGATGGGCAATCAGGGGATAAAGAACCTGTTCCTGAACCTGTGGCGCGCACACCAGAAGATTCAGGAGATGCCCCTGTGGATTCAGAGACGGAGATTGGGGTAAAGAAAAAAGAAACACCTGAGGAATTGGCCAAGAAAGATTATCAATTGCAACGTGCTTTGGATTTGGTGCGTGGATTGGCCTTGTATCATGATGGTGAATCAACCGTTGTAAAAAGCCCGGAACCGGTGCCACCCATTGTGGCGCTAGAATCGGAACTTGAAAAATCGGAAAATTCTTTGGGTAAGGGAAAAAGCCCGGCCGAGAAAATAAATGTTAAACCAAACCTGAAACATGATCTTGAAAAAGGGTCAGGAAAAACCCTTCCCAAGGGGAAAGAATGAGTTTTGGTATAAAACACGAGGCGGGGGCGATGAATGCAGGCCCGCGAATTTCTTATTTTGAAATGCCGGCCTTTCATGACGCGTTTGTTCATGGGCTTTCGATGGTTCTTGGGGGAATTTTCGGTTTATGTGTTTGGGTGTCGTTCCAACCACTGCCTGTTATAAAGCCTTATCTTTTTGAAATTGCGTTAAAGGTGCCGGGGCCGGTTACAGCGGCGGCAGTCGAAAAGGCGCCGGTGTCCCCCGAGCAGGCGGATGCCGTGCTGGGGTCGACACCGACAACGCCCGATGAGATTCCTGTATCAGGGACATTACCTGTAACGACGGCCCCGCTTGCACCGGTCACGTCAGAACAACATGATCTCAAACAACAGGTTGAACCCCATGTTGTTGGCGGCCCTGGCGCCCCGATTGCCCAGGAATCGTTATCGCCTATTGCGGATGAACCTGTTGCCTCTGGGCCAGTGGTTGAGACAAGGCCGACAGGGTCTCTTCCCGCTGAGGTACCGGTCCCGGTTGATACTGTTGTGCCTGTGTCTGTCGTGCCGATGATTGCTTTTCCCGCCTCAGGTATGGTCGAGGATAAACCGCCCTATGGTCAATTGCCCATCATTCGGGCAGCAGATAAAATGAGACCCTTTGATGTATATCGTCAGCCTTTCTCGGCGGAACAACTTAAAAAACCATTGGTCGCATTGGTTGTTTTGGATATGGGATTATCAGAAAAATCATCAAACGAATTTTTAAAATCAATGCCCAAAGGGACCAGTATGGTGATATCGCGTACGGCGCGTGGCCCACAAGAATTTGTAGATCGCGCGCGCGCGGCAGGATTTGAAGTGTGGGCGGATCTGGCGGTAGAACCGCCACAATATCCGGCGAATGATCCGGGGGCATATGCTTTGTTTTCAAATGCATCAATTGATCAAAATTTGGATGCCTTGTACCGACAACTTTCATCTTTTGGAGGATATGCGGGGGTGTTTGCATCATCGTCCAGCCCTTATTTTTTAAACAATCAAGATGCTGAATTTTTATCACATGCTTTATTTGAACGCGGTCTTTCTCTTGCGATCAATGCCCCCCGGGTGGACGAGACGTTTTTAAAAAATGCGGCTGATCAAAAATCGCCCTTTTATCAAGGCGCAATGTTGCGATTGGAAGAACCTGTGCTTTCTGAACGATTTATAAAAGTGGCAGAAACCCAGGCGCATACCCAAGGATATAGTATATTGGTGATTACCCCGAATGGCGCTATTCGTAAGGCCATTGTTGCTTGGGCAAATGGATTGTCTGAAAAAGGAATTGTGATCGCTCCTTTATCTGTGATTACAGAACGCGGTATAAATTTAATGGCGGGACGATAAAAATGGGAACGGGTCTTTATCGTCCATGTGTTGGAATTACATTGATTAATGAATCACGTGAAATTTTTATCGGTGAACGGATTGATCATCCGGGGGCTTGGCAAATGCCACAAGGGGGGATGGAACCGGGGGAGACGATTGAACAGGCATTTTTTCGGGAACTTGCTGAAGAAACCGGGATTCGGCATGCCGAGATTGTGATGATTCATTCTGAACCTATTCGATACGATTTTCCGGTTACGAAGCGGATGCGGCTTTATGATGGGATGTATGACGGCCAGGAACAAACATGGGTTGCAGGTCGTTTTTTGGGTCATGATGATGAAATTAATGTTAAATCATTTGATCCGATTGAGTTTCGGGATTGGCGGTGGTGTACGCCTCTTGAATTATTGGACTTGATTGTACCGTTTAAACGTCCGACGTATGAACGGGTTTTGGGCCATTTTAAGCGATTTTTGATTGATTAATCTGAAAAATATCCGTACATAGGTTTCAGATAGTTTATTTTAACCGAACAGGACGAAAAATACGATGATCCGCCATATGCAAAAAGGTATTTTTGCGTCGCTTTTTATTGCGATGCTTGTTTTGGCCGCCTTTTCGTTGGTTTTAACGGATTGGACTGGAACGTTTCGCGCGGGGCAGGGTGGAGGAGATATTGCGCGCATGCGGGGGGATAAAATTACGGTTCCTGAATTTACAACATTGGTATCACGTGTTGCGCGGAGTGAAAATATGAGTCCCGCCGATGCCTATGAACGTGGTCTTGTGAACCAAATTCTTACATCCGAAATTTGGCAGCGGTTACTTGCATTGAATGTCGGGGAATTAGGTGTTCGAATTGATGATGCAACTTTACTTTTGCGATTAAAAGAAATGGCGGCCCCGATTGCAGCCCAAGAAAAAACAGATGTCGCCCAGGTTTTGAAACGGTATATCAGTAATCAAGGGTTAAGTGAGGCCGAATTTTTGGATATGATGCGGCGTGATTTAGGGAACGGATTGATACGTCGTATTGTTGCCAGTGGGGCGGGCCCATCCGCTTTTATCATGCAAGATATTTTGGCCCATACAGGTCAAACGCGGGATATTCAGTATATGGTTTTAAAGGATGGTGCGGTAGATGTACCGACCCCGACGGATGAACAGATAAAAGAATATTATGCGATGCGACAAAATGATTTTATGATCCCAGAACATCGGGATATTATGATTGGGTTTTTGTCTCATGAGACTATTTTGGGTCAGATTAAAATTGACGATCAGGATATTAAATTATACGCAGAGGCGCATTCCGATCTTCTTCAAAAAGCTGAAAAACGAACGATTGATTTTATCGTATTTAAAAATGAATCTGATGCGAAAGAGGCTTTTGCAGCGGTAAAGGGACAGAATGATTTTAAACAAATCATGGCGAAAAAATTTCCGTCTGCCAAAATTGATCAAGGGACGTTTGAAAAAACGGATTCCTTGCCGGACTATTTAAAACCCGTATTTAGCGCGCAAAATGGCGATGTTATGGGGCCGGTGCAAACGCCACTCGGGTTCTATGTGATGCATGTCACGTCGATTACCCCGGCGGGAATTCAATCATTCGATGATGCCCGCGGGGACATTGAAAAAATATTAAAAGAAGAACGATTAAGTGATCGTATGGACAAAATGTTAGATGATTTAAATACGGCATCTGATCGGGGAGATTCTTTTGATACGGTGGTCAAGGTGGCGTCTTTGACTCCGGTGGCGATCGGTATGATCGGTCGGGACGGGAAGACGGTGAATGGTACGGATGCCTTGCAGAATTATGCGACGGTTAAAACACCGATCCTGACGTCGGCTTTTTCAGATGGCGAGCCGGGGCGGGTATTACCACCTCTTGAACTTTCAAATGGGGATATTGCTGTTGTTCATGTAAAATCCATCACCCCAGCACATCCCCAGGATTTGGCTGATATTAAAGGCAAGCTGATCTTGGATTATATGGCGATGAAACGTCGTGAAAAAAATATCGTGCAGGCTCAATCGATGTTATCGGATTGGATTGCTGAAAAGACAGATTTGAATAAAATGGCGACGGCTCATGGGGTGGTGCTTCAAACGGTACCGCGCGCGGCACGCACTCAAAAAGATATTCCGGCACCGCTGGATCGTGCGGCATGGGGCCGGTTATTTGCGGCAACGCCCGGCGTCCCGGTGTTTGAACCGATCCCTGGGGGGGTGATGATGGCGGTTGTACAATCTGTTTCCTTGGCCGATCCACAAAAAGTGTCAGACATCGAGCGTGCCGAAGTCATGAATGCTCAGATGCGAGCTCAAAGCGAAGAACAGATTGCGGGGTATATGGGAACATTATCCGATCGTCATGCGCCGCGCGTGAATGATCGGTTGGTGAAAAAGATTTTTGATCGGTCCGGGGCAGAACAGCAATAAATAAATGTATCCCGGCTTCGGTATAAGAGAGGCGGGATAGGGGTGTTTTTTGATCCCCTTTTTCCCCTCTTGTCATTTTTCGTGTAATGGGGTAAAAACCACCCCACGCATGGATATGCGGGTGTAGCTCAGGGGTAGAGCGCAACCTTGCCAAGGTTGATGTCGAGGGTTCGAATCCCTTCACCCGCTCCAATTGACCGTTTTAAACGGTCCCAGAAGATCCTAAAAATCCAAAAAAATAAAACACACGCCTTTAATTAAGGCGTTTTTTGTTTCAAGGAGCGTTTAGGAGGTTTATTTATATCCGATTATTTTAGGGGTACATTTTGGGGGTATATTTAGCCCTGGGGGTATCTGATGACCTTAACCGACACATCTTGCCGAAATGCCAAGGGAAAACCCAAGCCGTATAAGATGGCGGATGGGGGTGGTCTTTATCTGAATGTCCAGCCGGACGGGGCCCGATATTGGCGTTTAAAGTATCGTTTTTTGAATAAAGAGAAACTTTTAGCTCTGGGGGTTTATCCCATTGTCACGCTGGCCGATGCACGTGAACGGCGAGATCAGGCAAAAAAGTTATTGGCAGCGGGGCAGGACCCCGGGCACGTTAAAAAGAACACAAGACGGCAAGCCATTATCAATTCCGCAAATACCTTTGAAAAGGTCGCCCGCGAATGGCATGAAAATCAAAAGGGAAAATGGGGCGCAGGCTATGCCTCGACCACAATGCATCGTTTAGAAATGAATGTGTTTCCATATATTGGAAATCAATCCATGTCAGAAATCGATCCCCCTGAACTCCTTGATATGTTGCGTAAGATCGAAAAGCGGGGGGCCCTTGATGTTGCCAACCGTATGAAACAGGTATGCGTGACAACGCTCTGGCCTCTTTGCGGCTAAAACATATTGATTTATTGCGTTCTCCCGTTCTCATCCGGCAGGAACCCGACCTAGTACGTACAAAATTCAGTAAACAAATTTTTACTTTTTTGTTCCCGGTCGGAGATGACATCCAAACGATTGCCCTGGAATGGGTTCAGGAATTGCGTGACATTAAATTGTATGGGCAAATGGATCCGATTTTCCCGCTCACAAATGTTGGACAAGATGATAATCAATGTTTTGCCCCCCAAGGGTTGAAAGCAATATGCTGGGCCAATGCGGGGCCTATCCGTCAAATCTTCCGGGATGCTTTTGAAAATGCCGGACTGCCGTATTTTAACCCTCATTTATTTCGCCACACCCTGGCCCATTTGGGCCAAGAAATTTGCCGTACCCCCGAACAATTAAAAGCGTGGTCGCAAAACCTGGGCCATGAAAACGTCCTAACCACGTTTACGAGTTACGGTAATTTAGACCCCTATCGGCAGGGAGAGGTGATTAAAAGCCTATCAGAAGGGTAACAAGAAAACGATCAGCTCGGTAAAATTAGGCAGATGCTAGAAATCTTAAGTAAAACAGGGAATTTTTAAATCATTTCGGCCTATTTTAGATATTTTTTAGATCAAAAAAATTACTTTATTATTAGTAATATTATGTTAAAGTCATTCGATGGATGGGGGGTTGTGTTCCTATAACCGCCCCAAAGCTTTATTTAACCCCGGTTAGTTTTTATGTGTGGCATTGTTGGTATTTCTGGGCCGTATCGCGATGGAGATGAAGATCTCGTGCGGGGGCTATTGACCAAAATCAGTTACCGTGGACCCGATGATCTTCAGGTGGTCCATATCCCAGGTCTAAAGAAAAAATCCCGTACCGGGGCAACCATTGGTGCCGTTCGTCTGGCCATTACAGATCCCGAACGTGGGCGGCAACCCGTCCTTAATCAACGGGGTACAACCGGAGTGGTTTTGAATGGTGAGGTTTATAATTACCGCGAACTCAATGGCCGGTTAGCTCAGCTCGGCTATCCAGCAACTACCGAGTGTGACACGGAAACATTTCTTCACATGTTTGAAGAATACGGTGTTAATGCACAAAATAGGGTGAGAGGGATGTTTGCCTTTCTGGGTTATGACGCCGAGAAGGACCTCTTTATGGCAGCACGTGATCCATTTGGTATAAAGCCTGTCTACCATGTCAGAGATAAATTTGGCCGTACAATTTTTTGCAGCGAGATGGGGCCTTTGCAAGACCTGGCACTTCAGCCTGGAGAAGTCCATGTACTTGAGCCGGGCGCAAAATGGGTCAATGGAAAGATTTCACAATATTATAAACCCAAAATTAAATCACCTCCGACGTCTGAAAAGCTTCGCGCAGCGGTTATTGATGCAGTTGAAAGTCATTTGCCTGAAAATCTAGATGAACCCGTAGGGATTTTTTTAAGTGGAGGCTTGGATAGTGGTTTGATCGCCGCGATTGCCGCTCAAAAACATCGGAACCTGACGGCCTTTATCGCCACCACCGACCAAGGTGGGTCCGATGCGCAGCCCGCCGTTCAGCTGGCAAAGAAGCTCGGTATCCCGTACGAACTTGTAGTGATAGACCCGAAGGAAGTGCGTGAAAGCGTACCGGATGTCATCAAACACCTCGAGACCTACAATTACGACCAAGTCTTATGTGCATTACCCTATTGGTTTATTTCCAAGGCCGCCAAACAGCATGGCCTTAAAGTTGTTCTGGGGGGTGAGGGAAGCGATGAAATTTTTGGCGGCTATCGTTACCCGCTCGATTGGTGGGAACACCGGTCTCCTTATCAGAATGACCGAAGAGGGACCAAGGAGCAAGTTGATCATGACGTGATCGAAATGGCGATGCGAACCTCGCTCTCGCAATTTCTGGGTTCAAGCGAATTACAACGTGGTGACCGCATGACGGCTGCTTTTGGGTTGGAACTTCGTGTTCCCTTTCTTGATCGGAAGCTGGTTGATCTGGCGATGAGCATCCCTATAGATGAAAAGGTCCCTACTGATGGCCCCCATGCTGGAAAAGTAAAGGTATGTTTACGCGAAGCCTTCAGAGAAGTTAGTTATGTCCCAACCCAAGTCATCGATAGCCCAAAAATCCCTGTCTTTGCCGGGTCTGGGGTTGAACATTATGCGACGCAGCCCGCGTTTATTGCCCATGTACAGGCTTGCGCCGCAGAAAGTATACAACACCAACCCAGAACGGACCAGCCGCCAGCGATGATGGAAACCCCCCGACGAAACCCCCAAGAGCGTTTGGTTGAAGAAGCGTTTTATCATATTTGGCGCGGCCAATTTCCTGCTATCGCCACTCATTTTGACCACTTGGCAGATCAAGGAAAACGTCCGCATCCCGCCCGGCACTACCCCCGTTTTTATACCGAGACCAGGACAGCGGATAATTTTGGTAAAGTTGCGGGTTCCGATGGTCCCGTCAAGCCAAGTTTTCGGAAGCGTTACCAATCCAAAGACAAGAAGGGTAGCCGCCATACCCAAGACCATTTCGCGCCACCTTAGGCTTAGGTCTTTTTCCGTTTACCTTTGGTCGCTTTAGCTTTTAACACTTTCAGAAAATTGGACGCGCGCATAGGAAGAGCCGAGAATGAAAGAGCATTGAGGTGGTGTTTCATCTCGGTCTTTAGTTTTGTTGGACCTCCAATTAAATCAGTGATCAGAATACACCCCATATCACGTTCGGCTGCGCTGGTGGCGGTTGCGGAAACACAACGGCTTCCTACCACACCCGTAAATGCTAATTGTTCGATACCGTGGGACGCCAGATGTGATTTAAACGCATCGACACTAAAACCATTAAAATGGGTTTTTTCAAAGGTTGCCTCGCCAGGATTGGGGGCGACGATATGATAGTCATGGCCGGAAGTACCAATCACACAGAGTGCTTCTTCGGCTCTCATCAGGGCTCCCACATGGAGATTGCGTGCAAAGGTTTCTGGCCGTTCTTCGGTCCTAAACCATATGATTTGATGCGGTTGAAGCTGTTTACGAAGAGCCTTTAGAAAAGGTACATGACGCATGCACACTTTTTCGGCATCCCGCACATCCCATCCAAGATGGCGTTCGGCATCTGATCCCGGCGCACAATATCCTTTTTGGAGGTCGATAATGACAATCCCAAATTTTTGAATATTAAGATCTTCTATCGAACGCATGGATAAGCCCTTGTTGGTCAGAATGTTTCGTCAATATTACCTCACTCATATCCAAATATCCATCCGCTCATAATCAACATTGATATGACGAATAGGGGCGTCGAATGGCGCGGCCGCATATCGCTGTCTTAAAAGGGGGTATATAAAGGGGTATATTGAAATTGTTTTTATAAGTTATTTATTAATATCAATTATTTATAAATCTAATATGTATCCCTTCACCCAATTGGTTTCCTTTTATTTATATGATTGCCGAGGGATTTTGGTTTGTTTCACGGTTACGTTTGCTCCGTGATGCGCGTGGGTGATCGCAACGGCCAGGGCGTCGGCCTGGTCGGGCGTCAGGATATCCTTGCAGGCCGGTAACAACACCCCG
This sequence comes from uncultured Pseudobdellovibrionaceae bacterium, assembly GCA_964561535.1. Taxonomy (GTDB): domain Bacteria; phylum Pseudomonadota; class Alphaproteobacteria; order Micavibrionales; family Micavibrionaceae; genus CAZLPZ01. Next base: position 6,246 of record CAZLPZ010000025.1, on the reverse strand, counting down.
ATCATCATTTGAATTTGCCCCTTATCGGCATGGCCCGCCCCCACGATTGATTTTTTGACCAAGGTCGCGGCATATTCCCCAACCGCCAGGCCGCATGCGGCGGGTGCGGCCAAGGCCACGCCGCGCGCCTGCCCTAATTTCAAGGCAGAGGCCGGATTTCCGTTCACAAATGTTTGTTCAACCGCCGCGCTGTCGGGGTGGTGCAAGGCGATAATTTTTTGAAGTTCCATAAAAATTCCCGCCAACCGATCCGCCATCGGGGCGGTTGGCGGCGATGAAATACGTCCCGACGCGATATAGGTTAATCGGCCGTTCGTCGCATCAATAATACCCCATCCGGTATGGGTCAACCCCGGATCAATTCCCAGAATTTTCATGAGATAAGGGTATGAAGATTTGCGGTGGTGTGCAAGGGGGAAGGAATCAAAATCATTTGATCTGATAGGGTATGCGTAACTTATGTTCTAAAATTTAATCCGGTTGCTGTTGTGATTGCTGTAATTTCTGGTTCTCGGAGATGGCCTACTCCTTGACCTGTTGCTGTTGCTATACGTACGAAAAATTCGCAGGGCTGGTTTGTTTCAATATGGGCACCTCTGAGAATAATTGATTCACCTGTTCGGCTGTAGGCTGCTGTTGCTCCGAAATGTCGACGGATGTATGCAGCTCCTTTTCTGGCCGTTGGTTTTGGGGTGGCAGCTGGATCATTAACAATATGAAATCCAGCGGCAATTAATTGACATACAATTTCTTGGGGTTTAAGATTTGATGTGGCTCTATGTTTTTCGCGGTCGAGTGTTTTGCTCATTATAAACTCCAACTATTACTATAAATAATTATAGTAAATAAACTATGTTATAACAAGCTTATATCTTAAAAAGAGGAATGAAAACTGGTGCTGCCGAGAGGAATCGAACCTCCGACCCCGTCCTTACCAAGGACGTGCTCTACCCCTGAGCTACGGCAGCATTGCGGGTGTGGACCAGAATATTCTGGGTTATTTTCCCTATTTTTTAAAAGGATCAGGGAAAACGCTGCTCTCTATAGTACATTTTGATTGACCTGTCACGCGGGTTTTGCAACATAGAGGTATTCTTTTTATGAATGACATCCGGCTCTGTGCGGTGCAGGGGCGAAAAGTGTTTTTGACCAGACGGGAAATTCCATGCCTCAGCCATCCAAAACAGCCTTAAAGCCCAAATCTGCGGATAATTTGCGGGCCAATTTGGCCAAGCGCAAGGAACAGACCAAGGAACGCGCGCGGACCGACGGCGAGGGGCCCCAAGGTCAATCAGAGCAGATGGGAAAACCGGTTGTGGCGACCGATCGTGTTATGCCGCCGGGAATCTTGCCCGATCATGCGATCCGCCATTTGTGCGAAACACAAAATATGATTCACCCGTTTCATGAAAAATTACAACGGGATCTGGCAGGCAATAAAATTTTATCCTATGGCTTGTCGTCATACGGATATGATGCCCGGTGTGCACCCGAATGGATGATTTTTACAAATATTGATAGCGCGATTGTGGACCCTAAAAATTTTACCGAAAAAAGCTTTGTTGAACGGTCGGGGGATGTATGTATCATTCCCCCCAATTCGTTTGTGTTGACCCGCACGGTTGAATATTTTCGTATACCGACTGATGTTCTGGTGATTTGTATTGGCAAGTCAACTTATGCGCGGTGTGGGTTGATTGTGAATGTGACCCCATTAGAACCAGGGTGGGAGGGATATGTGACGTTGGAAATATCAAACACAACGCCGTTACCCGCTCGGATTTATGCGAATGAAGGGATCGCCCAGTTTCTCTTTTTCAAGGGGTCCAGCCCGTGTGAAGTGAATTACGCGGATCGCGACGGAAAATATCAAAATCAGCGCGGTGTGACATTGCCGAAGATATGATGATTACATCAAAAGAATTTGACACGTGGATGCATGATATCTTTCCGTCGGTCGATGATATCCCCTCGCGCCTGGGGATTGCGGTATCGGGCGGCGGGGATTCGATGGCCTTGTTGCGGTTGATCGCGCAATGGGCCGTGGTGCACGCGCCCAAAATTCACATTCATGTTTTGACGGTTGATCATGGGTTGCGGGCGGAATCAAAGGCAGAGGCAAAACAAGTTGCTGCGTGGGTAAAAAAATTTCGCTTTAAACACAAAATTTTGATGTGGGTAGGCGATAAACCTAAAACAAAAATTGCCGAAGCCGCGCGGGCAAAACGATATCAATTGATGGCGGATTATTGCCACGCGCACCAGATCATGCATCTATTTTTGGCCCATCACGCCGATGATCAGGCCGAGACGGTGTTGATGCGCCTCGCGGCCGGGTCAGGGGTTGACGGGTTGGCGGGGATGGAGCGAGTTAGTCTATATCAACAGGTGCCATCCCGGCGCAGGCCGGGATCTCGAGAGTTTCTGGATTCCGGCCTGCGCCGGGATGACACCCTTCCTTGCGGGGATGACACCGTCTATTTATGCCGCCCTTTACTATCTGTTTCGCACGATCGATTACTTGAAACGCTCCGTGCGGCGGGACAAAAGTGGATTGAAGACCCCAGTAACACAAATCAAAAATCTGCGCGTGTGCGGGTGCGTACCGCGCGGGATGTTTTGGCGGCTGAAGGGTTGACCGCCGACCGCATGGGAAAATTGGCAATTCGGGTGAGCCGCGCGCGTGATGTATTAAATGCGGTGGCCGATCGCGCGTGGGATGATGAGGTGCAGGTGGATACGGTGACACGTACCGTTACGATGTTGCGCGACGATTATGACGGGTGGTTTACCGACACCCAAATCCGGGTGATTACGCGGGTTATTGAAACGGTGTCGGGCCGCGCGGCGCGTATGGAACAGGTCGAGGATGTGGTTGATGCGTTTGCCATACCTGGGGATAAAACCATCCGCCGGACATTGGCGGGGTGCATCATGACCCGCGGGGCGAAGTGGGTAAAAATCGTGCGAGAAATTAAAAATAAGATAGATTGATTATTATTTTTAAAATGTGTTATGCATAATTTTTTAAATCATAAGAGGTTTTTTATTATGGGATATTTTAAAGAATTACAAAAGAGATGCTGGCAGCAGGATAAAAAATTTGCAGCGCGGGCCGTCAGGATGGCCCAAAATGATGGATTACCGGAACCAGGTTCCGATGAAATTAGGGTTCATCGACCTCTTGTTGATGATGAATATATTTCAACGGCAAAGCCGATGGTGTCATTTCGTCGTCCGAATGGACAGGCGATTGCCCTTCTTGAAAGACTTTCTGCAGATGATGAGCATACACATATTACAGGACGTGATGCGATTGCTGTTGATCCAAAAACGGGTCATGTTTTTGATCGATGCCTTTTTTTTCAAAATTATCGCGGGGATTATACTTCGGTAATTTCATGGGCTGAAATTCAAATTGATTTTTTTAGAAAAAAGAAAAATCAAGAAATTAGAAATAAAGATAAGGGACATTTTGGGCATGTCATGATGTTTTTCAATGAAGAAGATCATCGATTACGGGGATTGGCGTCTCAATTTCAAGCGGCGGCCTCTGTTATGGGCATCAAATTAGATCCTAATTTAGAAAATAATCGTCGTTTGTTTCGAGTTAATCCAATGTCGTTTGTTACAAAAGAGCCAAAATTGGGCGTGTAATAATACCCTCTGCCCCTTGGATTTTTGAGGAATGTCGACTATATTACCGGGATACTCGATGTCTAACTGTCAGGAATCACCGTGCCCCCATTTTTTCGTAATGTTACATTCTGGATCGCTGTTTTGGCGACGTTGGCTGTTTTGTTTAATGTTTTTCAAACCGCCCAGCAGCAACGGATGAAAGAATCAAAACCCACCATCGCCTATACCGATTTTATTAAAGATGCCGGGGCCGGTCGGGTCAGTGAGGTTGTTTTAAAGGGTGATCAGATTCTGGCCAAATCATCGGATGGACAATCGTTTCAATTGTTGTTGCCGAATGGCGAAAACTTGGTTGAGCGGTTAAAAGAGGCGCCCGTGCGCATTACTGCCGAACCGTTGGACCCTGAAAAAATTTCCTTGATGGGGGTGCTATTATCCTGGTTCCCCACATTATTGTTGATTGGGGTCTGGGTTTATTTTATGCGCGGTATGGGCGGTAAGGGCGGCGGCGGGGCGATGGGATTTGGTCGGTCACGCGCGAAACTATTGACCGAAAAACAAGGCAAAGTGACGTTTGATGATGTCGCTGGTATTGATGAGGCCAAGATAGAACTTCAGGAAATTGTCGAGTTTTTAAAGGACCCACAAAAATTCCAACGGTTGGGCGGCAAAATTCCAAAAGGGGCGTTGCTCGTGGGGCCACCGGGGACGGGAAAAACATTGACTGCACGTGCGGTGGCCGGTGAGGCGGGGGTTCCGTTCTTTACCATTTCAGGATCTGATTTTGTTGAAATGTTTGTGGGGGTTGGGGCGTCACGTGTGCGCGACATGTTCGAACAGGCCAAGAAAAATGCACCCTGTATCGTTTTTATCGATGAAATTGATGCGGTGGGGCGTCACCGCGGCGCGGGATTGGGCGGTGGAAATGATGAACGCGAGCAAACACTTAACCAATTATTGGTTGAAATGGACGGATTCGAGGCGAATGAAGGCGTGATCTTGATCGCGGCCACAAACCGTCCCGATGTGTTGGACCCTGCGTTGTTACGTCCCGGTCGCTTTGATCGTCAAATCGTGGTGCCAAACCCCGACGTCAAGGGCCGCGAGAAAATTTTAAAAGTTCACATGAAAAAGGTGCCCCTTGCAACGAACGTGGATCCGATGGTGATTGCGCGCGGGACACCGGGATTTTCCGGGGCGGACCTTGCGAATTTGGTAAATGAAGGCGCGTTGCTGGCGGCCCGGCGTGGGAAACGCGTGGTAGGAATGGATGATTTGGAAGACGCCAAGGACAAGGTCATGATGGGCGCCGAACGTAAATCGATGGTGATGACCGAAAAAGAGAAAAAGACCACGGCGTATCACGAGGCAGGGCATGCGATTATTGCCTTGAACGAGCCGGAATCCGATCCGATTCACAAGGCGACGATTGTGCCCCGGGGACAGGCATTGGGGATGGTCATGCGATTGCCCGAAGGGGACCGCGTATCGATGTCACGCGCAAAACTCGAGGCTGATTTGGCCGTATCGATGGGCGGGCGATTGGCGGAGGAACTCATTTTCGGTGTGGCGAATGTGACCACGGGTGCGTCAAGTGATATTAAAATGGCGACCAATATTGCCCGCCGCATGGTGACCGAATGGGGGATGTCGGATAAGTTAGGTTTCTTGAACTATGGCGGTGATCAAGAAGAAGTATTCCTTGGGCATTCCATCGGTCAAACCAAAAAAATGTCGGATGCCACGGCGGCGATTGTCGACCAAGAAGTGCGCGGGATTGTCGATCGCGCGTATGTGCGGGCCAAAAAATGTTTAGATGATAAAATTACCGACCTTCATACCTTGGCCAAGGCCTTGATGGAGTATGAAATGTTGTCGGGGGATGAGATCAAAGCCTTATTGCGCGGCGAGGCGATTATCCGCGATGACGGTGATTCCCGGGGTGGGGCATCGGCCGGTATGCCGCGCGCATCCGTGCCGCGTGGCGGTGGCACGCCGGATGGGTTGCCGCAGGGGGGGTAGGTTGATTCTTCATTAATTCATTGATTTTGTTAATATTTTTTGTCAGAGACCCCGTATTTACCATATTTTATTTATAGTCAATTATACTGAATTTGAATATAAGTTGAGATGGGGGCAGGCATTATGGGCAAAAAAATAAATCGAACGAAATTGGATGGAGCAATGAAACAGGTGCCGGGAAGTGTTCCATTGGCCATTGCTTTTCAATCGGCCTGTGGTCAGGTCGGCGGACAGGTTGGTTATTTTAAAAATGATGCGATGACATGCACCTTTCCAAATGGTGATCGCATCAAGGGGCCGGGGATCGAGGGGCCGGGGTAAAATTTTTAAAGTTATTTCCCCTCACCCTAACCCTCCCCTTAATAGGGGGAGGACATTTCTCTCATTCCTCTCTGTATTCTTTTTTATACTCATTCTAGTTAAGAAATGAACATGCGGGATTTACCCCTCTCCCAGAGGGAGAGGGGTAAATCCCCTGGTCGATGATCTGATCTTTAGAATCATTTCTCTCTTCTCTTTCTCTTTTTTCCTTTTCTTTCTCTATCTTTCTCAAAAATCGGCGCGCCGTTTTCGTATCTGACCAGT
>CAZLPZ010000024.1:2581-26829 GCA_964561535.1 uncultured Pseudobdellovibrionaceae bacterium | reverse complement strand
CAGAGAAAGAGAAAAAAGGAAGAGAGAAAGAAAATGAAGAAAAAAGACATCAGAAACAAAGGGCCGACCAAGGGATTTACCTCTATCAGACCTATCGATTTTTCGCCTCAGCCGGGGGGATATATCCTTCAACCCGTACGGCAATAAACCCTTGTTTTTGGCCCATGGGACCATTGAACATGGGGAAAGACCCGCATCGCAACTCGACCAAATCTTCGGGTCGTGTGTTAAATTCAATCCGCGTCCCAATGGTCCAATTTAATAATTCTCCCAAAGGAACAGATTTTTCCGCCAATACGGCCTGTAACTGCACCTCGGTCTGATAAAGTTCATTCGTCAAGTGCGTTTCCCAAATACTATCACGGCCGAATTTTTCACCCATGAACATCTGCAATAACAACTCGCGGATCGGTTCCAACGTGGCATAGGGCAACAAAATCTCAACCCGCCCCCCCCGATCGCCCATATCGATCCGCAACCGTGCCAACACACAGGCATTATTAGCTTGGGAAATTGTCGCGAACCGAGGATTTGTTTCAATCCGTTCTAGATTAAACGATACGGGTGATAACGGGTCAAATGCCGATGACATATCGTTTAATGTCACTTGTAACATCCGTTCAACCAACTTGGTTTCAATCGTTGTATACGGGCGACCTTCAACCCGCACCGATGGGGTCCCTTTGCGTCCTCCCAAAAGAACATCTACCACGGAATAAATCAAAGTACTATCGATCACCATCAGTCCGCTATTGTCCAATTCTTCCGCCTTAAACACCGAAATCATGGCGGGCAGAGGAATTGAATTCATATAATCGCCGAATCGCACCGTTGAAATTTGATCCAATGTGACCTCGACGTTATCCGATGTTAAATTTCGAAGGGAAGTCGACATCAACCGAACCAATCGGTCAAAGACAATATCCAACATCGGTAAACGTTCATAATTAACCAGCGCGGCATTGACCAACGCCATGACACCCGACGTATCTCCGCCAGCGCCCGCATCATCAAACCCCAAAAGCGAATCAATCTCATCCTGGTTTAAAATACGGGTACTGCCGGGTTCGGCATCTGAATCCATCGCATCCGGCGTCACATCCCCGCCCCCGGGCGCAGGATCACCCGCCATGTTTTCCCATTGGGACATCATGGCTTTTTCTTCGTCACTCATTGTGGCGGTGTCATCGGGCGTTGTGGTATCGGCCATGATTTACTACATTAAAATAAAATTGTGTTCCTACTTTTTAGAATAAGCAAAAACGGTGCCGAAAGACAGAGGGTTTTCTGAAATACCAGAATGTAAAGGAATATAAGCTTTTATATCGGCCAAAGTAATGATTTATTGAATCAAAATCTTTTCAAACAGCACATCTTTCACCTTAATCGGCGCGGCGGCTTGATTCACACGGGCCAAAAGTTCTATCTGTAAGCGATAAATCCCGGCCGAACCGCGCAAATCTTTGACCCGCAATTCCCGCAAATATGTCTGAAATTGATCAATGACCCGAGGCATTACGGCCTTAATCTTGGGCGCATCGGCAGGGTTCACAAGTTCCAGTTGAACCCCCAACTGTAATAATCGTAATTGACCATCCCCAGAATTTAGGTTGACAACCAAATCCTGTCCCTTTTCGTCTGCAACTTTTACAAATTGTTGACTGGTCCCGGCTGCCGCCGCCCCGTGCTCCCCCGCCGCCGGGGCACCATGCTCGCCCGCTGGCGCCGGCTCATCTGCAGAAGGGGCAGCCTCTGCATTTTCTTCTTCAGTTCCATCTTCAGCTGCTGTTGGGGCATCTTTTGGATCATGTTTTTCAACAGGTGTCTTTCCGAATATCCCGTCCAATAATCCTGTAAAATAGGCCCCTGCCCCGCCGCCAATCAATAATAACAGCGGAATCGCAATGATCAAAATCTTTTTAATTGGTAATCCTTTTTGACCCTCTTCCGATGGATTTTCACCTTCATCCCCCGTTTTTTCATCCTCATTAGATTTTAAATCATCAGACATTTGGATTTCTCCCCTTGAAAAAATATCTCCTCAAGGGTAATCGGTTTTAAACTTAAAATCTAGGGCTCCCTCTAAATGATAAAAATTTTACCTTTAAACAGGCTGATATTTAGCTTAAGATGGTTTTCGATAACGTTCTCGGCCCTATCGTTGTTCCAAATAATAAAGCTGAACCGTAACGCACGCTTGAGGGTTACAGCTTTTAGTATCAAATGAGTTTACTGATGAATTTTGCTCTACTCCTTGACATTACCATTACCTTTTTGTTGGTTGGCACGATTTATTACGTTTGGCAGCTCTCGACCCAGCTTCAACGGTTTCGGGATAATCGCGCAGAAATGGATCGATTTATTCGTGATTTATCCCAATCGATCGACCGGGCCAATATCGCTGTGGCTGGCATGCGCGCCGCCGCCGACACCTCCGGTGAAACACTTCAAAAACAAATGCGCGCGGCAACCGAACTCTCGGACGAACTGCAGCTTATGATCGAATCAGCCAATAATATGGCAACACGATTAGAGCGCGCAGCCGATACGATCCAACCCGTCCCCGCCTCTGATCACGCCGCAATACCCCCAACATCTCCCGTACCTTTTGGGTCCGGCCTTCAAAAGTCCATCCCACCCACCGAACCCATCCCTTCCTTTCCTACTTTTTCCATTCGAGATCCTGAATTTGACCCAACGCGACCCAAAGATACTGCACCGGACAATTCTTTTTCAAACGACGAATTTGAATCTGAATCCGAACGCGCATTGTTCCGCGCTCTCCAAAATCGCCGTACGTCATAGAAACGAAACATCATGAGTTCTTCTTTCCGCATCATCCCCCTCATCCTCGTTATTTCCTTTTTGACCTTTACCGTCCGGGTCGGTGAAGTCATTTCAGGTTTTCGGTCCATATCGGGGTCCGCACAAGCCGAGGAAAAAAAAGATGTCCCAAAAACAGAACCGGCATCGGCACCTGAACCTGAAACAAAATCAGAAACACAAATAGATGCCGCAAAAAATAAAAATAGTTCGAAAAAAGAACCAGAAGAATCAAAAAAAATAACCGAGAAATCTTCGCCCGCGCATGCCTGGCCCGACCCCACGGACACAGATCCTGAATTAGAACAAGTACGTGAAGGATTAGTCAAGGATCTTGCCGTCCGCCGAGATATCATCGAAAAGCAAGAAAAAGCCCTCTTAACCCGCGAGGCTATGCTGAAAGCTGGAGAAGACGAAATTGATCAAAAATTTCGAGAAATGTCCGAATTGCGCAAACAACTTCAAGCGTTGTTACACCAACAATCCGACGAAGAATCTGAACGGCTTAAAAGTTTAGTGCGCATTTATGAAGGCATGAAACCCGCAGATGCCGCACGTATTTTTAATACGCTGGACATCAATATCTTGCTCGACGTCATGACGCGTATGTCTGAACGCAAAAGTGCTCCGATCCTTGCTGCAATGGATGCTGATCGTGCACGGATGGTCACCATTATGATGGCGCAACAGAAAAAATTACCCGAATTGCCGGACATTGAGGAAACCTCTCAAGGCACACCCTAATACAACGTCATTCACACAAGCGCGACGTCGGGCAGGGTTATTTTACAAGATTTCTGGCCTTGGCAAGAATGGCGCTGGCGATCAAGAACACTTTAATTTCTTGATTTCACTTTCGGCACGCACTTTTACGGCTGTCGCGCCATTCGGGAAATCTTTTGAAATTTGCTTTAACGCAACGCACGCATCCGGGGTTTTATTGGTTGCGGCAAGCGATAATCCTAATTTCAATAAATTATCCGCTGCCTTGGCTCCTTTTGGATATTTTTGATATCCTTCGGCAAAGACACGTGCGGCCGCATCAAATTTATTTTGCACAAAATACGATTCACCTAACCAATATTTTGCATTTGGGGTCAAGGTATGATTCGGATTTTGAGCCAGAAAGTCTATCAATGATTTTTCGGCCAATGGATAATCCCGTTGCTTCAAAAGTTCCAACGCGTTTTCATACATAAATGTCGGATCAGTCGTCGATACGGATGGTTCCGTATTTGAAGGGCTCGTCTCCAATGTCCCCATCGTTTGAACGGTGGGCGATGTCATCGGCGCCGCCCCATTCGGATCAGCTAAAATGGGGAGTGGCGTATTAACCCCCGTTGATACAATCGGCGCGGTCCCATTCAAAGACGGCGCCATAGACGCGACCGGTGTAGGGCCCGATGATGTGACAGAACCCGATAAAGGCGCCACCGCAGACCCATTTTGTTTTTGTTCCAACGTGGATAAACGTTTCACCATATCTGTCATCGCACGATTCACCTGGGTAACCGCATTTCCTTGTTCTTCAGATTTATTTGTCAGGTCCCGTAAATCTTGTTCAATTTGCGATATACGCGCCTCGAATTGATTTTGAATTTCCTGTGCGGCAGCAACACCGGACGCCAACGCATGCCCCGGCTTTTCACCCTTGTATACAGATCGTGATAACGTATCAATGTCCCGTTCAATACGAGATAGACGTGTATCCATTGTTTCGGCATGGATCGGTGATACGAGCATTGTTCCTAAAAGAACCCCAGCGCATAAAACACATCGTATTCCAGAACGCATTCCAAAAAAATAATCTGCCATCCGTCTCATCACGTTCTCCTGTTTTTAAAAACGAATCCCCGCACAAGGCGGGGATTCAATAATCTTAAAATTGAATCCCCATATTTGGGAATCACAATCGATTAATTCACTTTTGTAACCGAGCGACGATTTTGGGCCCAGGATTGTTCATCCGTTCCAAACACGGCCGGACGTTCTTTACCGTATGAAATCGTTTGTAAACGATTTCCGTCCACCCCTTTACCGACCAAATACGACCGCACCGCGTTTGCGCGACGATCCCCAAGAGCAATATTATATTCACGTGTCCCGCGTTCATCCGCATGACCTTCAACCGTAATCGAAACATTCGGATAGCGATTCAACCATTCGGCCTGAAGATCCAGCGTTTGTTTGGCCTCGGGGACTAAATCAACACGATCATACCCAAAGAACACACGGTCGCCAATGTTCACGGTCAGATCTTCTTGGGATCCTGGAACAATCGATGACGCCACAGCCCCTTCCATCGGGGCAGCAACGCCGCCCATACCGGCATCGGTCGGTGTATACGCACCCATCGTGTCGGTATCAGCAACCTTGGCCTTTTCAGAACAAGCAGCAAGGGCCACAACAGCCACACACATCAGGGTCAGGGAACGAAAATTCATGATAAAAAAACTCCTTTATAAACGAGAAAACGGGAGGGGATAAAACAGATCAGAGCGGCGCGAATCAACACCAATTAAAAACCTGTTCTATTGTTAAAGGTTTCAAGGCCTATTGGCAAGGGAAAGTCACGCGCATATTCCGGTTCAGAATGACGCAGGCTTGCCACTTTAGTTTTACGAAACTCAAATTTTCGATTGAATAGTTATCAATAAATCAGCCGCCACACGACGGTTAGGGTGCCGTGCAGGTAACGCCGCCAGATAATCGGTCAGACATACAATCGCCGATGTCGGATCATCCAATTTTTCATAGAGCACCCCCAAATCGAACAAAATCCGATATTCCCCCGGATCAATCGCGCGCATTCCTTCCAACACATGCAGCGCGCCCCGATAATCCATGCGTTCAACCAATCTCAATTTAATATTATTTTGTAATCGAATGATCATTCCACGCCGCGAGAGAGGTGTATAATACGCGGCGTTCAATTCGGCGTCCGGTCCGACCCCCCGCTTTAAAATCGCGCGCAAATCGGCGGCATCGAGTGTGGCGCACACATCACTGGGATCAAACATAATGATCTGCCCCCCCCGTTCAACGCGCATAACCACGTGGCCCGGAAAATCAAGCGCACGCACCGTGATATCGGCCCCCCCTGCGGCATGAACATACAAAATCGCAAGCGCAACAGGTAAGCCGCAGCGCCGGTTAATCACATGAACAAGGTTGGCATTCAAAAGATCCTCATACGCCCCGTCGGCCCCCTTAAAACCATCCGTATCGACGAGAATATATTTCAAAGCAGCCAGATCAGTGCGTGCATCATCGTCCGCCCCCGACATCACCAAATCATGCCGCCGTGCCCGTACGCGGGCGCCCAACGTTTTTAGGTAATCTTTGGCACGGGTTAAATCATCTATACTGAAAGATAGATCGTCTTGGTCGCCATTTTGTGCAACCGCAAGGCCCAAGGCGGCAACGTCTATATCGTCATCAGAGATATTTGAAAATTGTTTCAAGAGATCAGAAATTTTTAAAATTCTCCAATTCGACAATTCCCTATGGCTTCATCGGTTCCCGCGTGACAGGTTCAATCGGCGGTACAGGTCCGGATGATTCAGAATCTGAAAACACCCCCGGCGCCTGATCGTCCGGTACCATTCCCCGACCTGAATGGGCAGATCCCGACACAGGAACCGCAGCCTCTCCTGTTGTACTTGACCGAATCGTTTCGCCCATTAACTTCACATACGAAATCACCTGTTTCACACCCCGTACCCCGCGCGAAACCTCCATCACATGATCGAGTTCTTCTTGGGACCGCGACACCCCCATCAAATAAACAATCCCCTGGACTGTATCGATCGAATAATTTATCGATTGAATATCCCGATCGATTAACATTTTACTGCGCAATTTTGTGGTGATCCACGTATCGGATACATATTCAGGAAAGCCATCCGTATCGGCGACACGAATTTCGTTGATCACCTGCTTAACCCCCCGCGGCTGCCACGCCAACCGCACCGCCTCGATTCGATTTTCCGGGTCTTGAACAACGCCCGTGATCAACACGCGCCCTTGGTCAATCGAAAGATTCAATTTACTGAACATCTTTACATTACTTTTAAACCACAAATCATTGATTTGACTGCGGATGCGAAAATCACTAGCCGACCCTTTGACCCCACCTTCCCGCGACGCGGCAATGCCTACCGTCGCCCCAGCACCGGCCGCGAGCCCCAAGGGCCCGCACGCAGATAATAAGGCCGCAGCAGAAAGAAGTGTCAAAACAAAAAATCGGGTCATGGTTTAAGTTCCGTTCGTGATAGTTAAGAAGAACTCTAAAGGCCTGTCATCCCCGCGCATGCGGGGATCCAGAAATTCAATACAACTGGATTCCCGCATGCGCGGGAATGACAGCGTCTACTCGGGCTTTGTGGCATGTTCCGCCAACCATTTTTTCATGACGGCGATTTCAGATTCTTGTGCCTTAATAATATCATCGGCCATTTTTTGCAAGCTGGGATCCTTGCCCTTTTCTTTTAACACCTTCGCCATATCAATCGCGCCTTGATGGTGCGGGATCATACCATTGACAAAATCAAGATCGGCATCCCCCGTGGCGGGCACCGCCCCCATATCCATATGCATTTTCTCCATCACTGTACCATATACCCCGGTTTGTTCTTCTCCAAACGCATGAGTCATGGGCATGGCACATTTTGCCCCCGGCGATCCATCCATACATGCCTGCGCCGCAGGAGCCCCCATAAATAACCCCACCGCAACCATTGTCACTAAACTTGTTTTCTGAAATTTCGTGATGATCATCATATGCTCCTTAAAAATATAACATTAGTTATGCGGTCAATTATGCGCGGATCAAATCAATGTTGTAAAGATGCACGATCGACGCAGGGGGACTTAACGCAATCAAATCAAACCGTTGATTATATTGCGAAAACTTTGGGTTCCTCACCATATAAGTTTGAGACGCCCGGACCAGACGCGCATAAGACCCGGGTAAGATGGCATTGCGGGCAGAATCCACCGTGGCGCGAACCTTCACCTCGATAAACACAATTGTCCGTCCCCGTGTGGCGATCAAATCGATCTCTCCCACCGACGTTTTGTATCGGCGTTCGCGGATGCGATACCCCTTGCACCATAAAAACACCGCCGCCATCCGTTCGGCCCATATCCCGCGGGCATAATTGGTCAAGGGACGAGGTCGGAGGAAAGTGCGCATAAAATGATGTTAAGAGATTTTTGGGCAAAACAGAATAGCAAAAGAAAGGACATCGGTGCGGTTTTATCCCTCTCCCACCGGGAGAGGGAGGGGTAATACCCGATACGTCCGCACGGTCACCGGAATGCCCTTGGCGCGTGCTTTATCAATTTGGTCTGCCGTACCTGCCGTGTCATTCACGTGATACGCATACGCCATATCCGCCATATTATTCATGACTGTATTACGTGCATAATAGGTTTCAGTATTACAGATATCGGCCGGGCCGTTGATGATGGCGGATGGGCGCACGGCCTGCACCCGCGTGATTAAATCGATCAACGGTTCCACACGATCCGACGTTGTCACACCCTCGACCACCCGGCGGCGTAAATGCGCCGCATAAATATCAAATGTTGTCGGCAACACAATACTTAACCGATGGGCGGTTGGGTCCATTTGAAACGCGGTATCCATCGCCCATTGGTCAACCCCCAGCGCGCCGCCCGCCACGATACGGTGACCATCGGCCATCACACGTGCAACATCCGCCCGGACATCGTGTTCAATATCCGCGCGGATATACCGCCAAGATCCGGTAAAAAGAACATTCTTCATTCCGCATCCCCCCGCCGGAACACATCAATCCCGATCGCGTCCATCTCGCGGCTGTCTTTATCATCCGATTCTTTTTTGTTCCGTTTTTGTCGTTCACGATTAATAATATCCACTTTTTTCATCTCGGAAAACGCCGCGCGCACCTCGTCCCGTGCAACCAAAATCCGTGTATCCAGCCGGGATAAATGGCCGTCACACAAGGCAACTTTTGCTTTCACACCATCTGCGTACGGCCCAAACCATGCACGCGATTCAAGCGCGGCAATATTCGCCTCGATCAAGGCTTGTTCCCGCGCGAGCTCCATCAAAAGTTGATTTTTCTGGGTCTGAACCATGTCATATTGACGATAAAGATCCGCGAGGAGTCGTTGTTTATCCTCGACCGTTTTTTGCCGCAGTTTGATCAAAGGGTCTAGTCGTGCCATGTTAATTTACTTTATAAAAAAATGTCATCCTGGCGCAGGCCGAGATCTCGTACGGGTCTAGATTGCGGCCTGCGCCGCAATGACACCTTTACTTGATTCTATTTCCGCATTTCATCGCGGCGTATTAATTTTGTAGGCGCGGGCTCTAATTTACGGTCTTGCACACCGCCATTATTCCCGTTACCCGTTGCGACTTTATCACCACCCTGGCCCCGATAGGACAAGCCCACAATCCCGGCAAGCCGGGTGAAACTATCATCAATATTTGTATGATCTCCTTTGTTCTGGGTCAAAAATGCCTCAAGATCGGGATACACCCGGATGGCCTCGTCGACCTTGGCATCCGCGCCTTTTCGGTACGCCCCCAAACGGATCAGTTCCGCCATATCTTCATAGGCACTGATCACTTGTTTTGCCTTGCGAATAATAGCGTTCTGTTCCTCATCAAAAGCCCCAGGCAATGATCGCGAGACCGATTTTAGCACATTAATCGCGGGATACCGACCGCGATCAGCAATCGCGCGATCCATCACAATGTGGCCATCCAAAATCCCACGCACGGCATCCGAAATGGGTTCGTTATTATCATCGCCCTCGACCAAAACACTGAACAAACCCGTAATCGCCCCCTCACCCGCAATGCCCGGCCCCGCGCGTTCGAGTAAACGCGCGAGTTCACCAAATGTTGTCGGCGGATATCCTTTTGTCGTGGGCGGTTCACCGGCCGATAGCCCAATTTCGCGCTGGGCCATCGCAAAACGTGTGACCGAATCCATCAAACAAAGAACTTGTTTTTGTTGTATACGAAAATATTCGGCAACGGCCAATGTCATATATGCGGCTTGGCGGCGTTTAAGGGCCGGTTCGTCCGATGTCGCCACAATAACCACCGACCGCGCGAGACCCTCCGGCCCTAAATCATCTTCCAGAAATTCTTGAACCTCGCGCCCTCGTTCGCCAATCAGACCAATCACCGCAACGTCCGCGGCCGTATATCGCGCCATCATCGACAATAACACCGATTTTCCAACACCTGACCCTGAAAAAATCCCCATACGTTGGCCCTGACACGTTGCCAAAAACGTATTCATCGCCCGGACACCTAAATCCAATTTAATGCCCATCCGTTGGCGCGCATGGGCTGGTGGCGCCGCCGTTTTAAGAGGCATCGCACAGGCCCCCGACCGCAACGGCCCTTTACCATCAATCGGCTCACCCAATCCATTAATCACACGACCCAGCCAAGAATCAGACGGGAAAATTTCCGCCCGACTATCCATGATGATCGCCCGTGCGCCCAATCCAATACCGTCAAGCGATCCAAAAGGAAGCAACAGTGCCCGGCCCTCACGAAATCCCACGACTTCACAGGGGATGACACCAGAATCCTGTCGTTCCACATGCACGCGGGCGCCAATGGTTAACGTATGGGGGAACCCCGCAATTTCAATCAATAACCCCAAAACCTTGACCACCCGGCCATATACAAGATGGTCGGCAATCGAAGTGAGGGCAGCCAAGGCCTGGTCAACAGTTCGGTCCATAAAAAAACTATATCATAAAGAGTCTATGTGTGAATTGTGTAATTTGCTCGTTCTATTACCGTCCTTGGCGGTACGGGTACACACCGAAAACCACTGGCACACCATACACCCTGGTCGCGTGACCCCTAAACGAAAGGCTGAACGCAACCGATCGACATCTTTTGCCCCTAATGTGATTTTCCGGGGAGGAAAACACCAGCGTCTTAATACCAAACTGGTCATTAGAAACCCAAAAAAATCACGTATGGGTATATCAAACGCCTTACAATGACAGGAAGGAAGGCCGATCATGGGTTGACAAATGGTGTCTGGGGCCCATGTCAGCTGAACCGGTTCGCCGGCCGTTATCCGCACGCAGACATCATCAAAATTAGAAATAAATTCTGGTGTATATCCCTTGCCTGAATAATTCAGACTACACAATAGATGATGTCCGCGCAGGGTAATCATTTAAGAACCCTATCAAAACAAGATAAATCTGTAAACGACTTGTCTTTACGCCCTCCAAAATTAGGATATGATCGATCATGACATTATCGCGATATTTTTTGATTCTTGAATTTCTTTTCCTCTGTATTGGGTTACCGACGGTTGTG
Source organism: uncultured Pseudobdellovibrionaceae bacterium (assembly GCA_964561535.1). GTDB lineage: Bacteria > Pseudomonadota > Alphaproteobacteria > Micavibrionales > Micavibrionaceae > CAZLPZ01. The sequence continues at coordinate 15,647 of CAZLPZ010000024.1, read as the reverse complement.
ATCATCTATCGCCTCGCCCCCTTTATGTTTGCCTTTTTGTGGGGCGCCGCATTGTACACAATTCTTGTGACCTATCGCTCAACGGGTGGATCCTCGTTTTTGCGAGACATGTGGAAATTTGATCAAATCAATGCCGCGAATATGCGCCGAATTATCCCGCGTTTTATTCTTTCATGTATCGGTATGACGATTGTGATTTATGTTTATGACCCCGGACGCCTGTTTGGATTGTTCGAGCGCCTGCCGTTGTGGGCCGTGCCGTTATTGGTATTGGCCTATACCTTTTTGTCCGCTCTGCCCCAAGAATTTATTTTTTGTGCGTTTTTCTTTCGGCGTTATAAAACTTTTTTTGCAACTCCCTTGCGCATAATCATGGGATCAACCATCGTTTTTGCCTATGCCCATGTGTTATTCATTAATTGGGTTGCGCCCGTTTTGTCTTTGATTGCGGGAATTATTTTTGCAAGCACCTATGCCCGAACAAAATCGCTGGCCTTGGTCACCCTGGAACACGGCCTGTATGGCGGATTCCTGTTTATCATTGGATTGGGATGGTATTTTTATGGCGGCGCGGTTGTTCTTCCATAACCCTCTTTTCAAAACCCCTTGAACAGATTATCCCATGACCACCCTGTTGAATTATTGTTTCGAACTCGATGAGGGATAAACGATATATCTTGCGCAAAATTAGGCAAATTTTTAGAATACCTAACATTTGCAGGATCATGAAATCCACAAACCACTAGCGCTGATTGATACATGGCCCATTCCGTTTTTTTGTCATAATATTCACGATCAAATACTAATACATTGTGCTTTTTATGTTCAATATACGCACTTTCAAGGATTCCCCGTGTCCTGGAAAATTCTGAACTTAATCTCTCCCCATTACATGGTCCGATATAAGTCTTTGAAAAATCATTTGAATCTTGAACTGAAATACCTTCTGGATGTTTTCTAAAGTATTTCTGGACAGTGTATGTCTTTCCACCTTCAGACACTTGAAAATTAAATCCTAGGGCAAGGTCACCCCGTGCAATCCCTTCTCGCGCTGTGATCGGCCTTGTATTTTCATGGGCAACCCAAGCGATCGCCGCTGCGGAAACAACTCCAACAAATAAACTTGATAATTTCATAAAGTAGCCTTTTAATCAAAAACTATAAAAATTAGAACTGGTATAGTATAAAAAGAAAAAATTAATATGTCAATAGTCTATTGTGTTCATAATTAAAATTATGCCATAAAGGCGCATGACAAACACGCCGGATGACCCCTTAAACGATATCCTGGATGACGGCGATATAACGCCCCTGACCCTGGTGACCACGCCCATCGATAAGGGACTACGTCTCGATAAGATCATGGCCAATCATTTCCCAGATTTTTCGCGCACACGCCTAAAAACCCTGATCGAGGAGGGGTATGTATTTTTGAATGACACCCTGATCACCGATGCGTCATTAAAAGTTGTCCCGGATATGACCCTGACTTTTACCGCCCCCCTACCCATTGATGACACCCCCATCCCTGAAAATATTCCGCTTGATATTTTATTTGAGGACGATGATCTGATCGTTATTAATAAATCAGCCGATATGGTGGTCCACCCAGCCCCGGGGCATTCCGGCGGCACATTGGTCCATGCGATTTTATATCATTGCGGCGATACTTTATCCGGGATTGGCGGGGTGAAACGCCCAGGGATCGTCCACCGTTTAGACCGCGGGACATCGGGCGCCATGATTGTTGCCAAAAACGATATGGCTCATCTGCGTCTTCAGGCGCAACTATCGGACCGCACAATGGGCCGGACCTATCACGCCGTGACATTCAAAACCCCCATCCCCCCTTTTGGTCGCATTGATGCCCCCATTGGCCGCCATAAAATAAACCGATTAAGAATGACCATTGGCGGGGCAGAGGCGCGCGCGGCAGTCACAAATTATACCGTCCGAGCCCGAGCCAAAAATGACGCCGCGGCGCATGTTGAATGCCGATTGGAAACCGGGCGCACGCACCAAATCCGGGTTCATTTGGCATCCATCGGATACCCTTTGATCGGAGATCCCCTCTATGGCCCCCAAGACACAGCCGTCCGCGCGACGTTGAAACAAGCGGGGTTTTCACTCAAAATCATCGAGGCCGTGATTGCGTTCCCTCGACAAGCCTTGCATGCGGCCGAATTACATTTCGTGCACCCCAAAACCGGCGCGGATATGTCATTTTCCGCCCCCACCCCAGATGATTTTAACAATCTGATCAATATGTTAGATATAATCCCTAAAAAATAGTTGACATTATGTAAAGTTTTAGATATCCTGAAGATAGGTACATTGGTTCAGTTTGGTTTAAACGAGTTGAAAAACTCTTTCACTTTTAAAACGCCGGGGTTATTCCCGGCGTCTTTTTTTCCCGACAATTCATCTTGATTGAAAAATAGAGGCATGAGACCATCCTATGGTTGAATAATTTCCGCTTTTCCTTCTTATGCCCCAAATAAATAAAAATAATGATCTTCTGGCCGATTGGGCCGATGCCCTCGCGTCCATGGGACAAGCCATCATAGTATTTGACGAACATCAAAACATGGCCATGGCCACCCCCCAAGCGCGCAATCTGTTATCTGGTTTCTGGTCGATTGATGAATGGTCCAAACTGCACCTCCCAGACATCACCACATTATGCTATGAAAATTCTGCTGAAGATGCAGGCCCCAGTGGGCTGATGGAAAATATTTTAAATGCCTTTGGCGATACTAAAAACGGTTTTTCCGAAGTCATTACAAGCCCCAACGGACAATATCTTTTGATCCAAATTGTTGGATTCCAACAAACCGGAACCATCGTTCTGATCAAAGATATTTCGACCTATACCCATTGGTATAAAATTACAAAAACAAGTGATGAAGAGCGCGAAATGTTGCTGCTCGCCATTGAACTCGCAAAACGCGGACTCGCATTATTTGACCCAAGCGCCGCGAATGCCCCCCTCCTTTTTGTGAACCAAGCCTTTTGTAAAATCTTTCATACCACCCGGGCAGATATTCTGGGGCAGCCTGTTCAAAAATACGTCACCATCAATAAAAATAGTGAATCGGATTATATATTCTAACGACAAGAAGATAATAAAATTGTCAATTATCAAGCCCAAATTTCAATCGCCGAAAATTTAGGAATCATCTTTATTTCTGACGTCACGGATGCAAAACAAAAAGAGGACCAAATCCGTCACATGCAGCGCCTGGATTCAATTGGACAGCTGGCCGGCGGGGTCGCCCATGATTTTAATAATATTCTGGGGATTATTAAAGGATACAGCCACCTTTTATTACCCCAATTTAAAGGGAACACAGAAGCCACCGATGCTTTGAGCCGCATGTTACATGCGTGCGATCGTGGCTCGGCCCTTTCCGAACAGCTTTTGACCATTTCGCGTAAGAAACAACCCACGTTGAACGCCTCTTGCTCGGTGTCTGAAACACTGACGACTATTCAAAAATTGTTAAAGCCTCTCCTCCCCCACGAAGTAATTCTTGAAATTCCACCCATATCTCGGTTACTCCACGCCGACCTTCCCGAAGATCAAATGAATCAGATTTTTATGAATTTGATTTTAAATGGACGTGATGCGATGCCCAACGGGGGAAGAATTAGAATTATGGTCACAGAACCCGCCCCCGAAACCCCGACACAAATCATTTTTAAAGTCAGTGATACCGGAACCGGAATTCCTCCAGATGTTATGGCACGTATCTTTGAACCTTTTTTTACAACTAAAGAATTGGGTAAAGGAACAGGGCTGGGGCTTGCCGTCATTTATGGAATCATACAGCAGTATGCGGGGACAATTTCCGTTGACTCAATTATAGGTTATGGGACAACATTTACCTTGTCTCTTCCGGGCCGACTGATGGACAGCGAAACCGATTCATCATTACCACAATCGGATGTACCCACCGAAATTAATTTAAAAGGGATAACGATCATGGTCGTCGAGGATGAACCCGACCTACGCCAACCTTTAGTCACATTCCTGACACAACAAAATGCCACAGTCCTTCAGGCGGAAGATGGTAATCAAGCCCTTGCGATCCAAGACGATCATGCCGAAAAACCGATTGATATTTTAATTTCAGATATTCGAATGCCCGGAGGATTATATGGCGACGATCTCGCCCGGTTATGGCGGGCCATCCGCCCCGACAGTAAAATCATCCTGATGAGTGGCTATGCCGAAGGGCGCGATATCAATGATGGATGTACGGATCTTTTCTTAAAAAAACCAACTGATTTCCAAACAATTTATAGCTCAATCGCTACCTTAATTCATAAAAAAAATGGAACGTCATGAATACTATAGAAATCGGTTTACCTGATCTGAAAATTCTTCTTATTGACGATCAAAATGATGCCCGCGCCATGACGCGACAAATGCTGATCACAATGGGAATCACCCAAATATATGAAGCGTCCGATGGGCGCGAAGGTCTTTCTTTTATTGATGTTGCCCCCGATATGATTGACATCATTATGTGCGATTGGAATATGCCGCGTATGTCCGGCATTGACCTGTTAAAACAACTGCGTTCCGTTTACCCAAAAGTCCCTTTTTTAATGGTGACGGGCCGTAAAGATATGGATTCAATTGTCGAAGCTAAATCCAACGGGGTCAGTGCCTATATCGCCAAACCTTTTTCCCCGGCTCAACTCGAGGTTAAATTGCGGGTTCTCCTTCAACAGCTTAAGAAAAAAGACTAATCTGTCATCTCTTGGGCTCTAGACCTCTGATTCAAGATCATGATAACCTTGTGTTGATACCGACCGCCCATCGTACGCCGCACAAGGATTCAACAATGATCACCGTTTATCAGCGGATGGGTCAAACCATCGATCCCCTCACCCTTTCTCCAGATCAACCCTTTCCTGAAAGTCCGGTTTGGATTGATGTTCAAGCCCCCTCCGAACGGGAACTCGAACGTATTGCACATTTTTTAGACATTCAACTTCCGGATAAAAAAACAATTTGGAAAAACCATGTTCTAAACCGTTTGTATATCGATGGCGATTTTGCGTTTATGACAGCAGCTTTGATCAATAAAGTGGACAGTCCCTATCCGGCGACATCCCCTGTCACCTTTATCCTGGGGTCCCAATTCTTACTGACTGTTCATGAAAATGCGCCGACATCATTTAAAAATTTTTCAGTTCGATTATTTAAAACGGCGGCTTCTTTCCCAACACCTTTGTATATTTTAGAAGGCTTATTAGAAGAAATTATTACGCGCGTTGCCTATAATTCAGAAATTATCGTCGATACATTGGATGAACTCTCTCATGACATTTTTAAATCAACGACCATTGCCGAAATTCGTGAAAATACCGCGGCTCATGTCGTTCAGTTCAGTCAATCGTCGACAATTTTACAAGCCGTTTTAAAACGATTGGGCGCTGCCGCTGATCTGAATTCAAAGATCAACGAAAGTCTTCATAGCTTAAACCGCCTGATGCTGTTTATCCGCGAAGAAATTTCAAACGATTCTAAAATTGATTTAAAAATTGATTTGCTTCAAGCCGATATTCAAGCGCTTCAGACCCAAACATCTTTTCTTTCCGATAAAATCACCTTTCAATTGGACGCAACCCTGGGAATGATTAATGTGGAACAAAATTTGATTATCAAGATATTCTCGATGGTCGCTGTATTTTTCCTGCCCCCGACATTAATCTCCAGTATGTACGGCATGAATTTTCGGTTTATGCCGGAACTAGAATGGCAGATTGGCTATCCCATTTCCTTATTTTTGATGGCCTTAAGCGCGATCATACCGTTCGTCTATTTTAGACGTCGCGGATGGTTATAAATTAAATTATTCGTTGATTCTGTTCCGATCGCCTTGTTTGCCTATTTTTATTTTTACATCTGTGATGGGTTTTTTATGTCATTTATTACAATCGCAGAAGATGACCCCGCCATGCGACAATTTCTGGTCACGGCCCTCACCCGCGCGGGGCACCAGGTCACCGGATTTCCAGACGGCGCGGATGCCTTTCATTACATATCCAATCTTGATCACCCCCTTGACCTGTTATTGACTGACATTATCATGCCGGGAATGGACGGCATTGAACTGGCGGCACGCCTTCGTACCCTGCGCCCGAAGGTCGCAATTTTATATATTACAGGATTTGGGATTTCTACCCCCTCACGCCTTCCCTCCCATCGGGGATCCGCCCAAATTCTATCAAAGCCCCTGCATCTTAAAAACCTGTTGGCCGAAGTTGAACGTCATTTGGGCGATAATGCAATGATGGGAATATAGAAACGACCCCCACCTTATCCACAGGAATGATCCCCAATTATACACCAATGATACTTGCGCGCGGGGCGTTATTTATGGTCCAATAGAAAAAGATACACCTATGTGATTCGTTAATATCAATTTAAAAACCTCTCCATTTCGGACCTCCCCGGCCTCTTCTATTCATTCCAGACCTCTCCGGTCGTTGTTACTCTTCCAAGGAGCTTTTATAATGTTAAACCTGCGTTTTCAAACCCCCGAGAATCAGCAACCCTCCCTTGCGCCTCGTATTATGGTGGTCGGTGTCGGTGGTGCCGGTACGAACGCTGTCAATAACATGATTAATGCCGGATTAGAGGGTGTTGATTTTCTGGTTTGTAATACAGATGCCCAGGCGCTTGATCATTCACGGGCGCCCCACAAAATTCAACTGGGGAAAACGGTCACGGGAGGTCTGGGGGCGGGAACAAAGCCCGAAGTGGGCCGCGCCGCTGCCGAAGAATCAATTAACGATGTCATGCAATATCTGGCCGGTGCGCACATGGTATTTATTACATCCGGCCTGGGGGGCGGCACAGGCACCGGGGTTTCCCCCGTTATTGCGCGCGCCTGTAAAGAAGCGGGGATTTTAACCGTTGGGGTGGTGACGAAACCTTTCCATTTTGAAGGCCCCTCCGTTATGCGCGTAGCCGAAGAAGGCCTCCGCGAGATGCAATCCTATGTTGATACATTAATCGTCATTCCCAACCAAAATTTGTTCCGTATTGCGAACGAACGCACCACCATTGTCGACAGTTTCAAACTGGCCGATAACGTCCTGCAATCGGCTGTACGGGGAATTACGGATTTAATGGTGATGCCAGGTCTAGTGAATCTCGATTTTAACGACATCAAAACGACCATGACCGAAATGGGTAAGGCGATGATGGGCACCGGCGAGGCCACAGGCGAGCGCCGCGCCATCATGGCGGCCGAGGCTGCCATCAATAATCCGTTACTCGACGATGTGACAATGAAGGGTGCCAAAGGCGTCATCATTAATATCGCGGGCGGCAACGACATGACCTTGTTCGAAATCGACGAAGCCTGTAACCGCATCCGCGAAGAAGTCGATGTCGATGCGAATATTATCTTTGGAACCTCGGTCGATGATGCCCTTCAAGGGTCGGTCCGTGTCACGGTGGTTGCCACCGGGATTGATCCATTATATATGGCCGGATCAAAAGACACGAGCGGCGCCGTACAAACAAACGCTGTCTCGAAACAACCCGCCAAACCTTTTTCATACGGTCAAGGACGCGCGAATACCAATCCGGCACCCGCCACACCCAAAACAACACCGCACCGTTTTTCGGACGCCGTGCCTACCGCCATACCCACTGCACATATTCAAGGCAATGCGTTTATTCCCCCCGCACCTGCCCAATATGATCAATTGGCGGCGTTTGATCGGACGGTCCCTTATGACCACATCATGGGAGGTATTCAAGCCGGCCCCGAATGGGCAGATACCCAAGATTCAGAATATAATACGGACCTTACCCCCAACGACCAAACGGAACAAACCCCAGCGACGGTGACCGGCCCTATGGCTTCATTTGCCCAATCGGCCCACCCTCAATCCAACGCCTTTGCCGGTTTTGTAACCCCGTCTTATCCGAATCATGGTACGGATATTCCAGCATCCTTGACGCAACAAACAACGCCCACCCATCGTCGCGCCCCCGCACCGACGTCTGCTGAACCTGCCTTGTCGTTATTTCAACGCATTACCCAACGCGTTCGCCGTACAATGGAACAAGCCTTTGACGGCGCGGATGATGATTTCGCGGTGACCCAACAACGCTATGCTGCGCGCATTCAACCGTCCGTAACATCACATGAAGGTCCGTCGCCACAACAAACACGTTCCGCCCAACCTAACCATGCCACGACGTCACGCGGAGGGGGGCAACATGCAGCCGCCCGTGAATCCGTGGCCATCGCCCAACCTGCCAAACCAGCGACAGGGCCGCAACAAGAACTGGACCTTGAAATCCCGGCGTTCTTGCGGCGCCAGGCGAGTTAAGCGCACGGGTTTTAATGCCTCTTTTCAATCCTTCAACAAAAAAGCCCGGTTCCCCGGGCTTTTTTTATTTATACACGGGATATAAACCATCATCCAAACGCGGGAGCCAACGCCATTTGCTGAGTTCGCGTTGGAATATGACGGCGTGTTGCAAGCTCTTTGATTTTTTGCGCATCCAGACCAGCATCCGATAAATTTCCAAAACCACCATTGACCCAGATTTGATCGGCACGTGTGGGGTCCATCACCTGCCACGCACGATCCGACATCATCCCTTGAGCCGAAAGATCCATATTCCCGCCTTGGGTCAGTTTATTTAATCCAGCGGCCTTTTGATCAATGACCTGATTAAAATGCGCCGCCGTTTCCTGCATCCGAATTTGTGCCGCACTTTCATCCGGACGCATGGCCGCCATAATATCGATGCGACCGGGTTTCGGCCCCCCCACCCCGTTATGGCCCTTTTGTGCCATCCGCGATGGCACAATACCACGTGCCTTATCCGCTTGGTCGGCAAATGACCCCATAACGCTTCCGATTGCACTTCCTGTCATTTGCGGACTCGTCGGCATCACTTGGGATCCAATCCCATTTTGTGCAGACCGAACTGTTGCAAGAACTCCATAAATTGTCCCCACCCCCGGTGCCACCATATTTAAAACAGCTGAGGCGGCCATATCTCTGACTTGACTACCGGCAAATCGTATTGTGGGGGCTGCAATTCTGTGTTTCTGTGGGGAGAATGCTTGGGCGGCCGGATTTTGTCCTTCAGGGGATCGCTGAAGACCCGCTAGCCCAGCCCGCGCATGTTCCATATTTTTAAGATCTATTGCGGAAATGGGAGATTTACCGCTTGTATCCAATCCCGCAACCGCGCGGGCAGAGGAAAAGACACTCTTTAAACGTTCTGACTCTCGTTTCGCATCCAAATTTGCTGCAAATGACGCCACGTTTCACACACCTTTTATAATTATTCTGCTTCTATTTTATCCCAGATCTTCTTTAAAATCCATAAAGTTTTAAGGAAAATAAAGATAGAATTAAGGAATAAAAGCATTTATACCTCTATTTCGTTGTATTTCAGCAACATCACTGCGCGAGCGACACATCGCCCCCTTGACCCTGGCGATTAAAGACTGCATCTTAATAATTAGATGAGCGTTTTAACCTCGTTTTAGGTATATGACGCGTAATATGATTATGTCTTCAAGTCTCATTGCCCTCCGGAATTCTCTCATGCCTGTATTTTCTTTATTTCCCCGTTTATCCAAATTATTTTTGCTAACCGTATCTGTTGGATTTTTGGTTGCCCCTCCCTCCGCGCGCGCCGAAAATAGTGATATTTCAGACCCTTTCGAATCATATAACCGGGCGATTTTTTCCTTTAACGATAAACTTGATCGTCACGTGGTTGAACCCATCGCCCGCGGATATCGCGCCGTGGTCCCCAAGCCCGTCCGCACAGGGGCCCATAATGTTCTCACCAATTTAAAAAGCCCCCTCACCATTGGCAATAATCTGCTTCAAGGTGATTTATCAGGTGCCGGTGATTCAACGGTCCGCATGATCGTCAACACATTACTGGGGATTGGTGGTATTTTTGATCTTGCCGGGTCCGAAGGGATAAAAGATCAACCCGAAGATTTTGGACAAACATTGGCTGTATGGGGTGTCGGTCATGGCCCTTATATTGTTCCCCCTCTTTTACCGCCCGCCTCCTTGCGCGACCATACCGGTGCCTTGGTGGATATGTATGCCGATCCCGTGCGCCTGTGGTTACACAATACGGACGAGGATCATTGGTCTTATTTCAGAACCGGATTTGGACTTTTGGACACACGAACACAATTGATCGATACATTATCGGAACTGCGTCGCGGATCAGTTGATTATTATGCAACAATCCGAAGTGCCTATGTTCAACGTCGTTCGGCCTTAATTAAAGACCTCGATTCAAATAATAATGGATCGGCGGACAGTGCCTTTATTCCAAATTATGCTGATGAATAAATCAATGAGCTTTTTTTATACTGAATCTCAGTGCGACACTTCGTTCTGTTACTTTTATCCTTTTTTCGTTTAAGATAGAATCATGACCCAACGATTTTCTCTTTTGTTGACAATTGCTGTTTTAACAACGTTTTTTCAAATTTGTTCTGAAAAAACCCTTCACGCTGCCCCATTGGGTCCCCAAGCCGTGGCGCGTCCAGCATCCACGTTTACCCCGGTCAACGCGGACCGCCCTACAGTTGCTTTGGAAAAGAAGGCCCGGGCCTTTATTGATTCAGTCGCCGCACGTGGCATTGGATTTCTCTCGACGGATAAAAATAACCTCGATGCTCAAAAACAACTTTTCCGCGATTTGCTGCGCGATTCATTTGATTTGCACACCATTGGTCGCTTTGCTTTGGGCAAATATTGGCGCGCCTCAACTCCCGCCCAACGCGCCGAATATCAGGATTTATTTGAAAAAATGGTCATCGATACCTATGCCGCTCGCTTTGCCACCTATAAGGGCCAAGCCTTAAACATCACAACAGCCCAAATCGTGGATGGTGGCGATATTTTGGTTGGATCACAAATTGTTCCCCCCGATGGGGCAGAAAAAATCAATGTTGACTGGCGCGTTCGTATCACCGGACCTTCCATGAAAATCGTCGATATTGTGGTTGAAGGGGTCAGTATGGCAATCACCCAACGTTCTGATTTTTCGGGCTTGATTGGTCAAAAAAACGGCGATATTACGACCCTGATTGACCATTTAAAAAATCGTAAAACCAACGTTGGGTCATAACCCCCCTTTTTTCTTTTTCTCCCCCGGCTTGCATCCCGCGCTTAACTCTTGTATTTACAGTGTCATTCAAGACACCTAAACGGCAGGAGACATTAACATGGCCGGACATTCTCAATTTAAAAACATTATGCACCGTAAAGGACGTCAAGACGCGATCCGCGCCAAGGCCTTTACCAAAATTGGACGCGAAATTATGGTCGCCGCCAAATTGGGCGGTGGGAACCCTGATTTTAACCCGCGCCTGCGGTCTGCCTTGATCGAAGCGCGTGCCGCCAACATGCCATCTGACCGCGTCAAAAAAGCAATCGAGAGCGCAACGGGTATGGGCGACGCCGCGATGTACGAAGAAACGCGATACGAAGGATTTGGCCCCGGCGGCATATCCATCATTGTCGATTGTTTAACCGACAACCGGACCCGCACCTCGAACGATGTCCGCATGATCTTTAATAAACGCGGCGGGAATATGGGTGAACTGGGGTCTGTGGCGTATATGTTCGATCATGTGGGATGTATTGTATATCCGTACGCAAGGGCGACCGATGAGACGATGTTTGAGGCGGCGGTGTCGGCCGGTGCCGATGATGTGGTCTCGGAACCCGGTGATGACGACACCCCAGGCACGCACCGCATTTTCTGTGCCGTCGACCAACTGGCGGTTGTGCGGGACGGCTTGGCCAAGGGGTTCGGCGATGCCGACAAAGCCTCTCTGGTCTGGCGACCGAATGTCCAGATCGACGTGACCGACCTCGAGGCCGCGCAGACCCTCATGAATTTGATCGAGGCGTTGGAAGATAACGACGATGTTCAGGTGGTAACGACGAATGCCACATTTTCAGGCGACGTAATGGCCGCGATGAGTGCCGAATAAATCACTACCCCACCCGCCGCGGCAACACCCACCCGGGCCGAATAAAATGGCACGTATACCCATTTGGGATCCGTTCTAAATAATCTTGATGTTCGGGCTCGGCCGGCCAGAAATCCCCTCGTGGCGCCAGTTCCGTAACCACAGGCCCGGGCCACAGGCCCGACGCGTTCACATCGGCAATCGTGTCGACCGCGACCTGGCGCTGTTCCTCATCCCTATAATAAATCGCCGATCGATAGGACAGCCCCACATCATTCCCCTGTTGGTTGCGCGTGGTGGGGTCATGAATTTGAAAAAAGAATTCCAAGACCTGACGATACGTGATTTGACCGGGATCAAAAATAATCTCGATCCCTTCTGCGTGCGTGCCGTGACTACGATAGGTTGCATTCGGCACGTCGCCACCGGTATATCCCACGCGCGTGGATATCACACCCGGCATCCGCCGGATCAAATCCTGCATCCCCCAAAAACACCCGCCCGCCAAAATCGCCGATTCTTGTGCCATTATTTTATTCCTTAACCTGGGTTAAATATTCTCCATATCCTTCCGCCGCCATTTGACCCCGCGGGATAAATCGCAACGATGCCGAATTGATGCAATACCGCAATCCTCCCAACTCTTTCGGCCCATCATCAAACACATGGCCCAGATGACTGTCGCCATGCGTCGACCGCACCTCGACCCGGAACATACCGTGGGACACATCACGCCGTTCCCGAACATGTGCCGGCACCAACGGTTTTGTAAAACTGGGCCAGCCGCACCCCGAATCAAATTTATCGGTCGAGGCAAAGAGCGGCTCGCCCGATACAATATCGACATAAATCCCGGGGGCGTGGTGGTGGGTATAGGCCCCCGTCCCCGGCGCCTCAGTCCCATTTTCTTGCGTCACGCGGTATTGTTCGGACGTCAAGGCGGCGATGGTATCTTGTGATTTATGATAGAGAGTCATGGTGAATTTCCTCTTTTCGGCCGGGCGTTAACGACTGTGTTTTAATATATTGTCTTTTTTTCGAGTAAGGCGAGGGCA
>CAZLPZ010000024.1:0-2481 GCA_964561535.1 uncultured Pseudobdellovibrionaceae bacterium | reverse complement strand
CCACTAAAGTAGTGGTGAAATAGTTGAATATGGGAATATATATAAATTATCAAAATACATCGGCAATCCACCGGTATTCGTTTGACAGATCCTCTATTTTCGCCTATAACCGCACCCATATTTACCCGCATCGATGAATGAATCGTGCCCATGGGTACACCGCAGTTGGCGCATTTACGCTCACTGCGGCGAAGCGTTTTGTCATTCTGGCGAAGGCCGGAATCGAGATCCATATTTTTACGAGGTCCCGGCCTGCGCCGGGACGACACCTTAAAAGAGAGATTATAATTTGTTCGACAGCCTAACCAAATCACTGGGGACCATCCTTGACGGATTGCGCGGCAAGCAACGCTTGTCCGACGCGGACGTCACAGCGGCGCTCGCCCAAATTCGCACGGCATTGCTCGAGGCCGATGTGGCGGTACCGGTGGTCAAAACTCTTCTGGATAACATTAAACAAAAGGCCGTTGGACAAGATTTAATCAAAACGGTTGCGCCCGGCCAACAGGTTGTAAAAATCGTTCATGATGCCCTCGTGGACGCCCTTGGGGGGATCCCGAATGAGACACCCGACGATCAAGGCTTGATCAATTTAAATACAACACCCCCCGCCGTGATTTTAATGGTGGGGCTGCAAGGCTCTGGAAAAACAACGTCGTCTGCGAAATTGGCCAAATTCATCTCGGATAAACGCAACAAGCGCGTGATGATGGCCTCGCTCGATACACAACGCCCGGCGGCTCAGGATCAATTGCGCATTTTGGGCGAGCAATCCAACATCACGACCCTGGCAATTGTTGCCGGGGAAGACCCCTTGACCATTGCCGCGCGCGCGATCAAAACCGCACGGACTGAACTTTATGATGTCGTCATTTTGGATACCGCCGGACGGTTGGCCATTGATGAACCGTTGATGGCGGAAATTGCGGCGATTAAAACGGCAACCCATCCGATTGAAACATTTTTGGTGGCAGACGCCATGCTCGGGCAAGATGCCGTCACAACAGCGAAATCATTTCATGACCGCGTTGGCTTAACCGGCCTGATCCTCACGCGTGTGGACGGCGACGCGCGGGGCGGGGCGGCCCTATCCATGCGGTATGTCACCGGCCAAACGATCCGGTTTTTAGGCGTGGGCGAAAAACTGGATGCCTTCGAGCCCTTTCATCCCGACCGCCTGGCCGGACGTATTTTGGGCATGGGCGATGTGGTCTCCTTGGTTGAACGTGCCGTTGAAACGGTGGATGCCGACGAAGCCGCAAAAATCGCCGCCAAATTTGAAAAAGGCCAATTTGATTTTAACGACTTGCTGTCACAACTGCGCCAAATGTCCCGGATGGGCGGCATGGGCGAGATCGCCAAAATGTTGCCAGGCCTGTCAAAACTGGCATCAAACCCCATGGCAGCCAGCATGATGGATGATAAATCGATCAAACGCCAAGAAGCCATTATTTTATCCATGACGCCCACCGAACGCACGAAACCGTCATTGCTGAACGCCTCGCGCCGCCGCCGTATTGCCAATGGGTCAGGCACAACAGTTCAAGACATTAATAAATTGGTGAAACAACACGAACAAATGGCCACCATGATGAAGCGCATTCAGAAAATGGGAATGGGCGGCATGATGAACATGGTCAAAGGATTCATGGGCGGCAAAGACGCTGCCATGATGGACGCCCTGCGCGACATGCCCGTCGATGATTTAAAAGGCATGTCACAAAGCGGTGATTTACAAAAAATGATGCAGAATTTGCCGCAAATGCCGGGGGGATTTCCCGGTGCGCGTGGTGGAAGTCCGTTGTCCGGGTTACTCGGGCAACTGACGAATAAATTAAAGAAATAAACAACTCAAGGAGAAAGAAAAATGACAATTACCATCCGTATGTCCCGTCAGGGCCGTAAAAAACTCGCACATTACAGCATCGTGGTTGCTGACAGCCGCGCGCCGCGTGATGGACGTTACATCGAAAAACTGGGGACCTATTCCCCCTATCTGCCATCCGACAACGATAAACGCGTGGTCTTGAACGGCGAGCGCGTCAAATATTGGCTGGGCGTGGGCGCCCAACCCTCTGACCGGATGGCCATATTGATTGGCAAAGCCGGTTTTGCCCCTATGCCAACCTATACGGTACGTCCGCAAAAATCGGCGCCAAAAGCCAAGGCTCAGGAACGGACCAAAAAGAACGCTGAACTTGCCGCCAAGGCCGCCGAAGCCGCCGCCGCACCGGCCCCGGCTGCTGTTGAACCCGCTGCAGAATCAACCGCCGCGTAATCTTGGGTCATCTCTTAGACAAGGCTGTCATCCCCGCGAAAGCGGGGATCCAGTCAAGTTTAAATTCTGGATCCCCGCCTGCGCGGGGATGACAATTGTCTACATTTTCCTGTATTCTAATGACGCTGGACCCGTAGCTCAACGGTTAGAGCAGGCCGCTCATAACGGCTTGGTTGGGGGTTCGATTCCCTCCGGGTCTACCA
>CAZLPZ010000023.1:0-27298 GCA_964561535.1 uncultured Pseudobdellovibrionaceae bacterium | reverse complement strand
CCTAAACACAGGAATATAGTCAAGGAATAAATGCGGTAATATTGTTGCGTTTTTTGGACCTGGAGCGATCCGCTCCCTTCGTCTTTGGGCTTTTGGCCGACACGCCACCTAATTATTTAAGGTCATCGTGGAGGTGACGATTTTATCGAGGGTTGGGGACAGGACCAAGTCCCCTTCGGATAAACCATACTGTTCGGCTGCCCCTCCGTTTAATTCCAAAACCGCACGTACCTGAAAATAGGACGAAATAATCGTTTCATCTTGCGGTAGGGCATTTGGATGAATCTTGATAATGCGGCCATCCTGGTCGATAAAAATCATATCCAGGGGGATAAAAGTATCTTTCATCCAAAAGTTGGCGATATTGTTCCCGGGGAAGATAAACAACATTCCGTGATCCGGGGGCAGGGGGTTTTTACGATATTGAAGGCCGCGTTCTTGAGTTTCGGGTTTCGTGGCGATTTCGACGGTTAGGGTCGCACGGGTCTGCCCGGCCGAGACAATCTTGATTTGTTCGGTCGTTAAGGTGGGCGGTGGGGCTGTTGATAAGGCCGGTGTTCTGATGTCTTCTTCAATATTATTCATTGGACCGGACTGAACCGTTTTGTTGGGGTCAATATTTTCGAGATTATCATTCAGACTATCAAAAGATTTTGAATTTGGTCGGGTGCGTTCATTAGAAATAGATTTAAGAAAACTCAAGACTGTTTTCGCTGCTCCAAAATCATAAAGATTTGAATGGCCGCCTTCTGGGAATTCTACTTTTTTCTTTGGGTTGGCGGCAATATCGAATAAATGCCGGGCATGATCTGGGGGGATAACGCGGTCGCGTCCGGCAATCATGATCAGTTTTGGCATTTTTAAGGTAGGAATGATCAAATCGTTTCGGTAGGGGTCTTTCATTAAATAATTCAACCCAACAACATAAGGATAGCTGGATCTTGCAACCGACAGAGCGGAATCAAACGGGACTTCAAGGATCAGCCCCGCGATTTTCGGATATTCGGAGGCCATGCGGACAGCAACCCCAGACCCCAAACTTTCGCCATAAAATATCATATTTTTAGGCGCAATTCCCTTTTTCTCGACCAAATCGTTGATCGCGCTGCGGGCATCATCCATTAACCCATATTCGGTCGGTGTTCCGGGATTATCCCCAAATCCCCGATATTCAACCAGAACGACGCCGTACCCGGCATCGATTAAAGGCCGTGCCTTGATATCCCGGGCAGCGATGTTTTGGGCATTGCCATGGAAGATCACAATGATGCGGGGAGCAGATTTTGGCAGGTAAGACCAAATTATATTTTTGTGGCCATCGGCCGTTTGGATGTGCCCGACGGTCATTTCCGGAACTTTTGTCGCGCGGGGGGGCGGTAAATTTTGACCGGGATGATACAGCATCGATCGTTGCCCAACATATAAAGCACCGATCAGGGCAATATAGAGGGCGGCGCCAATAATGAAAATTCGAGAAATTTTAAGGTACATCGTGTTCTGGTCAAATAAAATAAGGTGAATCATTTTAGCAGAGGTAAGGCGGGAGGAGGAGAGGGGAAATATTTGACAACTGTAAATTATAAATATATGTAAACGAATATTATTTTTTTAGAAAGGGCCACAGCTTTGTCGTATCATCCTGAAATATCAGCAGTATCAACTCTTTCTGTATGGGCAGGGCAGATGAAGGGCGGGGAAAATAGACGTCAGAAAAGTATCTTTTTTTTATTTAAAGAAGTCGCGGGGTGTCCTACCGAAGTGAGGGTGGGATCAAATTACAGAAATGATTTGGGTGTACCCGCCCTTATGAAACGGTCAATACCTATGACATTTGTTGACACATTTGATTCTTCTGGTTTTAGGGCCTTTTTAAGATTACCGGGCGAGATTAGAAATTATATTGGGCATGCATTAGAAATAAATTCCAACACCATTGAAGGAAATGAACAATTATTTCCTGATTGTCCTTCCAAAAGATCAGTCCGGACATTTTCCCTTACAAAACGTGAAATCCACGGTCTTGTTCATATTGAGGGGATGGGTCGTTAAAAGATTTTGGTTTAATGCCCAACGGCGAACGTTCCGTGCAGCCGTGCATAGGCCCCGCCGGCGTTCAGTAAGGCGTCATGTTGGCCGATTTCAATCGCCTGTCCGCCGTCCATCACCACAATTTGATCGGCATGGCGAATGGTTGACAGGCGATGCGCGATCACAATCGTTGTTCGGCCAGCTTCGAGAGTTTTAAGAGATTCTTGGACCAAGCGTTCTGATTCATTATCCAGGGCCGATGTCGCTTCATCCAGTAACAAAATGGGGGCATTGCGCAACATGGCCCGCGCAATGGATAAGCGTTGCCGTTGCCCCCCCGATAATAAAACGCCGGATGCCCCAATGGGGGTGTCATATCCATTCGGAAGTTCCATGATAAAATCATGTGCGGCGGCGGCACGTGCCGCAGACATGACCAAGTTTATATCGGCATGGGGGGCTCCAAACAAAATATTATCGCGAATTGTTGTATTAAATAAGGTGATATCTTGCGAGACCAGGGCGATATTTTGGCGCAGGCTTTTGAATGTTAAGGCACTGATGTCATCGCCATTCACAAAAATACGGCCAACTGTTGGATCATAAAACCGTAAAATCAAGTTGATGAGAGTTGATTTTCCGCCCCCTGATGGGCCCACCAAGGCCGTGACCTTGCCGGCAGGAAAAAGCAAATTCAAATCTTTTAAAACCGGCGTGCTCGTTCCAGGATACGTAAAAGATACATGGTCGAATGAGATGGTCGGCGCGGTGGGCAGGATCAAGTCGTGGGCATTGTGGGAATTCGTTAGCAGAGCGGGGCGGTCCATCAAATCAAAGACACGTTCGGCTGCCCCCAAGCCCAGTTGCAGGATATTGTTCATTTTGCCTAATTTTTTCATGGGTTCGTACGCGAGCGCAAACGCTGCGATAAAGGACATGAGTGATCCGGGCGTGGCATCTCCATGCGCGATTTTGTATCCGCCATAGACAATGATGGTAAAGATGGTCAATCCGACCAGAATTTCATTGATCGGGGTCAGCATTTCCGATACCCGGATCGATTTAATGGTTTGGCGGCGGACGTCGTCGACCGTGCGTGCCATACGATGACTTTCGGAATCCTCTAATCCATAGGACTGAACCATACGAATTCCAGAAAAGACTTCACCTAAACGATCGGTTAAAATGGCGGTTTGGTCTTGGATTGATTTTGAAATCTTGCGCAGGCGTTTACCAAGATAAGAAACCAGAAAACTGGCAAGGGGCAAGGTGGTCAAGGTAATCAGGGAAAGTTGCCAATCTTGAATAACCATAACGATAATCAAGAAAATCAACGTGAGGCCCGATGATAAAATTCCACTTAAGGCATCGGTGATTGCGGCACGCATGACATTGACATCGGATACCATGCGCGAGGTCAGTTGCCCCGCCGGGTGGCGGGTGTGAAAATCAAGGTCCAGGCGGATCAGATGCCTGAATAAGTCATTTTGAATATCCCGAATAATCCATTGGCCGATACGACTCATTTGTAAAGTTTGGCCATAACTTGCAAATCCGCGTACGGCGAAACAGGCGAAAATGGCGGCTCCAATGGGCAGAATCATGTCCCGGGCGCTTTTATCGGTCCCCGCCCTTGATAAAACATCATCCATGACGGGTTGGATTAATCGGGCAAATAAAGCTGTCATGGATGCCGCAAGGATCAGACAGAGGAGGGCTCCCAGCGTTTGACGGGCATAGGGTCGTAAATAAGTGCTGACCAAACGCCGGATCAATGGCACACTGGAGGTGGAGAAGGTGCTGCGTCGCGTCTTTTTCATTATGGTATTTATTCCACGCTTTTCTTTGGTCTGTTTTCTCATTTACTTAAATTAATATCAAGGGTTTCTTATAATGCCGTCTGATCATGATCTCTGGCAAGACCTTTCGGGGTCATCCGAAAACCGCCCCATTATGCGGGGGTATCCTATTCCTAAAATTGGCCTGGCCTTGGGGGCGGGGGTGGCGCGTGGGTTTGCCCATATTGGAGTTATTCGGGCGTTACGCCGCCATGGTATTCAACCGGATCTGATTGCCGGAACATCCATTGGGGCGTTGGCGGGAGGATGTTATTTGACGAAGCGATTGGATGAATTTGAAGATTGGGCATTGTCGATGAACCGTCGCAAATTGTTTGGGTATATGGATATCAGTTTACGCAGCCCTGGTCTGATTGCGGGGCAAAAATTCATGGGGTTGATTGAAGAATATATGAAGGGTGTCCAGATTCAAGATTTACCGCATCCTTTTATTGCGGTGGCCACCGATATGATTACGGGGCATGAGGTATGGATCCGGCGCGGATCATTGGTGGATGCCATGCGTGCCTCATTTTCATTACCTGGCATTTTTCCACCTGTTGAAATATTTGGGCAACAACTCATGGATGGCGCGCTGGTTAACCCAACGCCGGTGTCGGTGTGTCGGGCGTTGGGGGCCAAAGTGACTATTGCCGTGGATTTAAACGGGGATTTGATTGGAAAATCCCGTAAACCGGGGCAGAATTTTCAAACCGTTATGGGGTTTGATGTGTTTAACGATCAGGGCGTACCGCCCCCTGAGACAAAAGGGTTTTTTGAAAAATTCAATCTGGCCGAGAAATTTTTTAAACGTGAACCCAACAAACCCAGTATGTTCGGTGTGATGTTTTCATCCTTAAATATTGTGATGGACCGGATTACGCGGTCACGTTTGGCAGGGGATCCACCGGATATTCATATTAAACCGCTGGTGGGCCACTTTGGGTTACTCGAGGTCGAAAAAGCCAAGGAAATGATCGAAGAAGGCGAAGCGTCGGTTGAACGCATTTTGCCCGACATCAAGGCCGTGTTGATGACGTTATTGTCCCCAGAAGATCGCCCGAATTTTAAGTAGGCAACAGCCTAATTTAACCACCAAATCGTGCCTGAGAGATAACTTGCAAAACTGATCCACAGGAAATAGGGGACCAGTAGCACGGCGCTCATGGGGGATAATCGTCGCGTTACGGCAATTAAGAATGCAACCACAACGACGAGCGTTAAAATCCATAAAAATGACAAGAATTTGAGGTTTAGGGTAAAGAAAACAAAACTCCACCCCCAATTTAAAACCATTTGAAGGATAAACAATCTGAGGGCAACCATATATCCGGGCTGCCCGCGCTTTTCCCACAACAGCCAAGCCGAGATTGCAATCATGCAATATAATGTCGGCCAAACCACTCCAAAGACCCATCCGGGCGGAGTTAACGTTGATTTGATAATTGTTTCGTAAAAATCAGTTTTATCCGGGCTGGTGGCAAAGCCGATTATCCCGCCGATCGTCAGGAAAAATCCAATAAAAATTATAAGTTGCAAAAAACGGGTAGGGGACATTCTTAAATCATGCCGCGAATTTAACCGGACCGTTATGGTACAGGCGCTCAACGTTTTCCCAATTGATCATTTGATCGACGAACGCTTCCAAAAATTTCTGGCGGGCATTACGGTAATCAATGTAATAGGCATGTTCCCATACATCGGCGACCAATAATGGGGTCTTGCCGTTCACCAAGGGTGTATCCGCATTCGCACTTTTTGTGAGCTCGAGATTTCCGGTTGTATTATCCATCACCAACCATGCCCAACCGGACCCGAATTGGGTCATTCCCATTTGAACAAAATTGGCGCGGAAGGCATCGAATCCTCCAAGGTCTTTGTCTATTTGGGCCTCAAGTTTGCTGGGGATTGATTTTCCGCCCCCCTGGGGTTTGATCGAATTCCAATAAAGGGAATGATTATAATGTTGTCCAATTTGATTGAAAAAACCGGTGGCGGCGGGGTTTTTGCTGGATGCCGCGCAGGCCTGTTCGACGCTCATGTCCGCATATCCCAGCCCCGGAGCAAGTTCATTTGCTTTGACGATATAGGCATTGTGGTGTTTACCGTGATGATAATCAAAACTTTCAGCCGATAACACAGCTCCAAATGCATCGGGGGCATAAGGTAAAGCAGGAAGAGTAAATGGCATCGTTTAAATCCTTGTTCCGGGGGGCTTGTGGCAAATTCAGTTTTTAATATCTACTTATTCTTTAAACTTGATTATAGTGCGGCCATGATGAAAAAGAAAGACCTTGATGATTCGTTTTCCGATTGCCGTGACCTGGTTGCGCGGGACGATCCGGATCGATATTTGGCCAGTTTGTTTGCACCCTTTGCGGCACGTCCTGGTATTTGGGCCATTTTGGCATTTAATCAAGATATTGCCCGTGTGCGTGACAGCGTGACCGATCCCACGCTTGGTTTAATTCGGTTGCAATGGATACGGGACCAGATAACGGCGATATATAAAAGGATAAGTGAACGAAGTATCTCTTTTGTACGAGCCGAGGGGAATGAAAAAATATTATCAAGTCTGAATTCTGATTCTCGCCTGGATGACATTATTATTTTGCCTGGTAGTCCGGTGTATCGTGCGTTGGCTGCTGTGATTGTGGAATATGATTTACCATGTGATTTTTTTAATATGTTGATGGATGCACGTGAATTTGATTTAAACGCAGAAGGTCCAAAATCGCGTACGGAATTATTGGATTACGCGGATCAAACCACGACTCCGTTGTTGCGGCTGTGTGCCAAAATAATTTTTCCCCGGCAAGGGGGGATGGATGATTTGCGCGATATTTCTGTTGCCTATGCGTTGATTGGATGTGTTCGGGCATCATCGTTCCACACGGATTCGCGGGGTTGGAATATGATTCCAGAAGGGGATGATTTATCAACAATCATAAAATTAGCGCGGGGCTATTTGGATAAGGTAAAGCCCTATCGCACTTTGGCGCCCATGTTCCGTGCGATGGGTCATATTGCCGATATTTACGCCCGACAAGTTGAAAAAGTGGGATTTAATTTGGATCATCCGTCCTTGATTATTCCCCCTCCGTTTCTGGCTTTACGTGTTTGGGTGCAGGGGAGGGGGATGGCATTTTTCTCTTGAATTCGTTATATTTCGGCAATTCTCAAATTAAAAATCTTTATTTAACTGGACCCCGGCGCAAGCCAGGATGGTAAATTGAAAAATGTTTATTCAAACCGAACTGACGCCAAACCCCGCAAGTATAAAATTTATTCCGGATGTATCATTTGTGATTGATGGTTCGGATACTCCGAACGCTGTTTTTGACTTTTCGATTGAGGAACCGAAGGCTTTTGAAAAGGTTGGGCTTTTTGGATCCCCTCGCGCACCCTTACCCGCACGATTATTTGCGATTGCAGGGGTCTCACGCGTGATGGTGGCGCCGGATTATGTGGTGGTCACAAAAACAGATGATTCCCATTGGGCAACTTTAAAGTCGGATGTTTTGATTGCTGTGATGGATCATTTGGCATCGGGGATAGTTGCGGTATATGTATCCAAGACAATGTCCAATGAGGGAAAAAATATAAGTCTGGATGGACATCGTAATCTCGGGCTTGAATCACATATTCGGGCGATCATTGATACTTATATTCGACCAGGTGTTGCATCGCATGGGGGGGATATTTCTTTATCACATGTCATTGACGGTGTTGTGTATTTACATTTACGAGGGGCCTGTGCCGGGTGCCCATCGTTAAAAATAACTTTAAAAAAAGGTGTTGAAACGATTTTGAAAGCCCATATTCCAGAGATTGTGACCGTCGAGGCGATCGCGGCATGATGATTAAAAATATTCTTTCAATTGATACAGTTTTTGGTGCATGTGCGGTGGGGGTTATTGCCGACGATAACGTGGCCTCTCGTACTATAGCGATGCAACGTGGCCAATCTGAACAGCTTATGCCGATGATTTTAGACGTTGTGGCCGAAAGTGGGATAACCCTACAAGATCTTGATTTAATCGTGGTGAATGTGGGGCCGGGCAGCTTCACGGGTGTACGGATTGGTATTGCAACGGCACGTGGTATTGCTCTTGGGTTAAATATTCCGGTCCAGGGTGTATGTGCGATGGATGCGTTGGCGGATATGGCATCGATTAACGGAAAACGTCGTGATGATAGAGAAATGCGTGTTGCGATTAACAGCCAACGTGGCGATTATTTTATCGGCGATTATGCCGCCGGGGTGATGCCGCCGATTGATCCAGATGGGATCAAGATCATGTCCGATGTCACCGGGGGTGCCGTTCTTGTTGTGGGGACAGAGATTATTTTTGAACCGGGCCTTGCCGGATTAGATGTCGGCACGGCGGTCCCGTATCCGATTGTTTTAGCGCGTTTAGGGCTACGATTGTATGCAATGGCGGGTTTCTTGAGTCATGGTAAAGCCGATCCTTTATATCTAAGAGATGCTGAAATATCGATACCTAAAAAGAATTTTTAATGTAATTAAATTATAAGATTTGATCAATATCAAGTAACATAAATATATTTATACTTGAATGGTCTTGATTTTGGGTGTTTTATTTCTTATATTATCTATAATACTATTTATATTTCTGAGGAATAATATGACTGAAGTTTTACAGACCGAACAATTATTGGCGCATACGACCGATATTGTGGCTGCGTATGTATCAAATAACACAACAGCGCGCGATGAACTTCCTGTTTTGATCACACAAATTTATAAAACGCTGCAGTCTATTAATGCCCCCAGTACTTCTGTTTCATTTGAACGTCCGCAACCGGCTGTACCGATTAAGAAATCGGTACAGGATGATTATATTGTGTGTCTGGAAGATGGCAAAAAATTAAAAATGTTAAAACGTCATTTAAAGTCGGCTTATCACATGACACCAGAGGAATATCGTGAACGGTGGGGACTTCCTTCTGATTATCCGATGGTGGCGCCTGCCTATGCTAAACAACGTAGTCGGCTGGCCAAGGATATTGGTTTAGGGACCGGCGGGCGTGGTCGTGGCCGTAAACGTACGTTGTAAAAATTATCCTCTCTTAAAAAATGAGGGGATATATTTTGACGCTCTCCCCGTATTATTTGCGTAGTTCCAGCGATCGATCCCGTGCTGCGGTTAGGGCGCGGGTGAATAAATCAGCTATTCCTTTTGGATCATCCATCAGAATTTTTAATGCGGCTGCTGTTGTGCCGCCGGGGCTTGTGACACTTTCGCGCAATGTCATCGCAGAGAATTCCGGTGATTGTTCCGCCATATGAGCGGCCCCGATAACGGTTTGTCGAGACAGATTCATGGCTGTTTCGGGGGGAAGACCCAATGTAACCCCCGCATTTGCCATGATATCAATTAATAAAAAGAGATAAGCTGGTCCGGATCCCGACAGGGCCGTGACCGCGTCCATCAAATTTTCATCATTAATCCAGACAACCTCACCAACGGCGGCGCATAAGCGTTGCGCGAGTTCGCGTACGGTGTTGGGGGTATGTGATGATGTATATAGGGCGGTAATTCCATGTCCAACAGATGCTGGTAAATTGGGCATGGCACGGATAATAGGTGTATTCGTTGGGAGTAAGGCGGCGATTGATTTTGTTTCGCGTCCGGCGGCGACCGACAGTACCAATGTATCTGGCCCACACAGGTCAGAGCGGTGTGATAAGGCCGTGCACACTTCGGTGATAAGATTTGGTTTAACGGCCAAAATAATGGCTGTGTACGGGGTGGAGGCCGGTGACAAAGAATGAATATCAGGTGTGTATCGGGTAATCGTGGGTATCAGATGCGTCGGTAACGGGTTTGGATCAATGACGTCAATTTTTTTGATATTTGAACGTACCCATCCCTGTGCCAGGCTTGCACCCATTTTTCCGCATCCGATCAACAAAAGGTGCGGGGGACCGGGGGGCAATTAACATTCTCCCATAATATCTTGCATCGCAAATGCCAAGATTTCTGTTGGCGTGTCAGGCGCGTCGCACATCAGGCGCAGGGCAGGATAAAATCGGTCGCATTCTGCGACGGCCAATTTAAACAAATCATTCATTTGATCAACACCTGCGGTAAAATTATCAGGCATTAATGTTGTGTACCGAAATTGTATGGGGCCATCGAGGCTGTGTTCAAAATGTCCAAGCCAGAGTTGTGCATTTGCGCTCATTAAAATGCGTGCGCGTGCATTTGTGTCTTGGGGGACCATATGGTCGGGGTATTGGCAAATAATTTGAAGCGCATCAAATTCATCTTGCCAATTGAGGTTCAGGTTATAAGACGCGCATTGACCGGCAACGGACAGGGCCAATTCATCGTCATGCATTCGGACATAGTCCATATCATAAGTTGATAGAACTTGTTCAACGGCATCGAGAGGATTTGAGATATTTTGGGTCGTTTGGCGATTTTGGGACGAGAGGCTCATGGATAGGTTACTTCTGGGCGCGGGTTTTTTTAATAGAGGATTTTGATGGTGACGTTGTTTTAGAGGTGGTTTTTTTTGGCTGTTTTTGGGCTGTCGATTTTGAGGTCTTTTTGGGAATGGATTGTTTTGTACCTGAGGTATTTTTTTGTAAGGCGTCGATTTGGGCACGCAATTTTTCTATCATTCCCTCAAGTCGGGTGACATCTGCGCGCGTGACGAGGTCGAATTGTTCAGCCCATTCATCCACCCGGTCTTTGACGTCATTTCGTATTTGATCGCGGAAAGTTGAGAACATGCTTGCCGCCCCTCCAGCCAGATCGGCAAGGTCTGAAAATATTTTTTCTTTGGTCATGGTC
The DNA here is from genome assembly GCA_964561535.1 of uncultured Pseudobdellovibrionaceae bacterium. Lineage (GTDB taxonomy): Bacteria > Pseudomonadota > Alphaproteobacteria > Micavibrionales > Micavibrionaceae > CAZLPZ01. The sequence goes on along the minus strand of CAZLPZ010000023.1, from coordinate 16,605 downwards.
TTGTCCTGTGTGATTCTTGTATCTTCCCTTATCAAGTACCACCCCTTTTACGGGGGCTGCAACCCCACGACTCGGACGTATCACCGATTCGTGAACAGATTTTTGCAACATCTCTGTGGATGAATCGGTCGGGGCTGGCGGGACGGAGATAAATTGGTTAGAATACTCATGTCATTTCGGCAAAGGCTGGGATCTAAAAAGATATTTGTATGGGATCCCGGCAAACGCCCGGGATGGCAAATTTCTGATATTGGAAGAAGGATAACATCATGATCATTGTTACAGGCGGTTCGGGATTTATAGGGTCAAACGTACTTGCCGGATTGGAAGAGGCCGGTATTCCCGACTTAGTTGCTTGTGATACCTTTGGGTCAGGCGAAAAATGGAAAAATATTAGCAAGCGTGAGTTGCGTGATGTGGTCGCCCCCGAACAATTGGCGACTTATTTGAATGCAAATAAATCCAAGATTAAAATGATTTTTCATTTTGGTGGAATTTCATCAACCACGGAAACAAATGCGGACGCCGTGATTGCCACGAATTTTAATTTGTCTCGGTTGATGTGGCAGTGGGCAGCTCAAAACGGTGTGCGGTTGGTTTATGCATCTGCAGGGTCAACATATGGAGATGGGGCGCAAGGGTTCTCCGATACAGAAACCCCCGAGGAGTTGGCAAAATTACATCCTTTAAACCCCTATGGTTGGTCGAAACATTTATTTGATCGATCAGTTGCGCGTATGGTTGCAACCAAAGCAGAACCCTTGCCGCCGCAATGGGTGGGACTAAAATTTTTTAATGTGTATGGTCCGAATGAATATCACAAGGGTGATCAACGCAGTGTACCATCAAAATTATATCCGCAAGTCGAAGCGGGGGCGGCAGTTAAACTTTATCGATCGACGAATGCTCAATTTAAAGATGGCGAACAGATGCGCGATTTTATTTATGTGCGCGATTGTGTCGATGTATGTGTGTGGATGTACCAAAATCCAGCCGTATCTGGATTGTTTAATTTAGGGACGGGCAAAGCTCGATCGTTTAATGATTTGGCACATGCGATGTTTACCGCGGGCGGCAAAAAGCCAAAAATTCAGTTTATCGATATGGCTCCGGATTTGGTTGCGCGATACCAAAACTATACCCAGGCCGAGATGGGGAAACTACGCGCGGTGGGGTATGACAAACCTTTTACCGAACTTGAAATTGGAATTGAAGACTATGTAAAAAACTATTTATCGCGAGCGGATAAATATCGGTAAAGGTGCTGTCTTTAATTTCTGGCACAATATAAATTCTGATAATTTTTATTATTTGCGGTAATCGATATATTCGCCACTACTTTAGTGGGGCGCCAACTATTATATGGCAAAAGATGCGCTTTCCAATTTCTGGATTAGGTCTGATAAAAAACGCCCCAAGAGAGTTCTCGGGGCGTTTTTTTATATTAGTATGAGGGGACCTGTATAACCAAGCTGTCATTCCTAGAGGTCTGCCCTCAATTGTTTTTTTACGCGGCGACGGATTTTTTGGTCGCAAAAGGAAGTTCAGATCCAGTTTCGGACGATTTTCCGGCTTGTTGTTGATGTGCTGTATTGTGGGATGGCGACTTCGACACGGATGATTTTTTGTCCGTTGTGGCCACACGGTTCACCGACATGGGGTTAATTTGCCCATCAATGGTGGCACCGGCCTCGACTGCCAGTTCTTTGTATGAAATTGTCCCCATGACCGTACCTGTTGACCGAATGGTCAGCCGGCCATTGACGACCAGATCACCTTCGAAACGGCCAGCGATGGTGGCTTCGTTGATTTCAACGGCACCAAAGAACATCCCTGATTGGGCAACTTCCAAGACACTGGCGCCTTTTAATGTCGCCTCAACGGTACCTTCAACAACTAAATGATCACAGGCTTCGATTTCCCCGGACATCGTGATGCCTTCGCCCAAGACTAATTTACGGCCCGTCGAAACGGCTGGCGTTTCTGAAGGACTGGGGGACATGTAACCTTGATTATAACTATAAGGGGAACGAACCATCGCCTGTGCCATGCCGGGACGTGACGTTGTTGCCGGGGTGAATGCCGGAGCATGCGACGCCGTGGAAACCGAATTTTGCGCGTCGTTTTGCGTATCATTGTTACCCGAGTATTGGGGATTGGTGTAGGTGTTGGTCATCGTTTCGGTTTCCTTTGTGTCTGTAGGTTGGGAAAGGGGCTCGGATTGTGTTGAGTTTTCTAGCATAGGTTCAGGTGTCGGGAATTCATAAGAACCTTCAGGCGGGGCAGCCCCGTTTTGCGATGATATAATAGGGTGCAATTGTAGACCCGATTTGGGGCGGTGAAACATTGTAACCTCGATTAATAAATGACATAGATGGAGTTGGTGAACCCTATCATAACTGTGGCATGGTCGCAACATCTTCACCTAAAATCTGAAGTGTTTTTTGTGGATAACTTTTGATAAGGATGTTCTCCCGGACGCCATTAGCGTGATCAGGGATGATAATATTGTTTATTTTATAGAGATTACATTTTATTATGAAAGTAATTATAGAGACTCTGCGCAAAAGCCTTTGAAATACCAGGAACTTTTGCAATATCTTCAAAAGGGGCTTCGGCCACTGATTTGGCGGATCCAAAATGGAGGAGTAAGGCCTTTTTGCGCTTTGCCCCTACTCCTGGAATTTGATCAAGAATAGATTTTGTAAGCGTTGGCGTGCGCCGTGCACGTTGTGTACCGATTGCAAAACGATGCGATTCATCCCGCAAACGTTGCAAATAATGGAGGACGGGGTCATGAATAGGTAATTGGAATGGGTCTTGGCCGTCCGCGTGAAACCATTCGCGTCCGGCATTGCGGTCAGGACCTTTTGAAATAGCGACGACGTGCAGAGAATCCCACATATTGATTGCGGTTAACGCGTCGCGGACGGCCGACAATTGTCCCGCCCCCCCATCGATCAAGATCAAGTCGGGGAGGGGGGGGGGGAGAGGTCGAGTGAGGGGCTCCTGACCCGACAGCGCCAAGCTATCGCTTGGAGCGCTGTCGACTTCTTCCCGCAAAGCGGGGAGAGGTGAAAAAGCAGAAAACCGCCTTGTCATCACTTCGCGCATCATGCCGTAATCATCGGATGCATCGGCCGTTTTAATATTAAATTTGCGATACGCATTTTTGCGAAAACCTTCGGGGCCTGCAACGATCATTGCACCGACTTGTAAGGTGCCGCTTAAATGTGAGTTATCATAAACTTCAATTCGATCAGGCCGCCGCGGGAGAGAAAACAGGTTGCATAAATCATCGAGCAATTTTGTTTGCGTGGCGGTTGCGGCCCTATATCGGGCGAGTGATTCTGTTGCATTTTTATGGGCGAAATCCAAAACATCGCGTCGCGCACCGCGTTTAGGGACCGATAGATCCACGTGCCGGCCCGCCTGTTCAGACAGAGCGGTCTGGATCATATCGGCGTCATCTGGATGATGCGAGATAATCAGGTCAGGAGGTGGAATTTTATCAGTGTAGAATTGGCCAATGAACGCCGCCATAATTGTTTCTGGGGGTTCATCCTCGGCGTGTTTTGGAAAATAAGATAGATTGCCGTAATTTTGTCCCGCACGAAAGAAGAACACTTGTACAGCGGTAACTCCATGCTCGGTGAGAACGGCGATGACATCCGCGTCCCGAATACCGTGGATGTTGATTGTTTGTTTTGTCATCATGGTGTTCAGCATTTTGATTTTATCGCGGTAAAGGGCCGCCGTTTCATAATCGTGTGCGTCTGATGCAACCTGCATTTTATGCGCGAAATCGTCTTGAACTTCGCGGCTTTTCCCATCAAGGAAGGCCCTTGCAGCATCGATTTGGCTGGCGTATTGGTCACGTGTAACCCGGCCCACGCACGGGGCGGTGCATCGTTTAATATGATATTGCAAACAGGGACGTGTGCGCGCCGCAAAATAGGTATCGGTACAGTTTCGAATTTGAAACACGCGGTGCAGTAATGTCAGGGTTTCATTCACCGCCGTTCCCGACAGGAACGGCCCATAATAATAGCCATCATTTTTGCGCGGCCCGCGATATTTTTGTGCACCGGGGAAATCGTGATTTTTAGGGATAAAAATTGACGGATACATTTTATCGTCTTTGAGCAAAACGTTGTATACCGGGTTTAATTTTTTGATCAGGTTGGATTCAAGGAGGAGTGCCTCGGTTTCCGTGTGCGTTTCCACAAATTCCATCGTGTGGGTCAACGACACCATGCGTTGAATGCGCCCTGACAGGCGATCGGGTTGGGTGTAATTGGTGACGCGTTTTTTTAACGCTCGGGCTTTACCGACATACAGGATCGTGCCGTCCGCGCCGATCATTCGGTATACCCCCGGCCGTTCGGGCAGGGTTTTTAAATGGGATAGAATGGTTTCTATTCCACGTGCAAGGGACGGTCGGGTGTCAGGTGTTGGGGGCATGGATATATTCAATCAAAAGAGCTGAGTGCCATCCCGGCGTACGCCGGGATCCAGACTTGATTAAAATTAAATCTGGACCCCGACTTTCGTCGGGGAGGCAGACTGTTTTGGTTGGATCAATATTTCTCACCCCTGCATTGACGTTCCCGTCAACGCCCCGTGGCAATGTTTATATTTCTTACCTGACCCACACGGACAGGGGGCGTTGCGCGCTGTTTCCCCCCAGGTGGTGGGGTCAGTCGCGTTAAACGGGGCATGACGTTGGGGCAGTTGATGTATTTTATCGTCTGAATCGTCTGGAAACGAACTCCCAGCGAACGTATCGCCGGCCGCCATCAATTCACCACTTCCCATGAGTGAGGGGTCATCATGAATTTCATGTGCACGTCCGGTTAACGCATTTTGTTGCGCCTGTAACATATTTAGGACCTCGGGTGAGATTTGGAATTCGACACGGGACAGGGATGACACAATCCCCTCGCGCATGGCATCCAACATGCGTTCGAATAGACCAAAGGCCTCGGCTTTAAATTCATTCAACGGATCGCGTTGGGCAAAGGCCCGCAGGTTTATCCCTTGACGCAGATGATCAAGGTTTAATAAATGCTCTTTCCAATGTTGATCCAATGTTTGCAACACCAACGATTTTTCAATCGACCGGAAAACATCTGGGCTGGCCGATGCCACCTTTGCCGCCATTTTATGATCAACGGCGTCAATCAGGCGTTTACGCATATCGGTTTCGGTCACGCCTTCTTCGTGCGCCCATTCATCAATCGGCAGGTTCATGTTAAACAACCGTATCATTTCGGCTTTTAATGTTTCTAAATTCCAATGATCAACATAGGCATGTTCTGGGATACATTGAGTAATCAACGAATTAATCACGTCGTCACGGATGGTTGTGACCAATGTTTCCACCTGGTCGGCGTCCATGACCGCGCGGCGTTGTTCGTATATTACTTTACGTTGATCGTTGTACACGTTATCGAATTTCAATAATGTTTTGCGCACTTCGAAATTCATTTGTTCGACTTTTTGTTGCGCGCGTTCGAGTGCCTTGGACAGCCAGCGGTGGGTTAACGCTTCACCATCTTTTAAGCCAATATGTTTATTCGATAAAAATGCTTCGAGTGTTTCGCGGCCAAAAATACGCATCAAATCGTCTTCCAAAGACAGGAAGAACAGCGAATTACCCGGATCGCCTTGACGTCCCGACCGACCGCGCAATTGATTATCAATGCGGCGCGATTCATGACGTTCGGTGCCGATGACATAAAGGCCCCCGGCGGCAACCACGATGTCCCGGTCCCGCGCCACCTGGGCCTCGATTTCTTTGATTTTTGCGGCGCGGTCGGCAGGGGATAGGTCATCCGGTATTTGTTGTTTGATTAACATATCCGTATTTCCGCCCAATTTAATGTCGGTGCCGCGTCCGGCCATGTTTGTTGCAATGGTAATCGCGCCCGGACGACCAGCTTGGGCGACAATTTGGGCTTCTTGTTCGTGAAAACGGGCGTTTAACACGTGGTGCGGGATTTTCGCGGCGACCAGCGCGCGGGCAAGACGTTCCGATTTCTCAATCGATACGGTACCAACGAGCACAGGTTGGTTGCGGGTGTGACATTCGCGGATCACATCGATAATTGCGGCCTCTTTTTCCGCATATGATTTATAAATCAAATCATCATGATCAATCCGTGTAACGGGAATGTTCGTGGGGATTTCAACGACGCCCAATTTATAAATTTCGGCAAATTCGGCGGCTTCTGTCTGTGCGGTACCCGTCATCCCGGCGAGTTTAGGGTACATGCGAAAATAATTTTGGAATGTGATTGAGGCGAGGGTTTGATTCTCGTTTTGAATCTGCACGCGTTCTTTGGCCTCAAGTGCCTGGTGTAATCCTTCTGAAAAACGGCGGCCATCCATCATTCGACCCGTGAATTCATCGATAATGACAACTTTGTTATCTTTAACGATATAATCGGTATCGCGTTTAAAGAGTTTGTGCGCGCGTAACGCCTGGTTTGCGTGGTGGACAAGATTGATATTTTGGGGATCGTATAAATTTCCCGTCGTCATCAACCCCACGTTACGCATCATTTCTTCGATATGTTCGGAGCCCTTGTCGGTCATTGAAATGGATTTGTGTTTTTCTTCGAGTTCATAATCATCGGGGTTCAGGGCCGGGATCAACGCGTCAACCTTGATATACAAATCGGTGGCGGTTTCGGACGGCCCGGAAATAATTAATGGCGTGCGCGCTTCGTCCACCAAGATCGAGTCAACTTCGTCAACGATCGCAAAGTTAAACGGGCGTTGGACCATATCGGATAATTTATATTTCATGTTATCGCGCAGATAATCGAACCCGAATTCGTTATTGGTGCCATAGGTTACGTCCGATGCATAGGCGGCACGGCGTTGGTCATCGGGCATATGGGCGACGATGACGCCAACCGATAGACCCAGGAAATGAAAAATCGGGGACATCCATTCGGAATCGCGGCGGGCCAAATAGTCATTGACGGTCACCACGTGCACGCCCTGGCCCGAAATGGCGTTCAGGTAGGTGGGAAGAGTTGCGACCAGCGTTTTTCCTTCGCCTGTTTTCATCTCGGCAATTTTTCCTTGATGCAATGTCAAGGCGCCGATTAGCTGCATATCAAAGGGGCGCAGGCCCAGTGTGCGGCGTGCCACTTCTCGTACGGTTGCAAATGCTTCGGGTAATATATCATCAAGTGTTTGGCCATTGTTTAGGGCAGTACGGAATTTTTGGGTTTGGGCGGCGAGCGTTGGGTCGTCCATGGCCTGTATTGTCGGTTCAAGGGCATTGATGGCGAGCACATGCCTTTGCATCGATTTGATTTGACGTTCGTTGGATGATCCAAAAACACGATGGAGAAGAGCGAGAAACATTATTTACGTAATCCATATAAAAAGAGATGTGTCTATATGTACGCGAAAAGAGCGCTGTGGGGCAACAGATAAATGGGACCGAAAGACAATTGTCATTCCCGCGAAGGCGGGGATCCGACAAAAGAAAACTGACAGCAGTCAATCTGTTGTCGTTTTATGGGCGAGATCCACGCTTTCGCGGGGATGACGATATTGTTCATTGTTTCAAATACATAAATCCCACTACATCGGGATCGGACGGCGATCACGGCTGAACATTTTGTACATATCACGGTCGGTTTGGTGAATGGTTTCTTCGCCTGTGTTTACGATTGTAGCGCGTAAGAAAACGATAATTTCTGATTTGGTGATATTATCGGAATGATTTTTAAAGAGAGATCCAAACAAAGGAATTTCTGAAAGAAGGGGAGCCCCTGTTTCGCTCGATTCACTTGAATCCTGAATTAACCCGCCCATAATGACCGTTTCCCCTGATTTAACTTTAAGGACCGAGTCAAATTCTTGAACACTGAGTTCTGGAATAATATTGGTTGCTGTTGATGCCGGGGTAATGAGTTTAATCGAAGGGTCGGTGACGCCATTCCCGACGGTTTTTGTAATGGTTGGTCGTAAATTCAGGACAATTTCGCCTTTTCGCGCATCAATCGATGGGGTCACGTTAACCAAAACCCCTTCTGGGACAGATTTTGTTTCAACGGTAATGCCGCCACCGGTTGTTCCACCATCAACATTTGTTGCTGTAGGTTCTTGAGAAATTTCAAAATAAACTTTATTTGTGGCGACGTTTAATACAGCCGATTGTTTATTCAATACCGTCATTCGAGGGCTGGATAGGGCCCGAACCGTCCCAAAACGAGAGACCGCTTCGATTAGACTGGTCGTGTCTTTGTTATCCAATTTTAAAGAAAATCCACGCCCTGTTGCGGCGGGTGTTAAGCCGGCTGTGATGTTTGATAGGCCAATTTCAAGATCATCGGGTGATATCCCTAATTCTGACCAATTAATTCCCGTTGCATATTCATCTGTTAGGTCAACTTGAAGAATTTTTGCCTCAATTAAAACTTGAGATCCGACGGATTGTTTAACATCATTGAGATAGGCACGAATTTTCTTTTGGACTTTTTCATTCGCAAAAACAGATAATAAGCCGGCTTGTTTGTTCACAGAATAGGTTGGCTTCAGATCTTCGCTCGCGGGTCCTGATTCAGTTGGTGCAGGAGCCGGTGTGGGGGCCGTGGGCGGTTGAGCGGGGGCTTGGGCATCGGTGGGAACCGTATCTGTTCCTTCTGGGGCATTGGGATCCGTCGCAATAGACTCACCATCCGGGCCTACAGCAGCCGGGATAGTAGAAGCAGCAACAGGCGTCGGTTGAAGGACAGGTGTCGTGGCCGATAGCAGGGCATTTTTCACGCTATTTGATTCAAGGATTTGTTTAATGTTCGTATCGAGTTCTTTCCAAAAATCAACTTCCGTTGTCCCGGAAAGAGAAAACGTCGATCCGGATGATGACGTCGCACTCCCGCCGCTTGCCGATCCAGATCCCGCGAATGATGCGTTATTTTGAACCGTAGAGGTGACTGTCCGGGCCATGGGCAAATAATCAACTTTGTATGTTTCGCTGTACGGCGTATCCATTTCAACGCGAACGACATCATTGTCAAAATTAAAACGTAGACCGGCGAGATCCGAAATACGGGACATTACTTCGTCAAAAGGGCGGTTTTTCGCGCTGAAAATAATGGCGCCGTCGATACGGGGGTCAATTTCCAGATCATAGTGTGCCTGTTGAGATAGTTCGTAGAGAACATCTTTGAGAGGGATGGTCTCATTTACTGATACGCTGACTAATGGCATAGGCTTTAACGATGCGGCGTTATCCGACATGTAATCCGTAAATCCAGGAATCCCTGTTGCGTTTGTTTTAGAATCTAGAGGCGCTGGAACTTCGCGCGGGCCAAACATATCGCGCATATCTTGCATATTCGTATCGGTTTCACGGTCCATTTTGAGATGGTTTTCCGTCATACTGCATCCCATCAGGACCATCGGAACGAGAGCGAGGAGGGCTGTCGAAGATAAAAGTTTTATGTTCATTGGTATAAACCCGAATAAATGAAAGGATAAACGCATAAGATCATGCAGCATAAACAGACGAATCACGACATTCCTGTCGAATAGTCAAATTATACGTGAGTTTTAATTTGTGTGCTAGAGTTTTCCACAGGCTGTGGATAAATTCTATTGCTGGTAACGTTTCGTATCTGGATCGCTCAAAGTTAATCCGGCCGTATCCATATTTTTAAATTCGGTTTGATTGTGAGAGACTTGGCGTTGTCTAATCCGAATTTTTAAGTCCCCCGGAATATCGGCATGAGCGATGGCGGTTTCTTCTGTAATTTGGCCACGCACATATAAGTGATAGAGGGAATGATCAAAGGTACACATCCCATGGGCGATGTTCTGTTCCATCACTTCACGTATTTTATTAGCCTTCCCGTCAAAAATAAGTTCACGGATATGCCCTTGATTCATCATAATTTCGAGGGCAAGGTGCGTGGCATGATCTTTCCCAGGTACGAGCCGTTGGGCAATAATCGCTTGAAGGTTTTGTCCCAAATTTGTTCGGATCTGCTGTGATTGATCATCTGGAAAGAAATTAATAACGCGTTCAATGGCTTGGTACGTGTTATTCGTGTGAAGGGTTGCGAGGCACAAATGCCCGGTTTCGGAAATTAAGAGGGCTTGTTCCATGACCTCGCGGTCCCTGATCTCGCCAATCATAATGACATCGGGGCGTTGTCTGAGAACATTTTTTAACGCTGTCTCATAACTTTCAGTATCTACACCAACTTCACGTTGTGTGATGACCGATTTTTGATGTTCGTGGAAATATTCAATGGGGTCTTCCAGGGTTACAATATGCCCTTGTTCGGTGCGGTTTCGATAATCAATCATCGAGGCCAGCGTCGTTGATTTTCCAGATCCTGTCATCCCGGTAATTAAGACAAGACCGTGTTTTAGTGTCGCGAGTTGCCCAACTATGGGGGGGAGGTTCAATTCGCTAAAGCTTGGGATTTTACTGATGATCCGGCGAATAACCAACGCGGGGTGTTGCCGTTGTCGCAACGCATTAACGCGGAATCGGCCATGCTCGCCCAAATCGAGCGAGGTGTTCAGTTCCATACGCGAATCAAATTCGTGCATCTGACGGTCGGTCAGGAGGGCAACCATGATTCCATGTAATTCTTCAGGGGACAGAGGGGTATCCCGCAAATTTTGTAACCGACTGTCGAGGCGCAGGGCAGGCGGGTGCCCAACGGTCAGGTATAAATCGCTTCCCCCCAGGGTATTCAGGGTTGAGAGAAGTTCGAAAAGAAGAGGCGCGCTCAAAATGAGTACCCCGCCTCTTTGGCTTCTTCGGAATCGACCACTTGGCCCACAGGCGGGGCATTTTTGCCGCCCACATCGCCGCTTTCGTCCCCGGCTTTCATAATGACTTTGCGGGCCTCTTCGTGGGTAATCATTTTTGATTCTAATAATTCCAAGACCGCATCTTCCATCGTCATCATCCCGTACCGCGATCCCGTCTGCATCATCGAGAATAATTGGGGAATTTGATTTTCGCGGATCAAATTGCGTACGGCGTTTGTCCCCACCAAAATTTCATATGCCCCGACGCGCCCTTGACCGTCCGACCGTTGCAACAAGGTTTGCGCCACGATCCCTTGTAACGATCCGGATAACATGGCGCGCACCATTTCTTTATCCGACATCGGGAACACATCTATAATACGGTCGATTGTTTTCGGGGCGGACGAGGCGTGCAGGGTGCCAAACACAAGGTGACCGGTTTCGGCGGCCGTCAAGGCCAACGAAATTGTTTCATGATCGCGCATCTCGCCCACCAGGATAACATCGGGATCTTCGCGCAAGGCGCTTTTTAGGGCTTTTGCAAAAGAATGTGTGTCCGTGCCCAACTCGCGGTGATTGATCAATGATTTTTTTGATGTGTGATAAAATTCAACCGGATCTTCAATCGTTAAAATATGTTTCGACATATTGGTATTGATATGATTGATAATGGCCGACAGGGTCGTTGATTTCCCGGACCCCGTGGGGCCGGTCACCAATACAATCCCTTTTTCAAGTTCGGCGAATTTTCGTATAACAGATGGCAGTTCCAATTCTTCCATCGTCGGCACAACGGACGGAATGCTTCGGAACACAGCCGCCGCGCCCTGACGTGTATTAAAGGCGTTCACCCGGAACCGGGCGCGTTCACCAAATGAGATCGCGAAATCGAGTTCTAATTCCCGTTCATACGCCGCGCGTTGTTCTTCGGTCATAATGGAATAGAGCATGGCGCGGATGGTGTCGGAGGGCAGGGGGTCACCCTTGATGCGCTTCATATCGCCGTGCACACGAATAATCGGTTGGCTTCCGGCACTCAAATGAAGGTCCGAGGCTTTGTTTTGCATGGCAAAAGCGAGAAGTTGGGTAATGTCCATGATCGATGATCCTTCATATCATCCTCCCCCTTAAAAGGTGGAGGTGCCCGCCTCGAGACGGGCGGAGAGGGTGATTGTTATCTTTATTCATACCCTAAAAATCCAAAGGGATGGTTAAGATGGGGGACGGATCTCGCGGTTTGTCCTCCCCCTGAAAGGGGCTCGGGCGCGGATGCGCTCAAAAATGATCCTCCCCCTGAAAGGGGGAGGTGTCGCCCGGATGGGCGACGGAGGGGGTGATTGGCGCGGTTAGTGAGCTTTCACCCCCATACCCACAGTGTCATCCCCGCGCAGGCGGGGATCTAGTCCACAAAACGTCAGCAGCTTTGCTGCTGTCTTTATTTATGTTGCCGGATCCCCGCCTGCGCGGGGATGACGCTTTCTCGCCACATCCCCTCCAAATACACCACAAATTTTCACAAAATTTTAATGATTATCCTGCTATTCTGTGAGAGGATAGGAACGTGGGGGTCGATTCGTTGCGTAAATTCTTGCGCGCGTCCCCGAATACCCTCAGATAAAAGTCCATATTTTTTAAACGCTTTAACATTAATTTATTATAAGGAGACATTCATGATGTCATCGTTATCTACAGAAAATAGACGCGCGCAGGCGGGGTTCACCCTCGTCGAACTTGCGATCGTGCTGGTCATCGTCGGTCTTTTGATCGGCGGGATTTTAAAAGGCCAGGAATTGATCGCTGCCACCCGCGTGAATTCGACTGCATCGCAGATTAAGGCAATTGATGCCGCAACATATACATTCAGAGATACGTTTGGAGGGATTCCAGGTGATCTTGCTGCTGCTGCGACGAGGATCCCTGATTGTGCTGCAAACAAAGGCTGCGCCCCTGGAACTAATGGTGATGATAGTTTAGGTGACGGTCAAATTAATGATGGCGGCGGGATTTTGCCTGCTATTGTTGTATCTGCTGCAGATACAACGGAAAGCATATCTTATTTTAATCAGCTCGTTGCAACTGATCTATTAGGAGGCTTACAATCAGGAGCTTCTATTGCAGCTGATGCAGAAGCCATTGGTCAGAATGTTCTTGGTACGAGTATTGATTCTGGAGCCAATTGGCGCATTGGGTATGAAACTGCTGATATTGCTGGGGCGACAGGAACAACACCTGCGAACGTCCACTACATGCACCTTACAAGTGCCCCAGTGACTCAAGCTATTATTATTAATGGTAATAATGCCGCTGCAACCGTTGATACACTTGGCATTTTTGCAAAACAGGCAGGTGCTATAGATAGCAAAATTGATGATGGTGCGCCTGGAACTGGCTCTGTGATAGCAACTGGAGCTGGTGTTGCGCCTACTGCAACAGAAGGCTGCGTGAGTGCTGATTTGACTACTGCAACATATAACACCCAAAACTCTACTGCTAAGGCGTGTGGCCTTCTTGTTCGGGTTTTGCAATAAGTAATATTGTCATTTTTATAAAATATTTTTCACCCCCCATCTGGGGGGTGTTTTTTTTGAGGGAATTTCACGGGGTGAACGTGTGTGTTGAATTTTTTTTGGCGGGATTCTGCCTTATATCCTTCGGATATCTTCCGATGAACAAATCGCAGGAATTCTAATGTACAGATTTTAATATTTACCCAATTCTCAATTTTTATGGTGCCGTTTAATCTGCACAAGAAAATTGAGAGAATCCCATTCCCCTATTAGGGAGAGGGAAGCCCCCGGCAGATTTTTCTGGTCTCAAACGCGTGACAGATGATTACTTTCCACCATGCATGTCAAACCAGGCTTTCAGTTCCGCCAAGCCAGGGTGCGTGAACGCATCGCGCAAATTGCGCCAGCAATACGGGATGAATTCCAGATATTCGGTCCGGCCATTTGCGTATCCAAATCGTGCAAACAGACCCAAGCATTTCGCCGCCTGGGCCGCGACAATCGCCGCATATTCATAGTCGAATTGCACGCGGTCCGTGATTCCAGCTCCCACAATAAACCGTTCTTTCAACACGGCACGTAAATCCGCCGGGTAATTGGCTCGCACATCATGCACCAAAAACGCCAAATCAAACGCGGGTGACCCGCACATATTCCCCCGCGCGTCTGTCATGTCTTGAAAATCTAAAAGCCCCAGGGCCTTGACGCCCGGACGATCGGGTAAATACATCAAATTTTGGACCACGTAATCGCCGTGCAGTAACACGTCGGGGAATTGATGCGCGCGGTCGAGGACTGTTTTAAATAGGCGTTTATAATCGGCGCGCACATCGTCATTTACATGCATTTTGGTGACGTGCGGGACGTAATGATCCAGAAATTGTTCCACCCGGAATAACCAATAATCATCGGAATACGCGACCGATCCGTCCAACGCAACGGCTGGATCCGCCTTGTATTTTTGCACCAACGCATCCACAGCCAGTTCAAGCAAAGGTTGCGGGTCGCGGTGTTGTTCGTTGATCAGGTTAAAAAAAGTATCATCACCGAAATCCTCAATCAAGACAAACCCCATCGTGTGGTCGGCGGCGTAAATATCGGGAACACTGAACCCCAGGGCTTTAAACTTTTTATCCATAAATTCGAACGCTGCCGTATCTTCCATGGGCGGGCGGGCGTCCATCAAAATGGCAGTTTGCGGCGATCCCGTGGTCCGGGTCAGGCGGTAATATCGACGGACGGACGTATCGGCGCGCAAGTCCGTGACGGTGGCATCCGACCATCCGGATTTTTGGATAAAATCGGTGCGCGCCGCGGCGCGGGTGTCGGGATTGTCAGAAGGGGTCGATGCGGGGGCAGGAGGCATTTGGATAGAATCCTTTGGTAAAAGCATTTTTGTGAGGATAAGGTTTTTTTAAAAACCCGGCAAGGGTGGCTTTTTTCTGGGAAAGAAGGGGGCCAGCGTGTCATCCCGGCGCCCGAAGGGAATTGTGTTCATCATCAAGGCCTATTTATATAACAATATTACCCATTTTAAGTAATTATATTTCAAGCTGTTGATAAGTAACGAATTTTTGTGGCAATGTAGCCTAATTTTTGTGTCTTTTATAAAAAGCTCATGAAAATGCATTTTTTAAATTGGGGATTGGGATGCAGTTAATTGTTCAGTTTAAAAATCCTTGTTATCGCGGATCCGATATTAGTGCGATGGAAGGCCTGTATACCCAAAAATTAATTACATTGGCTCATGGTGCAAATAATGCATTTTGGGCCAGAGTAGAGTGGGATAAAATGCATAGACCTTCAAACCATTTATGGAGCATTTGGAACAGAATTGCTTTCGCGCAGAGCGCTCTGTTGGGACACTCGCCAACCGCGACAAATCAAACACGTGTTTGCGTCCTATTTAAAGGGTCTCCAATAATATATGATTTGCCGCCTATTTCTTTACTGAATTGATTGTGCTAAGAAATCGATGGAATATTTTTTATAATCAAACTCTTTTCAAGGAGCCTCTACCATGTCCTTTATCGCCGATCGTTTGGCCACCATTAAACCGTCCCCCACTTTGGCTGTTGTTAAACGTGTATCGGAACTTAAGGCACAAGGGCGTGATGTGATTGGGTTGGGCGCAGGGGAACCTGATTTCGATACGCCTGAATGGATCAAAGATGCCGCGATCACGGCCATGAAAAAAGGCCAAACGAAATATACGCCGGTTGACGGCACGGCCGATCTGCGCAAAGCGATTGTTGAAAAATTTAAACGTGAAAATGATCTGACCTACACATCTGATCAAATTATTGTTTCGACAGGCGGAAAACAAGTTTTGTTTAATGCGTTTATGGCGACCGTTAATCCGGGCGACGAAGTCATTGTGCCGGCGCCGTATTGGGTGTCGTATGTTGATATGGTGGAACTCGCAGGCGGCAAAGCTGTGATTATTCCCTGCACGGCGGCTGCGAATTACAAATTGACCCCGGCGCAGTTACAGGCTGCGATTACCCCGAAAACAAAATGGTTGATCTTGAATTCACCGTCAAACCCCACGGGCGCGGCGTACACCGAAACCGAACTGAAGGCTCTTGCCGATGTGTTGGTTCAATATCCAAACGTCTATATTATGGCCGATGATATTTACGAACATTTGGTGTATGACGGATTTAAATTCAAAACAATTGCCCAGGTCGAACCGAAACTCTATGACCGCACGTTGACCTGCAATGGGGTTTCCAAGGCCTATTCCATGACCGGATGGCGGATTGGATATGCCGGTGGCCCGAAAGAATTGATCAAAGCCATGGGCGCGATCCAAGGTCATTCAACATCAAACGCGTCGTCAATTTCCCAAGCGGCGGCGTTGGGGGCCTTGACGGGGGATCAAACATTCTTGAACGGCTGGCGCGAAACATACAAGGCACGGCGTGATCTGGTATTCGGGTTGATTAATGCATGCCCTGGCCTGTCCTGTCCGATGCCCGAAGGCGCGTTTTACTTGTATGTCGATTGTTCGGCATGTATGGGGAAATACACATCAGCCGGTATAAAAATTGAAAATGACGAACAGTTCGTCACGCAATTGCTGGAAACCGAAGGAGTCGCCGCGGTACACGGGGCGGCGTTTGGATTATCGCCGGCATTCCGCATTTCATATGCGACATCGACCGAGGCGTTGGTTGAGGCCTGTGCTCGGATCAATCGGTTCTGTGCGTCTCTGAATGCCAATGGGGTCAAGGCGGCGTAGGGGAAGACATTGTTTTTTATTTAACGATCAATTCTTCCAACGGTAACCGTAACGACCGGG